>WRDI01000140.1 GCA_009783515.1 Bacillota bacterium | reverse complement strand
TCGGCCCCCGCTTCCGCCGCCGCCGTTACCTTAGCCTTATTGAAATCGGTTTCTATATCCAAAAAGTATTCGGCGGTTTCCGGCTCAACTATCATATCGGCAAGCATATTTTCATACCCGCGCAATGGCCATGCCGTTTCAAAGAATCGTCCCGCCCACGCCTTTACCGTTTGGCCGCGCGCATGAGATTCCTCAACCACGCGCTTGTAATGCGAAAAATCAAAATGCTCTTTTCGGCGGTAAATAGGAAACCTGCGTATCTCGTCAAAATCATAAATATTGCGCAAAGGGCTTATAAGGTGTGTAAAGTGGTAGGTGCTGCCCGGCATCATCAACATACCCTCGGGGTCGGGTTTGACACCCTCGGGGATTTTGATGTCCCTAAAATACTGCGAAAAATCAAGTTTTGGCGCGTCATCGCGCCGCTTGGGAAAAAGAACCTTGGATATAAAAAAACCCCTCTCTATGCAAAACTCTTCCCTATCCTTTTTTGTACCGTAAGATTTGGCGACATTTTCCCAGCAAGCGTCGGTAAAATCGGCGTAGTACAACAGGCGGCTGCCGCGCTCCCTTTTTTTGACCGCTTTTAGTATTTGGATGTCGTTCATAAGTTTAATTCCGGTATGTCCGTCTCGGCAACCTTATTGCCCGAATATTTTAAGGTCTTAATTTCAAAGGGTTTTAGGTTGATTTGCACCTTTGTCCCAAACAACTCAACCTCGCCCGACGCACCCTTGCCGCCCGCGTCGTATACACGCACAACGCAGCCGTCTCCGTCCTCCGCTTCTTTGACGGCGGATACTTCGATTCCCCGGCTTACTTTCAAAAAACTCTCCTCATCCGGTCTCACGCCGCCGTGGTATCCTTCGAAAACAATCTCAAACGGGGCGTACAAACTCGCAACTTTTGCCGTAATATCCGCAAAATTGTCGCCTCCCCACAGCGCATAGCAAAACGATTGCGCTCCCATGTCCAAACATTCGCCGCTGCCGTCCCTAAAACCTCCGTGGTCGGCGTACAGAGCACTCCTTGCCGCGACTACACGCAGTTCATTTTGCGCCGCGCTGTAACTGTATTTTGCGTCGCTCGCAAAATTTAATCCGCCCGCCCGCGCCCACCTGTGCCCGAAGCATTCCTTGCCGTCGGCGGCGCGCCTATCAAATCCAAAAGGCGTTTCACACACAAAACTGTCAAAATTCTCATGAGTCTTAAAAGCAAGTTTAACCGTTTTGTGTCTCTCGCGCAAACCAAGATGTGCGGTACAATGCAGGACATCCTCGCCCTCGTACAGAACAAACTCTTGTTCGAGTGTGCTTCCGCCGTAAACATAACGGCAACGGACAGCGCAGCGCACCGGTCCGTTTTCGGTGATTTCTGCCGAAACTCCCTCAAATTCCCCTATGTCCCGTCCCAAAAACTCGTTGCAAGAGGACCACACGCCCAAACTGTTGTTTCTTATATGCGCCTCTTGCGAAACATCGTGCGCCCAAGTATCGTTGTCGCTGTCGTCCAGCACAACGGCGCGCGCGGTGCCGCCCATCAACTCGCGCCCTGTCTTATCCTTAACGCTTTTGAGCGCAAAAGATTTCCCGTCTATCCGTACAGTGAGCCGTCCGTTGTCCATCACAAAATCGCCGTATACCGCGTTAAGCGACCGTTCGGGATATCTGTCCGGTTCGCGGTAAACCTGCATTGTGTTCGCGCCGAATTCCTCTTTGCGGATATAAAACAACTTATACCCGAAAGGCGGAACATCGGCGGCAAACACCCCGTCGTACGAATCGGGGAACAAATGTTCACCCTTAATCTTTTGGACAGGGGTCTTGGAACCGTCGGGACTAACGGCGACAAAATTATCTTTTGCCCCGAACAACTCAAAGAACTTTCTTCTTAAACGCACCTTAACCTTTACGGGCGCACCCGAGGAATTAAAGACGACTACGGGGGCACCCAACTGTTCCTTGGCTTTTTCGGGCACCAATCCTTTGCAGGTGTCTATCTCCGCCGCCATGCGCTGCGTTACAAAACCCGAAATTTGCGTCGTCGTATCAATGACCGCCCCGTATGTGTTTAGTAGGTCCTCACAGGCGGATTTGATGCTGCACCCGCACAGCGCATCGTGAAAATGATTAAAAAGCAGTTTGCCCCAGGCATCGTCCAAAACGGCCTTGCGTTCCGCCGCGCTCGCAAATCCCAAATACTTTGCCGCCGCCGACCATTTTTCGGCGGATATAAGGCACCTCTCCGCCGTCCTGTTTTGTTTTTTTATGCCCGAGTGAGCAGAATAGCAACCCACTGCGTGCCTTTGCAACTCACCCTCGACTACGGGCAACTTGACAGACGCCGCATCCGCAAAAAACTTATCGGGCGACGAATAAATATAATTGTTTTTACCTCTTATTCCATCCAGATAGTCAAGCATCTCTTTTGTAGGGCCGCCGCCGTGGTTACCGACGCCGAAAAAGAGCATCCTGTCTCCCTTAACCGCATCGGCGCCATACTTGGATATTTTGGTTTTCAAATCGAC
>WRDI01000139.1 GCA_009783515.1 Bacillota bacterium | reverse complement strand
TCTTCTTCTTCTTCTTCTTCTTCTTCTTCTTCTTCTTCTTCTTCTTCTTTGCTGTCACTTCAGATTTTTTGGGGTGGGAATAGACCCGAAGAGCCCGTCATTTGAAATCACGAAGCAGGCTATTAAAAATTATTGTTGCAAATGATTGACTTATGCTCTCGAAAAAGTATAGAATAAGCCGTTCCTTCTGCTGGCGTGAGCAGGTCTAATAAAGAACAGGAGATGGTGAATATGGGAGATAATGGTCAAGGCAAGGAAAAAAAGGATAAAACCGGCGCGGGCATAGACGACCGCAAAGAAAACAACACAGATATTAAAGACCTAAAAGAGAAAACCGGGGGCATAAACGACCCCGTGATTATGCCTCCCGTGACCGGACTGATTATTTGCCCGAATTGTAAACAAAAGGTACAACCTAAGGAGGGGATGTGCCCGGAGTGCCGCCACTATGTAGGCGAGGGTAAAACCCTATACCAGCCGCTGTCCGAGAAGACCAAAAAGCGGGTGCGCCTTATTTTGACCGTTATTTTTCTGGGTGTCTTTATCGCGCTGGTGGCTTTTGGAGTAGTCAGAGTGGCCGCCTGCGAACACTTGCTCGGCTGACATTTATGTACTGATATTTGAATTAAAACCTCACACACCTGCCTCCGCGTGAATATACATTACGCGGAGGTTTTTTATATGGGTCCATTAATTGTTGATTTGCCGTACCCGTCCACCGACGAGCTGTACGAGGACAGAAAGAGCGCGAGGCTTATCGCGCCCGCCTATGCCGCGGCAAGAGGGGAAATGACGGCGATACTTCAGTATCTTTTCCACCACTTTAACTTTGAGCACGGTGGCATGGAGGCAATCGCCAAAACGATTGAGGCAATCGCCATTTCCGAGATGAAGCATTTGGATATTTTGGGCAGCGCGCTTATCCGCCTTGGCGCCAGTCCGGTCTTTACCGCCTGCCCGCCGCAGATGTGCAATTTTTTTAACGCCTGCCATGTCCGGTATTCGACGCACCCGCAAAAAATGCTGATGGACGATATCGAGGCGGAGAGCGGGGCGATTGAGGATTATGAAAATATTCTGGCGAGACTGGAAAATCAGCAGGTTGCGGCGATAATCCAGCGCATTCTGATGGACGAGCGGCTGCATCTTAAGGTTTTTATCGAGCTGCTTGAAGGACTGAATAGGTAGGTATCAGGAATGATCACATTAAAAGAAAAATAAAAAATTAACGCCAACCAACCTTTACCCGATACCTTTTACCTGATACCTGCTAATAAAAATTCCCCATGACTTCATTCGCCGGCACAACATATCCAAAGGCATCGGGGAAATCCTTTAAAATCCTTTTAAAATTTGTGATCTGCTTTTTTGGAATCACACATATTATCAGCGATTTTGGGCTCCGCGTGTACATCCCCTCCGCCTCTGCCACGGTGACGCCTCTGCCCAGTTGCTCCATGAGTATTTGCGAAATTTTCTCCGCCTCGCCGGGTGTGCAGACGATTTCAAACTTGTAAGCCGCCGAAAACCCCTTAAGCAATAAGTCCCAAAACCTGCTGACAAAAAACATATTTACTATCGAGTAAACGACGGGCATACTCGCCGCTACTATTTTCGCGCCTATAGGCTCATTCGCAACGGACGCGGTGTAATCGTTCCAGTATACAAAAAAGGACACGCCAACGACTACAGCGTCGAACGCGAAGGTCGCCCACGGAATGTTTAAGGCGGGACGTTTCTTTTTTATTATTGCGGCGATTGCTATGGTGCCGTCCGCAGTTCCAAAAAACTTTATCGTTATGGCAAAGGCGACTCCCGCCAAAATTCCGCCTATAGCGGCTGCGAAAAGGCACAGAATGGGGTCGCCGTTTGCCAAATATTGCGGAAATCGTACAAGCTCTAAAAGGATGTCAAAGCCGCTGCACGAGAGGGCTACTAACATGATAACAACCGCCGATTTTTTGCTTAGGACTATGAATGATACGATGACTATCGGTATGCTAAAGATTAAGACGGGAACTGCCCACGGAATCCCGTTTTTTAGCCCCCATAATCCTACGGTCTTGTTTTGTATCATACTGCTTAGGCCGTATATTCCGCCGGGCGCGAAATTGTTTGGCGTGACAAAACAGTAGTACGAAACCGCCACAAAAAAGCCCAGTAGCAAAATCAAGAGGAATTCTTTTATAAAATTGATAATTTTTTTGTTTTTCATGTTTTTATCCGCTCACATTTTAATCCATACTAATGTAATTATAGCCGCAAACGGTAAAAAAAACAAGCGAACAAAAGGGCTTGTTAAAAATTAACTCGAATATGAGGGGCGAATATGCAAAAAACTATAGAAAAGAGAAAGGACGGGAAAAACATATGAAAAAATTCAGGCTGTATACAAAATTAAAGAAGCCCTTTTATTCAAGATTTGACGTTTTGGGGAGTTATACGGGTAGCGGCATGCATTATTCCGAACCGGAGACCGACGCCGACGACCTGTAATCAGAGGTCAGGGGCGGTCGAAAGCTTGACCGCCGCGTCTATCGTCTGATACGCC
>WRDI01000138.1 GCA_009783515.1 Bacillota bacterium | reverse complement strand
TGTCTTGGCAACCCTGCGTCTGGTACTAACGGCGAACCCGATTTATTGAGTTTAAATTGAATGTGCAAAGTATCGCCATCAAGATTTACCTTTTCAAGTTTATATGGACTTATTGGATATGACGAAGTGAAAAAATAAACCAAAATCATTTTCTCTGAAAGGTCAATCTCTTGAGGAAATTCGCTAAACGCTAAATCGAAGCTGTTCTTGTTTGTAATTATGTGAGTCCTTGTCGGCGGCAAATTTGCACCCAATACTTGTTCTCCTTGTATAGAGACATCCCAAGTCATGTTTGCTTCCAAGTATTCTTCATTCATTAGTGCTTGTGCGTTGTAAAAAATTTTTGCGTTGTAAGGAATTTGGTTTCCGCAAGCCCCAAGTGAAAATGCCATAATCAGTAGCACCCCCGGTATTAAGATTTTCTTTGCCATTTTGTTCAAACCCTCCTTTAAGTCTTTGTTTTTATGTTAGTACAATTATATTAAAAAAACCGGCAAAAGTCAACCGATTCTTTCCAAAATTTCTTCAAAATACATACCCGTCGCGCCTTGACCAGCCCGCGGCCTGCGTATACGCGGCAAAGCTCGCGCTGTCCGGCACAAGGATAGCGGCAAGGGGGCAATTTAAAAAAGCGTTAAGGCCGATGGTTACGGCGCTTAACGGCGATTCCCTTTCTATATCCAGCGTCGTAAGGCCGGCGCAGTTTTGAAACGCCCCCGCACCTATGTGCGACACCCCGCCCGGAATATTGATGTATGTTAAACTGCCGCAGCCGTCAAACGCGTAGGGCGCTATATAATCCACATCGCCCGGCAGCATAACGTCCGTTAAAGCCGCGCAGCCGTAAAATGCGTTGTTGTAGATACTCGTTAATTGGCTGCCCGCGCCAAATGTGATGTCCGTAAGGCCGGCGCACTCCCAAAAAGCGAAGCTTTCAATGGTTTGTACGCTGCCCGGTATATGAATGTTTTGCAAGCTGCCGCAGCGGGCGAACAAATTGTATGCGATGCTTGTTATGCCGGCGGGTAATGTATTTGCCGCGCCGCCCTGCGGCCTGACGCTTGTGTTGGGCTATAATGTCCTATTCTCTTTTTACAAAACTAAGTACAATGGGCGTACCCGAAAAATCAAATGCCCGCCTAAGCTGGTTTTCCAAATATCGCTGGTAAGAAAAATGCAAAAGCTTGGGGTTACTAACGAATATCACGAATTTGGGCGGGTTGGTCTGCGGTTGCGTCGCGTACAAAATCTTCAGGCGCTTTCCGGAAAATGAAGGGGGCGGCGAGATTGCCACAGCGTCGCGAACTACGTCGTTCAACATTCCGGTGGTAATCCGTCGCGAATTGTTCTCATATACTTTTTCGATAAGCCCAAAAATCTTATCCACGCGCTGTCCTGTCGCCGCCGACACAAAAATGCTCTCGTAGTACCCCATAAACGCCAAATCCGCGTCCAATTTTTTGCGATACTCCTCTATGGTAAATGTATCCTTTTCCACCTTGTCCCACTTGTTAACCACTATTATGGTGGGCTTCCCCTCCTCATGCGACAATGCGGCGACCTTAATGTCCTGCTCGGAGATCTCGTCCGACGCGTCAATCACGCACAAAACGACATCGGCGCGTTTGACCGCTCCTATCGCGCGGATAACGGAGTACCGCTCTACACTTTCGTCGTCTATCGCCCGCTTGCGCCGCAAACCGGCAGTGTCAATCAGAACGAAATTTTTGCCGCCCCTTTCAAAAGGCGTGTCGATTGCGTCCCGCGTGGTGCCAGCGACGTCGCTGACTATCACGCGGTTATACCCCAAAATTTTGTTGACCAGCGAGGATTTGCCGACGTTGGGCTTGCCCGTCACGGCGATTTTGAGAGCGGTGCTTTCCTCGTCTGGCAGGCGGACAAAATCCTTTACGATTTCATCTAAAAGTTCGCCCAAACCCTTGCCCTGCTCACAAGAAATTGGGAATGGCTCGCCTAAGCCCAGCTCGTAAAAGTCGTAGGTCAACTGCATTTCAAAGTTGTCAAGTTTATTTACAGCTAAGATTACGGGTTTTTGGGCGCGGCGCAGGTAATTTGCTATTGTGGCATCGTCCGCTGTCAGACCGGCCTTGCCATCCACCAAAAAGACAATTACGTCTGATAACTGAGCGGCGATTTCGGCTTGGCGCTTGACCTCGGAGGCAAAGACGTTCACGCCGTAGTCGTTGTCGCTTTTGCCCTGCCCGTTGTTTTCGCCTTCATTTCTGACCCCTGACCCCTGACCCTTGGTTACTCCGTAATAAATTCCGCCCGTATCAATCAGTGTAAAGTAACGCCCGCACCACTCCGCGTCGGCGTAAATCCGGTCGCGCGTAACCCCCGGCGTATCCTTGACGATGGATATCCGTTTTCCGCAGATTTTATTAAAAAAAGTGGACTTTCCTACATTTGGTCGACCGATAACGGCGACAAGCGGCTTATTCATGTTATACTTCCCCACGGCTGATTTTTGTCGTTTTTCGGTGTTCGTTTTTTCCGCACAAAACAAGTTTTGCGGGTGTCTTTGGTTTATAATTGTCACCGGTTGCTTCGCTCCCTAAAATACTTCCGAGCCG
>WRDI01000137.1 GCA_009783515.1 Bacillota bacterium | reverse complement strand
CTGCCCGCCAAAACTAATTTGCGGTCAAAAAACGAATTGAGGATAGGCCCGCCGTAGACCTCCGTGTTGAGGACGCGGACTCCCCCTTTATCCATTTCGGGCTTGCCCTTTACCCGCAGGCAGCAGGCGTCTATGTGCGCCGCGGCGATATTGAAGGCAAATTCCTCCCCCACGTTAAAGGCGATAAGCGAGGAATCGTTGCGGAGCACAAAGTATTTGCCGCCTTTTTGTACATTCCATCCGTCACACTCGTACAACTGCTCAAACCCGCTTTCACAGAGGATTTCCTTTGCCCTTGCCGCCGCGTGAAATTGGGTGAGCGACAGCCCTATGTTTTTCAAAAGCTCTTCCATATTTTCTCCGGTGCACGGCGCACAATATTCAGTAAATAGTATCGATCAATTTTTTAGTTATCAGGTATCATATTAATTACAAAGTATCGAGTATGAGGTATCAGGCAAAGGAAGGTCGGATTTTAAATTATTATTTGCTCATCATTCCACCGTTACCTGTTACCTTCAATGCCTGATACCTTATCTAAATCTCTTGGGTATAATCACAATCCTGCGATTCGGTTCCCTGCCTTCGGACTTGGTTATTATGCGGTCGTTCGCACTCAAAACCGAGTGGATAATCTTGCGGCTAGAGCTACTCATGGGCTCTAAAATCACTTTGCGTCCCGTCTTGACCGCCTTGTCCGCCATGCGGCCCGCAAGTCCCGCCAGCGTTTCGACGCGCTTAGTGCGATAATCGTTGCAGTCCACGCTGATACGGTAATACTTGTCGTCGTTTTTGTTTAAGGCAAGCGAGGCAAGGTACTCTACCGAATCCAGCGTTTCGCCGCGGTAGCCTATAATCGCGCCGTTTTCGCATTCTATGTTAAGTTTAAGGTCGCCGTCTGTAATCTGGCTGGTAAGCTTAAACTCGATGTCCATTTTTTTAAGGAGATTTTCCACAAAAGCGGCGGCTTCCTTGGCGGCTTCCTCGGTAATTTCGGCATGCGGGCGCTGGCGGTGTTCGTCTGTTTTTTCACGCGGCCTGTCGTAACTTTGGCGGTCGGCTCTTTGGCGGAAAGGCTGATACCCCTTGTCGTCTTTGTTGGCACCGCTCTCACCGCGGGAAGTCACACCACCTTGCTTATAGCCTTGCCGTTGCTGGTACTGCGGCGTAGGCGGAGGCACCAATCCGTCAATATCGTCCCGGTTCTGCACGTAAGCCTTTTGCTCATCCTTTCTATCTTGCTTTTGGGCAAAAGGCTTTTGTGCCGTTTGCTCTTCCGTTCTTTCCTGCTTTTGCCACGGCTGTTTGTAAGGCGCGGGCTTAGACTCGAATTTTTCCCACCCGGACTGCTCCGCCTTTTCCTGCTTTTGCTCAAATTTGGGCTTTTGCTCTGCCTTCTGCTCCAATTTTACGTTCGAAACCTGCTGTTTTTGCTCGGACTGCCTCTGCGCAAATGGCTTTTGCTCCTGCCGCCCCTTAAATTTCGGTTTTTGCTCGAAATTTTTTTGTTCTTGCCTTTGCTCATTCTTTGCGGCGGGAATTTGCTGCTTGTATTCCTGCTTTTGCTCCGATCTTTTATCCGGCATCTTAAACTGCTCCCACTGTTTTAAGGGCGGCCTTTCCTCTTTCTTTGCGGGCTTTTCTTCCTCTGTGACCGTCATCTCGATCTTTGCCTTTTTCAAAAATCCGCCGGAATTAAGCACCTTTATATCAACCTCGTCCTCGGTCTTGTTAAGCTTTAAAAGGCCCTCTTCTATTGCTTTTTGTACGGTCTTCGCCGCAACCTCTATAGTAATCATACTATACTCCTTTTATATTTTTTATTTGTTGTAGAATTATCAGTTATCAGGTACAAGATATCAGGTAAGGTCAAATTTTAAATTATTATTTGTCTGTTACCCCACCATTACCTGCTACGAAGCAAGACCACGAACACTCCCTTGCACGGTCTTATAACTGATACCTGATAAACTAATAACTACTTCTTTTTAATATTGTCGTTTGGATCTCGCCGTCCATACTTCACCACTCCAGTGTCCGAACGCTCCTCCTTCGCCTTTCGCATACTTATCCCGCCCAAAACCGCCGTGGTCAATAAGTTTATCAAGAGGGACATGACCGAGTTGGTTATCATGTACACGGCAAACGACGCGGTATACATAAGCGCGAAAACACCGACCATTGCGGGCATAATAAACATCATAATCTTCATGGTGTTGCCCTGCGTGCCCACTTGCCCCGACCGTTTTTGCTGGCGGGTAGTGATAAACTGCGACAAAAGCGAAAATCCGATAGCCAACACCGCCAAAATCAGATAGCCATTGGGACGGTCGGCTCCTTCCGGCGGCGACTCGCTCCGGATTACCCCCATTACCTTGTTGTAAGTGGACGCTTTTTTAAGTTCGCCCAAAACCTTAAGGTCCAGCTGTCCCGCATTTTTGTAGACACCGTCTTTGACGCCCAAGTATGAATCTACATTCCTTTCGAAGGTGTCAAAATCGGGTATCGCCTTTGCCCACGGCGCATCCGCCGCCCACAAGCTCTCAATCCAAATAAAACGATTGTTGCGCGTTTCATAATACTTGGAGGCGGCTAATGCCCCGCTTTG
>WRDI01000136.1 GCA_009783515.1 Bacillota bacterium | reverse complement strand
TTTTGACAGCGCAAGCAACTCGTCAAGGTCGGCTTCGTGCATTTTCTTAATGTCGCTTGGGTGGACGCCCGCCGAGGCGTAAACGTCCTTGTTTCTCGCCGCCAAATCAAGTGAAAAACGGCTCGACGGCATATCGTAAGCGACCGTGATTATCTTGTCAAGGTTGTCGTTTCCCATACTTGCGATTATTTCATTATGGTTTAATCTCGTATCGCACAAATGGGCGTGAGTGTCTATTAGGTTGCAGTGCGTTATTTTTTGCGTCACGTTATCAATACCTTTGTTCGTTCCGAATGCTCAATGCGCAATGCGCAATGGCGGTCGAGTTTTTTTGAGGTGAACAATTCTTATCGTTCAGGGCAAATTACTTAAAATATATCATTCATTGAGCATTGCACATTGAGCATTAGTTCACGTTGCTCCCACTCTCGATATCCGCTTCCGGCGAAATCAAAACCAGCTTCTCCCCGTTCCCCGCCGCAAGCAGCATTCCTTGGCTTTCGATTCCGCGGATTTTTACTGGCTGAAGGTTGGCAACCAGCACCGCCTTTTTGCCGATAAGGGCTTCGGGGGCGTAATGCTTGGCGATTCCGCTGACCACCACCCGTTCATCGTCCCCTACGCGCACCACAAGCCGTAAAAGTTTGTCGGATTTTTCTACCTTTTCGGCAAAAGTAATTTCCGCGATGCACAGGTCTATTTTAGAAAATTGGTCTATGTCTATCAATTCCTTGTCAGTCATTTTGCCCCCTTTCTTTTCGTCCTTTTTCGCTTCGTTTTGCGTTATTTGTGCGGCTTTTGTCACCTCTGCTTCTTTTCCCGCCGCTTCCTTTTCGGCATAAGCCACGAGGTATTCCAATTCCTTTTTAACGTCTAACCTCGGATATAATACCTCGTCCGCATTGGTCTTGTACGCCTTTACGCGCCCAAACTCCCCCGAAAAATCAGACGGGACGGGCAGGTTAAGCATACCGAAAATCCGTTCCGCGCCGCCGCGGATAAACGGCAAAAGCAGCGTTGCAATCACCCTTACGCTTTCCAAAAGATTATATAAAACAATATTAAGCCGCGTCTTTTCGCCCGATTTATTCAGCTTCCACGGCTCGTTTTGGTCGATATATTTATTTGCGGCGTCGATGACGGTAAAAATTTCCTCCAACGCCTTAGAACAGCTTAAGCCGTCAATCGCCAAATCCGTCCTTTGTTTTAACCCCTTGATTTTTTCGATTAATGTATTGTCCCTCTGTAAAAAAACGTCGTCAGTTTGGCAACCCGCACCTCCGTCCTTCTTAACAACCCCGCCAAAATATTGGTTCGCCATCGCCACGCTTCTTTTCACCAAATTTCCCAAATCGTTGACCAAATCGCTGTTTATGCGAGTCAAAAACGATTCCTCCGTGTATGTGCCGTCTAAGCCGAAGGGTATCTCGCGCAACAAATAAAAGCGCAGAGCGTCCACCCCGTACCTCTCCGCCAGCACAAACGGGTCTGCAACGTTGCCCTTAGATTTACTCATTTTGTCGCCGCCGAACAAAAGCCACCCGTGACCGTAAACCTTTTTTGGCAGAGGCAAACTTAACGCCATAAGGATTGCGGGCCAGATAATCGCGTGAAAGCGCACAATTTCCTTGCCCACCATGTGTACGTCAGCAGGCCAAAACTTCGTTTTATTTCCGTCCGTCCAACCGTCACCCACGCCCAACGCCTGCTCTCTCGCTTTCTGTGTGCCGTCATACCCCATCGCGGTCACATAATTACTAAGCGCGTCAATCCACACGTAAATCACGTGTTTCGTATCAAAAGGAACGGGAATCCCCCACGTCACCGAGGCGCGGCTGACGGCAAGGTCACTTAATCCGGGGCGGACAAAATTGTTGACCATTTCGTTTGCGCGGCTGGGCGGCTGCAAAAAATCGGTCTGCGTCAACAGCTTTTCGATTTGCGCCTGATACTTACTCAGTTTGAAAAAGTAGCAGTCCTCCTCCGCCTCACGCACCTCGCGCCCGCAGTCGGGGCACTTGCCGTCCACAAGCTGTGCGTCCGTCCAGAACGCCTCGCAGGGAGTACAATACTTCCCCTTGTACTTGCCCTTGTAAATGTCGCCGCTTTCATAAAGGCGCGTAAAAATATTCCGCACGGCGTTTTTATGGAAATCGTCCGTCGTCCTGATAAAGCCGTCGTAGCTTATGTCAAGCAAAGCCCACAGCCGCTTGATGTCGTCCGTGAGTCCGTCCACAAATTGCTTGGGCGTCTTGCCCGACAAAGCGGCGCGCTCGGCGATTTTTTGCCCGTGTTCGTCCGTACCCGTCAGGTAAAAAACATCAAATCCAGAGAGACGTTTGTAACGCGCGATAGCGTCGCAGCACACTGTGGTATAGCTGTGCCCAAGGTGCCATTTGCCGCTTGGATAATACAGCGGCGTAGTGATGTAATACTTGTTTTCGGCCTGTTTTTGGCTTTTTTCAATAGTTTTTTTCATGTTTTTACCGCAATCCATAATTTCCCGAAATATTATACACCAATCGCGGCGTTTTGTCCATTCTTTTTGAGGGGGCGGAGAAATATATTATTAATAATGCGCAACGTCGTTAATAATGCGCAATGCTCAA
>WRDI01000135.1 GCA_009783515.1 Bacillota bacterium | reverse complement strand
TTTATGCCTAATGGTGATGAGTTAATTTTCTGGGCATGGAAGGGCGATTATATCAATTTAGGTGCGGGAGCTGAATTTGGACTATACAGGCGTTTGGTAGTAAATGGCTATGAAACAGAACACTGGCTTGTAGATAAAAACCTTGCTTTACCAATGACGCTGACATTGAAAGACAACAAAGGGAATACAATATTCAGCTATGCGCCAAGTGCTAATCAGTGGTGGATAACAGGCTTTAACCCGGAATTCAAAGATGTAAAAGCCGGTAACTTAACAGCGATATACAACATTAATTTCTCTGGCAATATAGATATGTTTAATGCGTTCTATAATACATGGAATGGTAAAGACATTAGATGGGTATTTGACACGACAAACTACACGGCTACATTCACATTTTAAAGGAGGGGATAAATAACTTATGCGGAGGCTATTTATATGCATAATTCTTATAATTGTTGTATTACAATTATCCTCATGTACGTTTGGAGGTAGGGGAATATTGACTTTCAGTGATGATAAAAAAGTTGACGCCCACTTTGGACAATTAACTGATGCAATAAAAAACAAAGACAAAGATGCAATAAAAACCATTTTTTCAAAACAAGCATTAGAAGAAGCTGAAAGCATAGATGAAAGCATTGAATATTTGCTAACCCTCATCCAAGGTGAGATTAAGTCATGGAAAAATGAAAATTGGGGTTCTGATGGTGTTGTTGAAAACGGAAAAACCGTTTTGACAGAAATAAAATCATGGTATAAGGTCACGACAGAAAAAGATGAATACTTATTTTTCTTATTAGATTATACAAAAGATATTAAAAACCCTGATAATGTAGGATTATACACATTACGTGCAATTAAAGAGGAAGATAGAGAAACACATTTTACCTATTGGCAGGATATGAAGATTGCTGGAATTTATATGCCGAAAGAATAAAACTATACCAGCACGCAGCCGCCCGGCCTTTGTGTCGGGCGGCACGGTGTATAATGGGGTCAGGAAAACGTATTACGACCCGTCGGGCAATGTCACCAGCGCCCGCGATACGCTTTCCTTTTTGACGCATTCGATCAACGGTAAAGCTATGTACCCTTTTAAAAAATTTTGTGAAAACGCGCCTTATTGTTTGGTCTTCGTTTCCGCTGAATTATGCTCTTTGTTACCTTGCTTTGCTTGGACATAGTTAGCGAAAACCCCGCGTTATTGCGGCTTACCGGCGTTTGCTACATTTTGGCTCAAGCGGGAAATAGTTTTTTGAAAATATTTTCGACAAAATTTTACTGTTAAATTTATGTAGAAAATCAACCGTTTGGCACTTGACATTTGGTCATGCCGGCGCTACACTATAGATACGCCGCGCAACAACATGTGGTATGTTTGCGCTTGCGGCGGCACTATATGTCGTGTTGCGCAAGCTTAACGGGAATTTAGTCAATCTATCAAAAAAGGATGTTCGGTATGGCTCAGCGGATGGCGGCGGCGGTAAAAGGGCAGGCAAACCCGGAAAAAACACAGGGCGGGGCGGATCGTCCGCGCCGCCGCCGAAGCGATTGCTCTCGCAGGTCGTATCGCCAGTCACAGCCTGCGGAAAACCTTTGGATATTTTGCGTGGAAATCCGGGGTGCTGCCTGTCATGCTAATGGATATATTCAATCATTCATCCTTTGCGATAACCCGTCGTTACCTCGGCATATCGCAGGATGAGCGCGACAAGGTATATTTGAGTATGGCGCTGTTCGCGTAGGCAACCAAATCACATCGTCGGATAGATGGGGGCAGCACTGCCCTTTGCTTGTCGTGCTATGAATTAGCTACGAAACAAAAAAGCACCGCGCCAGAATGATCCGACGCGGCGTGATATGGTCGTGAAATGGAGGGGGGCTCGGTTTTTTACACCTGCTGCTTTTTGTTCAGGGGGCGTTTATTTTTGCGGAGAGGGGGGCTCGGTCTTTTGAGCGTTTCGGGCGGTTTTGCGCCGCCCGGTCATTTTGGGCCATTTTCGAGGCCGTTTTGCCGCTCGCCCCGGCGTCTGTCCGGGAGCGGCGAAAAGCCGGAAAGTGGCTATATACAAGGCTTTTCACCACTTCGGACATAACAAAAGCCTCCGTTATCGGGAGGCTTTCATTATATCAAAGTTTGTCCTTTGATTTGGTGGACAAACCGCAACACGGAACGAACTCTCCGCCGTCCGCGCCGGCGTCCACATCCTTGAGGGTTATGGTGCGCCCGTCGCCGGAATAATTGAACGTGATCGTCACCTCGTCGTCGTACACAAACACGGCGTTGACGAACGTGTCGAGGAGCCGCTTTTGACAGTCCCGGTCGGTGAAGTCCATGTCGCGGAAAGCGTACAAGAAAAACAATATTTGATCCTTTGTCAACTGCACCGACGCGGTGAGCCGCAGGTCGGCGAGCTCGGCGTTTATTTCCGTTTTCTGCTGCTCCAATTCGCCCATGCGCTGCCGGGTCGTATCGTTGAATATACCCGCCTCGACCGCTTTCATTATATTGCCGAGGGACTTTTCCACGTCGCGGAGCTTTTGGTTCAGGGCGACCTCGAAACTCTTGTCGTTATTTTGATCGGTGTAATAATCGAAAACCGCCCCGGCGATGTAG
>WRDI01000134.1 GCA_009783515.1 Bacillota bacterium | reverse complement strand
TTTTTAGCCTCCGTCAGAAGCCGGCCGCTTTTTTCAACGGCAAGTCTGTGAGCTGTGGCCAATATATCGTCTCTTTCCTGATGGATCTCTTTGAGCTTTTTTTCATATTCCATTTTCAGTCCGTTCGCTTTTGCTAAGTCGCTCTCGGCATGTTCCAGTTGAGTCTTTATCCTTTCACCGCGTTTGCGCATAAAATCTCGGACGGGGTTATACAAGAAACGCGCCAACAGGTAAGCAAGCAAAGACACGTTGAACAGTTGTATCCCAATTTGAATAAGCGTCTGCCGATCCAGACCAAACACGCGTCCGCTCGGTATGTTTTCAAGCAAAAGTACCATTCCTTTCAGTCTACGGCCATGCGGAAAACAGATTATGCGTCAAAATAACGCGAACTTTGGCATACGCTTCTTTCCTACAACGTAAAAATCGCTATTTAGCCACCTGCTGCAAATAAAAGCTTATCAGCGGATTGGCGAACAGCAGAATAATTGCGAGCAAAAGGCCATAGATACCAGAGGTTTCAGCCATAGCTAGACCTATAAACATTGTGTTCGTTATAGGGCCTCTTGCTTCAGGCTGACGCGCTAATGATTCTATAGCTTTGGCAGCTATATTACCTTGTCCTATGGTAGTTAAGAGTCCGTTGAGCAGCGCGATGGCGGCCGCTATTTGAGCTGTCGCGATAATAAAGGCCAATGGATCTTGCATTAATAAATACCCTCCTTGATTGTCGTAATTTATCATTACATGCGCGCCACGTTTATTAAGAGTCCGTGGCGGCCATAGCTCCGATAAACGAAAGACTCAGCACGCAGAAAATGTAGGTTTGCAGCACACCGGCTATAACGTCAAAAAACGCGTGAAGCGCCACAGGTATGGCGAAACGCACATATATTGGAGCCAGTGTGTAAATCAGCGATATAAGGATCATTCCCCCCAAAATGTTGCCGAAAAGACGGAAGCTCAGCGAAATGGGACGCGCCAACTCTCCTATTAGGTTCAGCGGGAAAAAAACCGGGTGAGGTTCAAAAAAGCTCTTCACGTACGCTCCTTTACGGAATTTAACGCCGACAACCTGTATGAGCACGAACGTCACCAACGCAAAAGCAAACGTGACGGTCCAATCCGAGGTGGGCGGTCGAAGACCGACAAGCCCGCTGAGGTTGGAGGTAAGTATGAAGAAAAAAGCCATAAAATACCAGTTGCCCAAAAACATGAGTTTTTCGCCTGCGCTGCTTTGCACAAATCCGTCAAAAGCCTCGATAATCGCTTCAACAACGTTCTGGAAGCCCGACGGAACCGGGCGGAATTTACGCAGATTCATACGGACAACAAGGGCAAATATGGTGAGCACCAGCATAATAATCCAGGTGTTGACGATTGTTTCAGTAATCCACACCTCGACGCCGCCTATTTTGAAAACCCACAAATTTTTAATTGTAAAATCCAAAGTACCCCCCCCTCAGATAATCGGCGTATGCTTGACCCTGCGACTACACCGTCGGAGTGCTCTATGCGTACTTAACGTCCGTTTTTTCGCCTCGTTCAAAAAACCCTACAATAAATGCGGAGATTTTCAAAGTAAAAACACCAACCGCCGCGCCAAGTAAACTGATGAACGGAGTCTTTACGGCCAACAACAAAATCAGCCCGGTGAGCAAATATCCAATCCAATGTTGAAATCGGATAAAATTCCCGGCAGCTCCTGCTTCCGCATTAAAAGCCTTTTCAAAAGCCAGCTTCAGCATCATGACTTTAAGAACGTTAAGCGCCGACATCAACAAAACGCCAAACGCGAAGGGAAAAACCAAAAACGAACGGTAATATACGGCTCCGGCCGCAATGATAATCAAAGACGAAACACATATTACCAAGATCATCTTTTTCACGGTTCCGTATAACATAATAACCCCATTTCTCAATAACTGCTACAGTTTTTTTGCAAAATCCATCAAACATTTAAACGAAGCTGCCGCGCCCAGCAACGAAAAAATCAACACAAGCCACGGCGAAGTGCCGAAAAGACTGTCCAAAAACCTCCCCATCAGCACTCCTATCAACACGCAAGCCATCATCATAATCCCGATCTGCGACAAAAACGACAAGGCTTTCGTAAATTCGCTGCGCTCTTTTTTACTGTTTTTGGGCACGATTTTCACCTTATTATTCTACAACACTTTCCAAAACTCTACGGGTATTTTATGAGTTTTATAACCCTACGTCAAATACCGCAAAATTTTACACCGTAAAACCTAAAAAAAATACGGAGGTTTTCGTAAAACATTTTACCCTAAAATTCCCGAAATTTTTTTCGCCATATACAAAGAATTATACGAAAACATTATCTTCAAGCGTTTAATTCTGGCGCCAAAGTTCCGGACTTAGTAAATCCACCGAGGCCAGCGGGGCTTGAAGCCGTTGCAAGGCGACGCTGCCGCCCACCAACATGTCGCCGTGGCCCAACAAATACTGCGCCTGTCCTATCCCTTCCCCCAAGATGATCTGGCTGTTGCTTTGGCTGGTTACCGAAAGAGCTATGCGCAATTGCAGGTTGGCCTTGATGATCCCCGTAACGACTTTGACGTCGGGGCGCTGTGTAGCGAGAATCAGGTGAATACCGGCCGCTC
>WRDI01000133.1 GCA_009783515.1 Bacillota bacterium | reverse complement strand
GGATTATATCGAGGCCGACGGCAAGATTGTTTCCGAGGGCAACTCCAGCCGAAAAATGACGTTTGAGGCGCGCAAGGTTATTGTGCCGCGCTCAGATATAAACGATTCGGCGGCGGACGTTTTAGAAAAGCCCGTGTTGGTTTGCAGGGCAAGCGGGACGTGCGTTGTGCCTAAGGGGAAACAGAGGAAAAAATGACGAATGACGACAATCGTTTGTTATTTGTAATTTGTCATTTGTCATTAAAAACCGGAGGTTTTCACATGGACAAACTTATCATCACCGCCGCAGTATGCGGAGCGGAAGTCACAAAAAAGCACAATCCCGCCGTGCCGTACACGATAGAGGAACTTGCAAGAGAAGCCGAGGGCGCGTATAAAGCGGGTGCCTCAATTATTCATCTGCACGTGAGAGAGGACGACGGAACGCCCACGCAAAGCGCCAAGCGTTTTAAGGCCGCGATAGAGGCTATTATGACGAAATGCCCCGACGTGATAATCCAGCCGTCCACAGGCGGCGCCGTCGGGATGACCGCCGACGAAAGATTGCAACCGCTTGCCTTAAGCCCCGAAATGGCGACGCTTGATTGCGGCACGCTAAACTTCGGCGGGGACGATATATTCGTCAATACCGAAAATATGATTATAGAATTTGTATCCCGGATGAACAAGCTAAAAATCAAGCCCGAATGCGAGGTCTTTGACAAAAGCATGATTGATACGGCTTTACGGCTTTCCGCCAAGGGGCATATCCCTTCCCCGTTGCACTTTAATCTTGTAATGGGCGTAAACGGCGGCATAAGCGGAACCCCGCGCGATTTGCTGTTTATGAGGGGCAGTCTTCCCCCCGACGCGACCTTTACGGTCTCGGGAGTAGGAAAATGCCAGCTTGACATGGCTGTAATGGCGATAATTATGGGCGGGCATGTAAGGGTGGGCTTTGAGGACAACGTGTATTTAAAGAAAGGTATATTATTAAAGAGCAATGCGGAAATCGTGAAGAAGATTGCAAGAATCGCCGGGGAATTTAACAGAGAAATTGCGACGCCCGACGAGGCGAGGAGTATATTGAAACTGGCTGTTTAAGGCTTTTTGAAAAAATTCTAAAAGGAGTTTCTATGCAAACCAAAGGAAACAAATACGGTACTCACCGCGTAATTTCGCCGCATGGCGTATTGACGCAGGCCGCCGACAAAATCGACAACGATATGAACAAGGTATACTCAAACGAAATCGTGTGCGACGTGATTTCGCTGAATATAGATTCAGCGTCCTTTAAGCAAATCAAGGACGAGTGCGGCGGTGACGAGGAGAAAATCAAAACCCGCATCATGCAGATAGTCAGCGAACGCGGCAAAATGCAAAACCCCGTCACGGGCAGCGGCGGGATGTTTATAGGCACGGTATCGCGTATCGGAGAGGATTTAAAAAACCGCAATCTTAAGGCCGGGGATAAAATCGCTTCGCTGGTGTCGCTTTCCCTCACCCCGCTTAATATAAAAAGGATTACCGCCGTACATATCGGTATCGACCGCGTAGACATAGAGGGCCAAGCTGTGCTGTTTGAAAGCGGAATTTACGCCGTGCTTCCTAATGATATGCCCGAGAATTTGGCGCTCGCCGCGCTGGACGTGGCGGGGGCTCCCGCGCAAACCGCGCGTTTGGTCAAAAAAGGCGATGCCGTGCTGGTTTTGGGCGCGGGCGGAAAATCGGGCGTATTGGTCTGCTGCGAAGCTAAAAAGCACGCGGGGGCAAAGGGTCGTGTCATTGGCATGGTTCGCAAGCAGTCCGATGCGGATAAATTGCTGTCTTTGGGTATTGTCGACGGGGTGATTTTGGCTTCCGCGACACAGCCCGTGGACGTTTTAGAAAAGGCTTTAAAGGCCAACGGGGGGCGCGAATATGACGTAGCTATAAACTGCGTAAACGTCGCAAGTGCGGAGATGGCTACCATTCTTCCCGTGCGCGACGGGGGTGTCGTTTATTTCTTTTCTATGGCGACGAGTTTTACCAAGGCGGCACTCGGCGCGGAGGGCGTGGGCAAGGACGTGACGATGATAATCGGCAACGGGTATTGCCACAACCACGCGGAGATTACGCTGGATATTTTAAGAAAAAATCCTAAAATCAGGGAATTGTTTGAAAAAACTTATGTGTAGTTTTTTGTCATTCTGAGCGAAGTCGAAGAATCTCTGCCTTATAACAAATGATGTTAGTTCTTACTTTTCATGCGCTGAAAAGTAAGCAAAAGGCGCCGAGAACCTTTCGGCGGTTCTCGGACTCTCCATACGACTTACTTTTTTGCAAAAAAGTAAGCAAAAACATGGCAGTTTTTAATTTAAAATAGTTAATAAAAGGAGCTGATTTTGAAAAAAAAAATAGCAAAAATATTATGTTTGTTGCTGTTGGCGGTTATATGCACCGCAGCTTTTTCGGCTTGCGACGACCCCGTTGAGCCCGTTCACGAGCACGATTGGGGCGACTGGAAAATAGTAAAATCCGCAACCTGTACGGAAGCGGGAACGGAAACAAGGACTTGCAAAACGGATACTTCGCACACGGAAACGCAAACTATCCCCGCGCTCGGGCACGACGGCGGACAATGGTACACGGTATCTCAATCGACTTGCACGGCGGCGGGAACAAAGGAACTGCGC
>WRDI01000132.1 GCA_009783515.1 Bacillota bacterium | reverse complement strand
CCGAAAAACCGCTTATACGTACTCTTTTTAACCAACGGCAGAGACAAAAGCCCGCAGACAATCGCCAAAACGGGCAGCAACAAGAATAAATAAACGTACTGGAGGGGTAAAATGTCCCACGCCTGCTCTAAGATTATTCTTGGGGAAATCACGTAATCGGGCGGCCCTCCCCTATCCCCCGGATACATGGTGAAAATGTAATTCGTCGTCCACGCGTCGCCCGTCGGGAACAGCCACATCGTCAGCAGATTCAATATGTGCATTATGCTTATCATCACGCAAAACGCGGCGAGCACTGTGGGCAGCTTTTTAATTTCCGGCTTTACGTATTTGAAAAACATCATAAGCCCGATATGCACAAAATACATGGTATGCGGAATTACAAACCCCCAAAAATCAAAGTTGGATAGCGGCAGCGTTATCGTGCCGTCAGCGGCGAGCGCCAGAATCGTCGATGGCAGCGAAATAAAGTAGATAAAATTCGTCACGACCTTGTTTTTCGTCAGTACCGTGAAGGGAATCAAAAACGAGCACAGCCCGCACAGCGTAAACGGTATGCCGTGCAGAATGTACCCGATATGGTCAATCGTCACAATCCGCTGAATAAGGCGGATAATTATGAAAACCGCAGGCACTAACCCTGCAATCAAAAAAATCAGCTTATGTTTTTTTGGAAAGAGCTTCAAAAACACAACCATGATGCCGCCCATGACGAGCGCGGTAATAAGGACACGTAGATAACCAACAATCATAGACACCTCTTTTTCAATGAGCAATGCGCAGCACACAATGCACAATGAAGTTTAAATTTGAAAAAATGCCGTTTGTTTTTGTAAAAACGGAGGCAAATGCTCCTTTGTTTTTGCAGCACATATCGAGAAAAAATAATTTTCTGTTTGTTGCTGAAGTAATGGCATCATTTTTTGCGGAATAATCCGCGCCTCTTCAAAAAACAACGCGCGTTTTGGTAAAAAATCCGGTTGACATCGACCCTTGTGTACCCCCGCTTTAACAATTCCTCCCTTAGGCGTACAAAACCCGCGTACCCCCTTATAGCCGGCTTTTCGCAACCGTTCAAATCCGTACCGAGCGCCAAATTTTTGCAACCGAACCTTTGCGTAAAATAGTCGATTTGTCGTATTACATCCTCCATCCCCGCTTGCGCTTTACCCATAAACTCGCTCACCAAACACAGCCCGATCAGCCCTCCCGCGCCAATAATGGTCTTGATTTGGGTGTCTGTTAGGTTGCGCCTATGCGCGTATAAGCCGTCAAAACAGGTATGCGAGCAAATCATCGGTTGCGCAGAGGCCTCGGCGGCTTCAAAAAAAGCGCGGCGGCTTAGATGCGCGGCGTCCAGCAAAATGCCCGCCGACTCCAAATACTTGATCATTTTTCGGCCATTATCACTCAAGCCGGCGTCACTGTGCGCGCCTCCCGCAAGCGCGTTTTCGCCGTTCCATGTCAGCGAGGCATATACGGGCTTTAAGCGGGCCAGCAAATCTGCTCCCGCAGCACCGTCCGCTGCAAAGTCCCCGTCTGCTAAAAAATCGACGCAATCCGATAAAAATCCGAGGTCCTCCACCGCCGCGTACGTGGGCGGCGACTGCAACGCGTCCCTGATAAATTTTATCGGATTCTCAAGTTGGGTCGTCCATACGGCATAAATTACGTTCTTGTCAAACCGCCTTGCAAACCGTTTTTTGGGCGCGGTTAATAAATCATTGTGAAGATCAAATACCATATAGATAATGTAACACGTGACGCGCGGCTTTGTCAATATATTTTATCGGTATTTTGTGATTAGTCAGATTGATAATCTTATATTTCCGCTCCTAATAATCTACAATATTAGCCGTATAAAAACTTGAAAGTCAAATAATTATAACTTACAAACCACTCTTTTGCTGAATACACGTTATACCCTGTCTCCTCACCGCCCACAAGGTACAGCTTTTCCTCCGCCCTGTCGCCAAGAGGACGGTAATAAGCCGTGGCAACAATGTCGTAACGTTCAACGGTCTCTAGCAAGCTGTACCATTTTCCGCTCCAATAATGGGTTTTAGGAAGTAAAACGTTATTTCGCGCCCCGTTTGCACCCAAAGCCGGGCAAAACTCGTAGGCGACAAACTGTCCGTTATAAAAAACCGCCGCAAAGCTTCCTTCAAGCGGAACTATCTCAAGATTATCACCCTCCGTGTCGCCCATACTGTCAAACGGCACAGCCCTAATCCCCTTCAGCCTTGACGCCACCGACGCCCTTTCCCTCGCCTCATCCTCGTCCGGCTTTCCGCCAATCCCTTTCAACTGCGCGGGATAATACAACGTAAAACCCGTGAAAAACCCGTTTATCATCTGAATCTGATGCGCAGTTTTTGCGTCCATGCTTTCGACAAAAACCGCGTTTAAGCCCCGCACCCGCAGCCCCCGCAAGGATGAAAGCGCCATACGCCCGCTCCAAATATCCCCCGCAAGATACCCCTTCTTCCCCTCGGTGACATATGTAAGTGCGGAATACCCGTTGTTTAACGCCGTCACATTCGACTTATCTATCACCGTGGTGTTCTGCACGGCGATTAACGCCACACTAAGCACAAGCGTCATCAGCCACACGACCCACTTCCGCTTCACCATAACATAGCGGCTGCATACGAAATACAACGCATAAATCGCGAAAATAATGGGCAGCGAATAT
>WRDI01000131.1 GCA_009783515.1 Bacillota bacterium | reverse complement strand
TTTGCAAAACTTCCGTAGTAGTCTAACGGCATCTTTTTGTCGATATAAAATCCTTGCTCGGCAGGTACGTAGCGCGACCGAGCCGCCAAACCGCTTGCGGTTTGCCCGCCTTGCACCAGCAAGGCGTGGAGAGGCGAGGGTTACGCCCCCGCCTCGCAAGTTTTCATCTCGACAAAAATCCGCTCGTTATTCGACTACGTTGAGTTTTGCAAAAAGTCTACTTTTACAAATCCCGAAAAGGAGTGTTAAATAGCTTGCAAAAAAACGGCGATTGATTTATACTATTTAACGGTGAAAGGGGCTTTTATAACAAACAGATATTATTCCGACGGCGGCTTGGAATATACTTACAATTCTTTGGCCCGCGCTTTTGGAAAAAGGGCGCACTTAAAGAGGGTGTGTCCCCTGTGGAGTTATGACAAAGGCGTGCAGCTTGACTTTAATTCCGACCTTATAGGTACATACCCCGCGGCTTTGCCGCGGGGGGCGTCCGCGAAAGCGGACGCCGGTCCAGGGCTTTGCCCCGGAATAGATACCGGCCATTTTGACTTCGCATTGTTTTGGGACAAGGATTACTTTTTGGCATCTGCGTTTAAAAAAAGGGGCATAAGGGTGTTCAACGAGCCGGAGGTTTTAGCGGTTTGCGACGACAAGCAGAAAACTTATGCGGCGCTGACGGGTATTGAGATACCAAAAACGATTTCCGCGCCGCTCATGTATGACGTGAACGCGGAAGAGGACAAGGAGTTTTTGGGCTTTGTGGCGAAAGAATTGGGCTTCCCCGTGATTGTTAAAGAAAACACGGGCAGTCAGGGGCGGCAGGTGAATAAGGCGGACGATATGAATGCTTTGCGCGAGATTTACCTTAAGCTGCGCCGTATCCCGCACCATTATCAGGCGATGACGGGGATTTTCGGGCAGGATTTGCGGGTTTACGTCGTGGGCGGGGAGGCCGTCGCGGCTTGCAAGCGTTACGGGACGGATTTTAGGTCGAATTTGGGTGCGGGCGGACGCATGGAGCTTGTTAATTTGCCGAAAGAGTACAGGGACGTTGCCGAAAGTGTCGCCCGTCAGTTAAAGTTAGATTACGGTTCGGTGGACTTCTTGATTGCGGACAAGCCTATTTTCTTAGAGGCGAACAGTAACGCCTATTTTATGGGGATTGAGGGCTTGGGGGTGAGGATTGCGGAGCCGCTGGCGGAGTATGTGTTGAGAGAAATGACGAGGATTGAGGGACGATAAAATTATTGTAGGGGCGAACATCGTTCGCTTGTGTGGGGTCGCGATGATAGATACGGAGGCACTAAAAAAAATCAGGGCGGAGGTGGGCGAGGGCGTAACCATTATCGCGGCAACAAAAAACGTGCCCGCCGAGGTGGTCGATACCATTAAAAACCACGGGATTTTGTTTGCGGGCGAGAACAGGGCGCAGGAATTTTTGAGCAAATTTGGCATCGTGACAGGGGTGGATTGGCATTTTATCGGGCGGCTGCAAACTAACAAGGTCAGGTTAATTGCCGATAAAGTGACGATGATTCAGTCGGTGGACAGGCGGTCTTTGGCGGACGAGATTCAAAAGCAGTGCGCGAGACTTAGGCGGGTGATGGACGTGTTGATAGAGGTTAATCGCGGCGAGGAAAGCAAGGGCGGAGTGAGTGCGGACGAAATTTTTGACTTAGCCGAGTATATTTGCGGGCTGCCGAATTTGCGCTTAAAGGGACTTATGTGCATTCCGCCGATAAACTGCGGGCGCGAAAGCTATGTGCAAATGCGGGATTTATTCGAGGGGCTGAAAAAGCGGTTTGACGGGATTAAGTATCTGTCCATGGGCATGAGCGCGGACTACAAAATCGCCGTAGAGTGCGGGGCGAATATGATTAGGCCGGGCAGTGTGCTTTTCGGGGCGAGGGACTGAGAGGTAAAAGAAATGCGCAATGCACAATGCGCAATGCTCAATGAAGGTCGGGGTTAATAATAAAACCAAACAACGTAATTGTGCATTGCGCATTGAATATGACAACGTAATTGTGCATTGCGCACTGAGCATTGCGCATTGGAGGAAAATATGAGCTTTAACGATTGGTTAAGAGGGGGCAGAAACCAACGCGGCGCGCCGCAAGGTGAGGAAAACGTGGAGTATTACGAGGATACCCACGACGAGCACGGCAATTACACGGGCAAGCAGTCGCAAACTGCGGGCAGACCGCGAATATTTTCGCCCGAACCGTCGGTTACGCCCGCCGCCGCGCCCGGGTCGGGGGGCAAAGCTTCCTTCGGCAACATAGTGGTTTATCGTCCGTCCACTCCCGAGGAGGTCGAAACCCTTATCAACTTTCTGAAAAAGGGGGAGTCCGCGGTGGTCAACCTCGACGACCTTAAGGACGCGGACGCGCAGAGGATTTTGGACTTTTTGTCGGGGGCGATTTACGCGCTTTCGGGCAATATTCACCGCGTTAAGGACAATATTTTTTTGTTGTCGCCCTCCGGCGTAGAGATTCAGTCGTATTAGTTAAAGCGGCATATATCGGGCTTGCTACGAAGCACGAAGTATACGGGCTACGCTTGACCTCGCCTCTCTGATGTTTGCTGACGCAAACATAGCAAATCGCAAGCGATTTGTCGGCTCGGTTGCCGCCTCGGTTACGTACATTTAAGGTACGCACCCTTGGCGGCAAGTCAACTGTTGCCCGTCTGAAGCCC
>WRDI01000130.1 GCA_009783515.1 Bacillota bacterium | reverse complement strand
TTCTATTAACTTAAACGATATGCTTATATCAATCGGAATACCCGACGCCTTTAGCCCCAGTGCGGCGAATTTCTCAAGGATAGGAAGCGCAAGCGGCAATATGTATATTTCTAACGTAGAGCATAAAACCTTTATTTCGGTTGACGAGCGCGGCACAAGGGCGGCGGCGGTTACTTCGGTTGAGGTGAGCGATACTTCGGCCTTGCCCGTTTTTATCAGCGTTATCCTTGACCGCCCGTTTGTTTTCGCGATTATAGACAACGCGACAAGCCTGCCGATTTTTATGGGTACGGTGCTGTCGGTTTAAAAGTTTTTTTGGGGGTATATTTGATTTAACTCTTGGTGTCGGTTCAAAGTAACGCCGTTATTCGGGCGCAGTTGACCCGCTGACATCCCCTTGCCTACAAATACATGTGCCGTCCGCTCTGCACAACCCTGCGGCAACCGACCCGCGAAGCTTTGTCAGCGGGGACGGCAGGTGTTGACACCTTTCCTGACGGGCTTTCTCGCTTTGTCAATAGCTCCGTCCCCCTGACACCCCCTTGCCCGCCTTTTAGGGCTGTCACGGGGACAGGGCCGCCGACAAAGCTTACGCAAGTACGGCAAGAAAGGTGTCGTCGGAACCCGTCCCCGATGACCGCCGGCGCACCGCGTGTCCTATCAGCCGGCACCATGCGTTAAATTAAGGAAACGATGAATTATAAAAAATAAATTAGCATTAAAAAGGCGCGTTCCTGACGGAGTGCGCCTTTTTTTAAGTGTGGAGTTAAGGGCAAGTGTGGAGTTTGGAGAATGGAGTGTGGAATTAAGGTCAGAATGTTTAAGTGAAGATTGCAAATTGCGGTAAAGCAAGTTCCCCTCCCCAGAGGGGAACTATTTCCGAAAATCCATATTCCGCTTTTAAAAAGGACTTATCCTTAACTCTACACTCCACTCTTAACACCCCACATTCCAAACTCCGCACTAATAATATAGACCTTAACTCCACACTCCACTCTCCAAACTCCACACTCACAAACGGTCTATCGTTTCAAGTCTACAGTTTGGGCAACATGGACATACTTTACATTGACTATTTTTCTATAATGTGTTAGACTAAACACAAATCTTATGAATAAACTCAAAGCATTTTTTTCTAAAATCAACTGGAAAACGGTGGGGCTGATTTGCGCCGTAGCGGTTCCCGTAATGGCGCTGTTCACGCTTATCGCCATCGGCGTCCCTGCCGCCCAAAAGGCGGGCGAGCTGCCGCCTGAAAACGCGCTTACCCCGTTTGCCGACTTTATGAGGTGGTCGCTGCTTGCCCTGATAATGGCGGCGGCGCTGGCGCTGGTGACGTGGCTTGCCGTGGTTTACTTTAAAAAGCCTAAAAATACAAGCGGGGAGGAGAAATAGCATGACGGCTAATTTTGCGTGGACTTATCCGCTTAAGCAAATCTGGGGAATAGGCTGGGAGCCGCTCTTGCTTGCAATAGGCTTTATCGCGGCGATGACAACCTTTACTTTCATAGCCCGCAAGCAGGGCTTAAAGGAAAAAACCTTCAGCTTTTATTTTTACATCGGGCTTATATCTATCGTGTTCGGCGTGGCGGGCGGCATCCTGTTCCAGCTGATTTTCGATATTTTTAAATACACCTTCGACATTTTCAGGCTGTACGGCATACCGAAAAGCGAAGGCGGTAAAACTCTGGGCTACACGTTCATGGGCGGATTATTAACCGGCACGGTAGTTTTCCTGCTTTTGCAGAAGTTTTTTTCACGCCGCTTTTTAAGCGAGGAGCAAAGCAAGGTCGGCTTCGCCGCCAGCGTAAGGGCGTTTCCCGCGGCGCTGTTCGCGGCGCTGTTCTTCGCGCGCGTGGGCTGCTTTTTGGCGGCCTGCTGCTACGGCATAAAAATGCCCGACGGCACCCCGTTCCCGTTGGGCGTCGATTTCGGCAAGGGCGTGGACCCGGTCACGGGAGCGCGTATTCCGCAATGGAATTTCCCCGCGAACCTTTGCGAGGCGGTGTTCGCCCTTATAATGTTTTTTGTCTGCTTTATGGCGCAAAGCGAAAAGACGGGCAAGAAACTTAAATTTTTGGATACGGGCCGCGACCCGATTATCATCGCCTATATTTCCTACGGGCTTTTCCGCTTTGTGTTAGAATATCTGCGCGGAGACCCCGAACGCGGCAATTTCCTGTTCCAAAGCCTCTTTACGCCGTCGCAATGCCTTTGCATAGCAATGCTTATCGCCGGCGTACTGATGCTTTATTTCCGCCTGCAAAAGAAACCGGAGGTTATGCGTTGCAAGTAGCGGAAACGATTATGGCGCAGACGGCGGAAACGAATGTAGCAACGGATGTTTCGACTGGGACTGACGCTTCGGAAATAAGCTCCGAATAAGCAAGAAACGAAATTAAATATTAAAAACGATGAGGGAGCCTTTTATAGGCTCCTTTTTCAAAGGAGCTGTCACGAAGTGACTGAGGATTACCTTACTTCTATTTTATGTCTAATGACGCGGGAGGACTAAAAAGGTCTCCCGTTTTCTTTTTCATCAAACGATTCTCAAAATTACTTCTATGCAAATATGTGCCGCGCATAAAATAATAACGCCGACTTAACTCTTGGCGGCGGCTGATTTTGCAAAAGTTCCCCTCTGCGGAGGGGTGCCGACGGAGACTTGCCTGACGGGGCGGGGTGGTTGGCTTAGCCGGCGAGCCCTCATCG
>WRDI01000129.1 GCA_009783515.1 Bacillota bacterium | reverse complement strand
TTTATTAAATAAGTTGCTCAGATTCGGTCTGCATCCGAATCTGAGCAACTTAAAGGAATACTGTCGTTCTAACAAAAGTGCAGAAAAAATGCAAAATTTTTGCAAAACCTGTCTGGTTCTGCCTAAATCGCCCTAGTTCTGTCTATGTTGGAAAAACAATGAAATTTGCCTATAATAAGCCAAAATTGGGTGGATTTGGACTGAAAACGATATAAAAAGAAGAAAAACGCGAGTGTTTTACAATCGTTATCAGTCAATAAAAATAGCTAAAAATCAATAAAAATCGGCCGGTTTGCCAGACTCATAACCCAATGGTACGCTAACGCCGACCAAATGGCGGAGGCTTTTGCGGGCATCAATCCGTATTTTAACCGCACCGAACTCCGCACAATGCTTTACCGGCACCTTGATTTGACAACGCAGGAGGTAGCTATGCGCCTTGCGGGGAACTTCGCCGCCGACATCAAGGCTTTCGACACGGTCGAGCAAGAAGCTCTTTCTATGGCGGATTATTTTTCTTTCGGTATAATGCGGCAATTCCCGCAGAAGTTTTATTAAGTATGTCAGGGGGACGGGGGTGTTGACATTTAATGTCAACACCCCCGTCCCCCTGACATTACCCGAAACACCATTTATCTTTTGTCTTGTTTACCAAATAATTTCTTATTCTTTTTCGATTTTTGTTTTTGTTTCGTTATCAATGTTTTCATAGACAGTATGTGAGCGGTAAACTGTTTGGACATCGACAAGAAAAAGCGGTCTTGGTGTGAAAAGCCATGGCCGTTTTTGTCTGAGGTATTTTTAGCGGTTGTTTTTTATTTCGTGGGGGACGGCGGTTTGGGTATCCTGCAATAGGGCGGGATGGAATCGCTCCACGGCAAATAGGCGGAAAGCTGATTGGTTGTTGAATTTGGGATTTTTTCAAACAGGAATTTAAGATACTCAAAAGGAATAAGGCCGTTTTCTTTGGCGGTGAATAAATCACGGAGCTTGCTTTTGCGCCCTTTGGGGTAGCCGAAAAAAGCCAGTTTTTACGGCCGATGACAAAGGGCTTTATGCTGCGCTCGGCGCGGTTGTTGGATAATTCTACGCGGCCGTCAACGAACACGTTCATAAGATATCTCTGCTGGTCAAGAGCGTATTTAACCGCCACGCCCAAAGGAGATTTGGGCAGAATGTTTAAGCCTTTCGCCCACGCGAAAAACTCATTCGCCACAGGCAAAGAATGTTCAATCCGCCATTCATACCGTCGTTTAAAGCGTTCCATGGGCGTCAGAACCGCCAATGGCGACGTCTCGTCGTTAAAAGCCGCTGCTCAAAAGCCCGTTCCTCGGCGAATAAACGGCTGCATAATTCCAGCCCGGTTAAAGCCATGGAATCCTTTTGCGCCTCAGGCGTTAAACTCTTTAACGCTTCGTCGAATTTGCGCCGCATATGCGCCCAGCACCCGACGTTTGTTACACTCTCAAGCCCGTGGTAACCCGCATAACCGTCGGCCTGTAAGTATCCTCGCCACCCGTCGAGGAATTTTTTTGGATGTGAGGAGGAACGTGTTTCTTGGTATTCATACAGCGCAATAGGCCGGTGATTGTCGTCCTCGCTCGTCCGATACAGCCACATATACGACGCAGCTCTTGCCTTGCGCCCGGGCTCCTTTAAAACCTGTAATGTCGTTTCGTCGGCGTGCAGTACGCTGTTTTTCAAAAGCTCCTTGCGCAAAAGCTCATATATATGCGACAACCAGTTATCCGACGCCGTAACCATCCAGTTGGCGGCCGTCTGGCGCGATAAGGGTAACCCCATACGGGAGAATTCCTGCTCTTGACGGTACAGCGGATTGTGCATGACGTATTTATTCGCCATAATATGCGCTACCGCCGAGGGCGACGCTATTGAGTTTTTTATGACGGGCTCGGGCATCGGCGCTTTAACCACAGGAACATCCGCACCGGCCTTTTCGCAGTTGCGGCAGGAATAAACGTTGCGGACGTGTTCCGTCACCTTAATTTGAGCGGGGATAACGGTAAGCTCGCGGCGCGTTTCCTTGCCCATGACATGGAGGGGCTCCCCGCACTCGGGGCAGACTTGTTCTTTCTTGGGGAGTTCGTGAACAGCGGTTTCTACGGGAAGGCCTGACAAATCCTCTTCACGTTTTCCCACGTGCTTGCGGCGTTTATATGTAATCTGCTCTAAGTCGGGTTCGGGAGCTTTCTTGTCCGCCGTAACCTCGGCCTCGTCAAAGAATCCGAGCTGTTCGTAGTTAGAGGTTTGCTCGCTTGACGCGCCGTATTGCTTGTGCGCGTTTAACCGCAGTTTCTCTTGATACCATTTTATTAAAAGCTCAAGTTCGGATACACGTCCGGATTGGGTTTCCAGTAAAGACTTTAATTCCGTGATTTCAGTTTCCAAAACGCGATTTTGGGTCTGCAAAACAAAGCATTTTTCCTGCAAATTTTCGTGTTTTACCGCCGCGTCTTTCATGGTTTCAGTATACCATAAACAGCCAAAAAAGGCAAGCAAAGCATGGCTGTTTCAAGGGGTTTCGGCACAATTTTTCGGTAATTTTCAGGCGGTTTCCGCCAATTTATTACCGCAAAACCGCTCCCGCCGCTACCTCTTTCCGCTTAATTTTTTGTAGGATTCCCGGACTCCCCAGCAACAAATACAGCTCCTCGGAATTCAAGCTCATTGTGGGCTCCTCGGCCGTCGGCCAGCGAAACCTGCCTTTTTCCAGCCGCTTTAAGTGCAGCCAAAACCCGTCCCCACCCCACTCG
>WRDI01000128.1 GCA_009783515.1 Bacillota bacterium | reverse complement strand
TATTGGGCTTAAAATAACGGGGTTTATTTGAGCTATTGTAATTTTTAATTTAATTCTACATATTCTTCCCAATCGTCTTTATCGCGTTCTTTTCTAACCGCGAAACTTGGGCTTGAGAAATTCCGATTTCGTCCGAGACCTCTATTTGGGTTTTGCCCTCGAAGTAGCGCAGGTAAAGAATCTCGCGTTCGCGCCCGTTCAGCTTGCTTATCGAATCCCGCAGCGCGACCTGCTCTATCCAGATTTCGTCGCGGTTTTTGACGTCGCTTATCTGGTCCATCAGCATAACCGTGTCGCCGCCGTCGTGGTACACGGGGTCGAAGAGCGAAACGGGGTCGCTTATTGCGTCAAAGGCTGCCACGACGTCTTTAAGGGGGATTTCTATCATAGCGGCGATTTCCTCAAGCGACGGCTCGTTTTGGGAGGTGAGCTCTAACGCCTCGCGTGCTTGAAGCGCCTTGTACGCCGTATCTCTTAGCGAGCGGGAAACCCTTACGCTGTTATTGTCCCGCAGAAACCTCCTAATTTCGCCGATTATCATGGGCACGGCATAGGTGGAAAAGCGGACGTTAAAATCCGTGTTGAAGTTATCTATGGCCTTAATAAGCCCGACGCAGCCCACCTGAAAAATGTCGTCGATGTTTTCCTTGCGGGACATAAACCTTTGGATTATCGATAGGACGAGCCGCATATTTCCTATCACGAACTCCTGTCTTGCGCCCTCGTCACCGGCTTTTATCCTTACGAGCAAATCGCGCTGTTCACCGGCCGTCAGCTTAGGAAGATTGGCCGTATTGATTCCGCAAATAACTACCTTCGACGCCATTTTTTCCTCCGTAAGAATTAGGTATCAAGTATTAGGTAGCGGATTATTTATTAACCTTTACCTGTGCCTTGATACCTGTTACCTAATACCTAAAAAATAAGCTGTCAGTTATTGTCGGCAATTTAAGATATTTTTATTCAAAAAATTTTTCGGCATTTTTTTGTAACACTTACTTCCCTTCCCGCATAAAGCATACTGTGGAAATTCAACTATCCTTTCAGGAACTCCGTTGCAAGGATGTGGTAAATATCGTCGACGGCAAAAAGCTCGGCAAAATAATCGACGTTGTGTTCGATATCCGGGGAAGGGTAGAGGGATTAGTTACGCCGGGTTTTAGGCGGGCGTTTTTCTTTAAGGCGTGCGACGATATATTTGTACCGTGGTGCGACATCAAAAAAATCGGCGACGATGTGATTTTAGTCGAGCTGCGCCCCCGACGCCCCTCGGAAGAAAAGAGAGAAGAGCGCGAAGACTGGCGCCCAAAATAGGTATAGAGCCCCAAAAACCTTGTTTTTGGGGCTCTATACCTATTTGCTCTTTTTTTTAATTTGTAGTAAAATTTGACAAAGGTTCTTTGGAGTATTTTAATGTCCGATAATTACAATCCCCAAAGCGGAGTAACGGTCAGCGATTACGGCGGTGAACGCAAAGCCGAGCAAAACGTCCTTAACGCAAAATGCGTCTCCTGCGGGGCGCCGACGATGTTCGACCCCGCCACGCAAACAATGACCTGCGGCCATTGCGGTTCGCGCTCCATAATAAGGCCCGAAGGTATCGGCGCGCCCGTCCAAAAACAGGCGCTTGATTTTACGCTGGACAAGCAGCCGACGTGGGCAAAAGAAACCCGCGTTTATAGGTGTACCAACTGCGGCGGCGAATCCGTATTCGATAAAGGCGCGTTTGCTAACGTCTGCATTTTCTGCGGCTCTCCCTCCGTCACCGTCAAAGAGGACCTCGCGGGAATCCGTCCGATGGCGGTCATTCCCTTTGGATTCGACCGCGAAAAAGCCGAGGAGCTGTTTTCCAAATGGGTCAAAAAGAGGCCTTTCGCGCCCTCGGCGTTTAGGCGGCAGCACAACATTGAGGAATTTAAGGGATACTATTCGCCGTCGTGGACATTTGACGCGGACACCTATTCACGCTACTCCGGCGTTGTGGGCGACTATTATTATGTTACCGTAGGCAGCGGTAAAAACAGGCATACCGAACGCCGCGTGCGTTACCGCAACGTCGCCGGAAATTATAACAATATGTTTTTGGACGTGATTATAAATTCCAGCGGCCAAACCGACGACAAGCGTTTTAATAAATTAATGCCCTTTATGGCGGGCAGGGCTGTGCCGTATTCAAGCGAATATCTGGCGGGCTTTTTGGCGGAGCATTACCAGCTCGGGCTTAACGACGGGTGGGGCAAGGCTCGCGGCCAAATCGACTCCGGCATCCGAAGGCAAATAATTTCGTCCCTGCGCTGCGATGTCGTGCAGACCCTTAACGTCAAAACCGCTTATGAGAACAAAAAATTCAAATATTTACTGCTGCCGTTGTACATAATAACACACAAGTATAAAGAAAAGGTTTACAAAACCCACATCAACGCCCAAAACGCCAAAATCGTCGGCGATTATCCTAAATCCGGCCTCAAAATTCTCGCGCTTATAGCGGGAGTTCTCGGCGGTATTGTTTTGGCGGCGCTTATTGCGTGGTTAGTAATGCGTTAAAAAATCCTATCAACGGAGGGATGGCGTGAAGCGGCGGGGTGGTTCTCTGTCGCCGCCACCCTCCGAGAGAGGGGAATTTTGGGCAACGCAACGAGGCAGCATTGCAAAAGTTTAAGATGTCATTTTGACCGAAACGAAGTGAAGGTAAAAACCAATCCCCCGACGGCGTCGGGGAGAATAAAAGAAGCAGAAGCGAAGAAGACAACAAAAAAACTCCTGTGGTATAATGGATTTGGTAT
>WRDI01000127.1 GCA_009783515.1 Bacillota bacterium | reverse complement strand
TTTTAGCCCTTTATACTTTTGTTCGTTCAGATTCCAGTTCGATATATAGTGGGGAGAGGGCGCGCAGCCGTTTTATTATCGTTTTTAACTTGTCCAGCGCATAATCCGCCTCCTCTTTCGTATTGTGTTTTCCGAAAGAAAAACGGATAGAGCCGTGCGCGATTTCAATCGGCACACCCATGGCAAGTAAGACATGGGAAGGCTCCAGCGACCCCGACGAGCATGCCGACCCCGACGAACAGGCAATCCCCGCAAGGTCAAGCGACATCAAAATCGACTCGCCCTCTATAAATTCAAACGAAAAATTGGCAATGCCGGGCAGGCAACTCAATTTATCGCCGTTTAATTTGATTTGCGGAATTTCTCTTTCCACCCCGCTTACAAACCGATCGCGCACTTCGCTGACATGGCGCATATTCTCCTCAAGATGCAAATTCGCTTCCTCTAACGCCGCCGCCAAACCCACAATAAGCGACGTATTAGTGGTTCCCCCCCGCATAGTCCGCTCCTGATGCCCCCCGCTTATCAACCTTTCAGGTCTTATCCCGCCGCGGACGTAGAGCGCGCCCACCCCCTTGGGCCCATAAAACTTGTGCGCCGAAAGCGATAGGATGTCCACACCCAAATCGCGGACGTTGACGGGGATATTGCCTACCGCCTGCACTGCGTCGGTATGGAAAAGCGCCTTGTATTTATGCGCGATTTCCGCTAATTGCCTGATTGGTTGAACGGTGCCCACCTCGTTATTGGCGAGTATTATGCTGACCAACGACACGCCGCTGTCAATCACATTTTCGAGTGCGGCCGGCTCGATCAATCCTCTTTCGTTCACGGGGAGGACAGTTACCGTTATCCCCTTTTTTTTCAGTTCTTTAGCGGTTTCCATAATTGCGGAATGTTCTATCGCCGAGATTATTATGTGCTTATCCTTGGTATCGCAAAAGCCGCGTAGCGCCCAGTTGTCGCTCTCCGTCCCGCCCGAAGTGAAATAGATTTCGGTGGATTTCGCCCCGATTATTTCCGCGACCTTTGCGCGGGACTCTGTCACCGCCGCCGCCCCCTCCCGCCCGAAGGAGTGGAGACTGCTTGCGTTGCCAAACTTATCGCAAAAATACGGCAACATCGCGCTTAGGGCGTTTTCGCTTAACGGTGTTGTTGCCGCATGGTCAAGGTAAATTCTTTTTTTTATAATTTCTTCCATAACTTCGGTTCCTTTTCAATGCACAATGAAACAACGTACAATAAGGGATATATTTAAATTTTTAAGAATTTGTGTTCATAGAAAGAGAAGAGTATAAAAAACGCTTTTTAGACCTTTCATCTCTATGAATACGGCTTCTGAATCTGACTGTTCCTCTATTCTCCAACCACTTATTCTCCAATCGCTCCCCTTGGTTTACACATACTGTCATTTATAAAATCCTGCAATGTAGTCGACGTCAGCAGGCCCGAAATATCCTTGTATAGTTTGGTAAACAACCCGCGATTAGGGCAGTATTCGTCGCTGCAGACGCCCTTTATGCAGTCAGTAATCTCAAAATTGTCCTCTAAGGCGGTCAACATCTGGTCAACGGTGATTTCCTCCGCCGGTTTTGTCAGCATATACCCACCGTAGCTACCTCGTTTTGCCGCCACTATTCCCGCCTTTTTTAGCATTGCCAGCAGCTGCTCTAAATATTTTTCACTTAAACCCGTCTGCCGCGTTAGCGCCGAAAGTGGCATAACTTCTTCACTTAAACCAAGCAAAAAACACACTCGTAACCCGTACCTTGCCCTTGTCGAAAGCTTCATTTGCCCCTCCTAATACTAAGGCGTGTTAACACAAAAACAGCACTTTATAGGGCGATTCGATTATTCGAGATAAAAGGCTTTTTATCGCTGTTTTTGTGTTAACATGCCCTAATTGATTGCAATTTTTAATATTCCTCAAGCGTCTTTTTGACTGAAACATTGTCTTTTTCGGCTTCTTGTGCAGCTCTGTTACACTGAAAGCCTAAAAAGCCAAATTCTATCTCGAAAATCCGCTCGAAGTAAATAATTCAAATTTGCGGTCAATTGGTATAAAAACCGTTATTTCTGCCCAAAACCCTAATCCCTACCAATCTACTGGGATTATACCATTATTTTTTTCCGCCTGTCAATAGTTTTATCACCCAAAAACTATGCATAACAAAAAATATTTCAAAATTCACTGCGTGTTTTATTGAACAATAGAGTTATTCCGAAACCGGACACGGTCAGACAGCGAGCAAATTTTTGTGGATAAAACCGTCAAAAAATTTGTTTTTTTTCGGTGACGGCTTTAAACCAAAAAAATGCCGATAAATGCGCTCTGTCGGGCCTCGGAAGAAGTCTTCTAATAAACGCTCGTTACATAACAAACCCCCAGAGAGGTTTTTCCGGGGGTCAACAATCACAGCAAAGCCCGCCTCTGCACTTGATATTGCGGGCTTTGTACCAAAACAATATACGCAAAAATATTTTACGCTAAAATCAAAGTGGACAGGGTTTCGTAATCCAACTTTTTGCCGTTTTTGAAGGCGCGCATATTCCCGCCCGAAATCTCGTCGATAAGAGTGATGACTCCGTCCACAAGGCCAAACTCAAATTTTATGTCGATCAGCTCCAGTCCCTTGCTTTCGAGGTCGTTATATACAATAGCGCTGATTGTCAAGGTTTTAGCCTTAATTTCGTCGTACTGCTCGATCGTTAAAAGCCTAAAAGCTGACAAAATGTCGGTCGTAACGGGCGGGTCGTTGCGCTCGTCGTCCTTCAGCGTTACCTCAA
>WRDI01000126.1 GCA_009783515.1 Bacillota bacterium | reverse complement strand
TGGCGGCGTTTATACTGCCTTTTAAGAGATTAAACGGCAGGAATATTGGGAGCAGCATGGTTACCACACGTTCTCTTGTTATACCGGGGGTGAACAGCGGTACTACCAGATAATTCCATAAAAGCATGGTTGCTGTCATGAATATAACACCTATAACAAGCGCAATTACCGCGCCGGAGAGCGTGCGTTTCTTTGAATAGATGTACGCCGCGGTGCAGACGAAGGACGCGCTGGAGAGGACGTTCATAATCATTCCGATTGGGCCGGAGACGCTGACCGTGATTAGTTCGAGGAAGGCTACCAGTACCGCCATTCCGAAGGCTGTCAGCGGGCCGAACATAAAACCGCCGAAGATTATGAAGATGTCCTTTGGGTCGTAGCGCAGGTAGGTTGCGGCGGGGACGAGGGTCAGGCGCACGGTGTACGCCACAACGTAGGCGCAGGCGGCGAGCAGGGCGGTCAGCGTGATTTGTTTTGTCGCCATTGTTCGCGAGACGGGGGTTTCTTTTGGGCTGAGGAGGGCGTCGAGTTTGAACAGGCCTATTAAAAACGTCAGGAACGACGTTATCAGCAGGGTTAAGGTTAGGGCTTCGTTGGGGGCGAAGGGGGAGACGAAGGTTAGGTCTTGGGTGCGCATTAGGTTTATTATTAGGAGGATTGCGGCGGTTATGCCGGTTAAACCTGTTGTTAGTAGGATTATTGTGGGGGTTTTTTTGGTCATGTAGTCTCCTTTAGGTGAGCGGGTTGAGGCGACCGGGGGCGGTCGCCCGTACAGGTATTGCGGGTTCGTTTTTCGAGCGGTTAAGGCGACCGGGGGCGGTCGCCCGTACAGGTATTGTGTGTGCAAAATTTATTGTTACCTCTGCATATTGGCAAACCTTACGTACTCCGACAAAAACGCCAGTTCTACAGTCCCGGTCGGCCCGTTCCTTTGTTTGGATATTATCCACTCGGCGATACCGTGTTTTTCGCTGTGTGGGTTGTAATATTCGTCGCGGTAGATGAAGGAAACGATGTCGGCGTCCTGTTCGATTGCGCCCGATTCGCGCAGGTCGGAAAGGATTGGTCGGCGGTCGGCGCGTTGTTCGCAGGCGCGGGAGAGTTGGGCGAGGGCTATTACGGGGCACTCCATTTCGCGGGCTATTGCCTTGAGCGAGCGCGAGATTTCGGATATTTCCTGCTGGCGCGATTCGGCGCGGCGCGAGCCGCTCATTAATTGTAAATAGTCGACTATGATTAGGCCCAAATTTTTTTCAAGCTTTAAGCGGCGGCATTTTGCCCGCAGTTCCGGGATTGTTATGCCGGCTGTGTCGTCTAAATATAGGGGCGCGGTTGAGATGCTGCCGATTACGTCCGCGACGTTTTCCCAATAACTTTTGCTGCCCACAACCATTTCGCCCGTGCGGTAGTTTTGCGCGGGAATCATACCTTCGGAGCAGATTATGCGGTTGGTCAGCTCCATTTTGGACATTTCGAGACTAAAGAACGCCGTTGTTACCTTGTGACGAATTGCTACGTGTGCGGCTATGTTGATGGCAAGCATGGACTTGCCCATGGACGGCCTTGCGGCGATAAGTATTAGGTTTGAGGGCTGTAACCCCGCCGTTTTCATGTCAAAATCTGTAAATCCGGACGGGATGCCGGTGATTTTTGAGCCGTGCAGCTGTACCTCTTCAACCTTTTTTATCGAATCCGCCAAAGCGTCCTTGATGTGCGTAAAGTCGGAGGAATCGCGGCTTTTTGATATGTTAAAAATCAGGCGCTCGGCATATTCCAGAACGTGGTCGGCTTCGCCAAGCCCTTCGATTGATTTTGTTTGAATTTCCGTGGACGCGGACAGCAAAACGCGCAGTAGCGCCCTGTCGTGCAAAATCTTCGCGTAGTGGTGGATGTTTGCGGTGCTTGAAATATTCGCCGCCATTTCCGCCAAAAGTTCGCTTCCGCCCACGCGGTCATAGATGCCTTTTTTTTCCAGATAGTTTTTAAGCGTCACCGCGTCAACGGGGAACGAATCGCCGAACATGTCGACCATTGCTTGAAACACGGCCTTATAGTCGGCGCGGTGGAAATGCTCGGCCGACAAAACTTCGTGCGCAGCAAGGATGGCCTCCTTGTCGAAAAGCATGGAACTCAGCACGGCAAGCTCGGCCTCCGCGCTGTGCGGCACTGACTGTTTTACTAACGTGTTGTCCACTATTCTACCTCAATCGTTAACCTTGCCGAAATCTCGGCGTACAGCTTTATATCGACGTGTTTTGTACCCGTCGTTTTAATAGGCTCGTCCAGCACAATCCGCTTCCTGTCGACCGTCAGGCCTTCCTGCCGGGAAAGCTCCTCCGCAATCTCCTTGTTTGTGACCGACCCAAACAGCCTGCCCGTTTCGCCTTTTTTAACCGAAATCTTGATAACCTTGCCTTCCAATTCCTTTTTCAGCTTCAGCGCGTCGTCGACCTCTTTCTGCTTCTTCCTCACCGCCGCGTTCCGCGCCCCTTCAAGCTTCGCCAAATTCTCTTTCGTTGCCTCTATCGCAAGCTTCTTCGGAAACAGATAATTCCGCGCGTGCCCGTCCGCCGCGTTGATTACCTCGTCCTTTTTGCCGACACCCTTAATATCCTGCAGAAGAATGACTTTCATTTTACCACTCCTTCCCAATCTCTGATTATATCACATTATTTGGGTTTTTGCAAGGAAAAGATTTAGACCTTGGGGCTCTGCCCCAAACCCCGCCACTTTGAAAAGTGGACAAACTTTAACTTTTTTTATTAAATATCTCCGGTTTTATGCGATTTACTGGG
>WRDI01000125.1 GCA_009783515.1 Bacillota bacterium | reverse complement strand
TCGCCTTTTTCTTTGATGTAAGCGTCTAATTCGTATTTTGCCACGGTTTTATACAGGGCAAGCTCACTGTTCTTTAAAGCCGCTTGCTCTTTTTCCAGATTTGCAATCTTCTCCGCTTGCTCTACAATTTTTATTTGCAGGTCGCCGATTTGAATGTATAAGTTGTCATTACACGCAGCTAATGAAAACAGCACAACAAGCATGACGGCAAAACAAGCCAGTTTCTTAAACATAACCAAAATCTCCTTTAATGTAGGGTTTGTAATTGGGGTCCACGATAAGTATAGGCATCTTTAAGCCGATATATGAAGGGTGTCAAATAATGCTTAAGTCGAACTTCTCCAGCTCTCGCGCCAGAGAAGGCTTGTGGATGCGAAGTTTTTTTAAGATACGGGCATACAAAGCGCGGGACTGTTTCAGGTCGCCGCTGTGGACGGCGGCGGCGAAACTACCGCACAGCACGGTCAAATCATCCTTTGTTACCGTATGAAGGTCGCGGTCGGAGTTTATCCGCGTTGTAAGCGTCCCCATAAAACAATCGAAACTTTGCTCAACCTGTTTAAGGTCCTTTTGCCTGCATAAAAGCCGATTTTTTTGCTCAAACTTGGCGCATTCACACTCTGCCAAAGCGACGGCGGCATTGCGGAAAGGCATGATAAAGTCCTTTTGGAACTCCTTAAATGCCGTGGCGGAGTCCTCGCCGCCGAAAAACTGCAAAAAGTCTTTCAGTTCGATGTTGTGCCTGTCGATGTCTAAGAGGACGCAAAAAACAAACGCGGTTATGTCCTCCTGAGTTTTTGGTAAGATTATCTTACCGTCCGCGGTTTGGCAATTTTTGGCGGTTTCTTTGTAGTTGAATTTTTCTAAAAGGCAACCGAAAAGCCCGTAAAGTAGCTTGCTTGACGCCACACACTGCAGGATTGCCGAGATTTTGCTGTTTGCGACTATATACGGGCAACCGAGCATCTGCGCGCAGGTCGTTTTGAACTGCTGTATTTTCAGGGGGTCGTCGGTCATTACATCGTAGATTGTTTTTTCCATAAATGTATTTTAGCATATAAAAGTTTTTTTTGCAAGCAAAGGCGGGGTATAAAAACAGATTTAAATGTGGCAAATTTCGTCGACCGTTTTATTTGCGTCCACAAAAAAATTTGTACAAAAAAATTATCACGGGCGTGGGCGGTTTAGTTGACAAATAAAGACACAGCGAATATACTGTTAACACAATCGGGTATGCGAATACCTAGAACGACACCATAATGATTCAAGGAGGTTAAAAATGGACCCGGACGGCAGTAATTTATGCCAAGACATAGGCAATCACAATTTCGGTTTTAGAATAAATTCAAACCGCCCGTTTGCGGCTGTTCTTTAACCCGATATTTAGTTTGTTTATGCCTTATCCTAAACATCAAAAACAGGAGATAAGGCAATGGAAAGGAAATCGATAAAGAATAAAGCGCCCGCTCCCCCCGGCGGGAATGACAAGCTTTTGGAAGCCGCGCGCTTGCCCGCCCAAACGCTTTTTGGGCTATACAAAAACACGGAAAGGGGGTTTGACGCAGAGCAAGCCGAGGAGTCGTACGGCGAATACGGCGGTAACGTCATGACTCACCGCAAGAAGGATTCGGTCTTCAAGCGGCTGTTTTTGGCGTTTGTCAACCCGTTTACCGTCGTGCTTTTTATTTTGGCGGCAGTGTCTTTGTTTACCGACGACCTTGCAACCTTACTGATTGTCGTCGTTATGGTGGGCGTAAGCGGAATTTTGAAGTTTTTTCAAGAAGCGAAATCCTCTGCGGCCGCCGAAAAGCTGATCGAAATGATTTCCGCCACCACCTGCGTACAGCGGATAAACGATGACGGCGTAAGTGAAAAAATCGAAATACCCCTCGACGAGGTCGTGACGGGGGACATTATACATTTGGCGGCAGGCGATATGCTTCCCGCCGACGTGCGTATACTCTCCTGCAAGGACTTGTTTATCCGCGAGTCCTCTCTGACGGGCGAAAGCAATCCGGTGGAGAAGTTTGCCGCCCCCTTAGAGTTTAATCACAAAAACTCATTAGACCTTAACAACCTTGCTTTTACGGGTAGCAACGTCGTGTCGGGGTCAGCGGTGGCAATGGCGATAGCGATAGGCGACGAGACGCATTTGGGCTCTATGGCATCGCGGCTAAAGCTTAAAAAGCCGGTCACCAGCTTCGAGAGGGGGGTCAATTCCGTTTCGTGGGTACTGATTTGCTTTATGGCGGTCATGGTGCCCGCGGTATTTTTGATCAATGGCTTTACCAAGGGCGATTGGCCTTCCGCATTGTTATTTGGTTTGGCTGTCGCCGTGGGGCTGACCCCCGAAATGCTTCCAATGATAGTAACGGCGGGCCTTGCTAAAGGCGCGGTCAAGTTAAGTAAGAAAAAAACAATCGTCAAAAACATAAACTCTATACAGAATTTCGGCGCGATAGATATTTTGTGCACGGATAAGACGGGGACGCTGACCGAGGACAAAATTATCTTAGAGCGGTACCTTGACATCAACGGCAAAGAGGATAAGCGCGTTTTACGCCACGCGTTTTTGAATAGCTTCTTCCAGACGGGCATGAAAAACCTTATGGACATAGCCATTCTCAACCACATAAAGGACGCGGGCATGGCGGATTTGACAAAGAGGTACGTCAAAGTGGACGAGATTCCCTTTGACTTTACCCGCCGCCGTATGAGCGTGGTCATCAAGGAAACCCACGGAAAAACGCAGCTTATCACCAAAGGCGCGGTCGAGGAAATGTTAGACGCCTGTACTTATGCT
>WRDI01000124.1 GCA_009783515.1 Bacillota bacterium | reverse complement strand
TATCCCCGCGCTTAGCGGCTGTTTTTTATTCGGAGAAACCATAAGATTCAGCAGGACAAGCCTAAGTATGACTTACGGCGAAACGGTCGACCTGTCACAGTACATAAGCACGAGCAAAAAAAGCGGCGTGTATACGCTGTCGGCAAGCCCCGCGGGCGTTTTGCAGGCGAGCGGCAACTCGGTCAAGGCGATAGGCACGGGGGCAGCGACGGTCACGGCAAAACTGTCAAGCGGCAATTCCGCCACTCTTTCGGTCAGTGTTAAATACGCCACGATTACCGGCATAGAGATTTTCCATACCGGCAAACTCTATCAGGACCTTAGCGGCACCGAAAGTGTGACCTTTACCGCCTTTTTGGGCGAGGGCGCAGACCCGTCAAAAACGGTCGACTGGTATTTGGGCGGCAAGCCTGTCTCTACGGCGGCGGGCGGGTTAAATTACACCCTCCCAAAACAATCGGCGGCGGGCGCATACACCATAAAAGCGGAATTAGATTCGGACGACGCGGTATTCGCCGAAAAAATCGTGCGAGTATACGCCCCCTTTGAGCTGCCCGAACTGGTATACGATGGCGGGGAAACCTATGATGAGCCTACCCCCGTTTCCTTTTCTTTCAATGGTGAAGCGACGGAGGGCAATCCCGAATATTTGTTTGAAATGTACGTTAACGGCGAGCTGATAGAAGCCGTACATGATTTTTCTCCCGACTTTACATTCACTCCCAAATCGGCGGGAGTCTATACCTTTGAATTTAAAATAAACGGGAAAACAATCGACGAAGACGCCGAGCCGCTAACGGTGCGCTTTAAGGGCGTCGTCAACCCATACGGGCTTAGCTTGGATTTTGACAACGACTATCCCGCTGTTTACCTAAGATGGGCAAATCGCGAGGAGACGCTCTTCACGATTTTAATCAAGCAGGGTGAAAACGCAAAAACAATTTCAAATGTGGATGTGTCCGCCGGCTTTTACAACATCGGCGATAGCGTCAACATAACCCAAAACTGTGAAATAAAAATAAAAAGCGAGGATGCGGGCGAGATATATCTCGGCGGCGATTGGGCTGTCTACAATCACACGGCGGTGCCTTCCGTAGCAATCTCATACTTGAATAAAAAATATTTATCAAGCAACTACTACATGGTGAGCGACGACGAGGTGATGGGGGTTTTCGACTATATGCTTATTTTCCGCCCCAATGCCGCAACCCTAAGCGACCGTGCGCGCTCCGAGTGCGCCGTATACCTTGGCTATTCGTCGGCGGGCTCTGCGGATTATTACTCCGCAAGGTTTCGCGCGCGACTGACTATTACGGGTAATTATTGGACGGGCACTGCTGTTCAGGGCAAAATACTTAACATAACGCTTGATTTTTTTAGCGCAGATTCCCCCACCAATTTCGATACGGACGACAAGCTTACGCATCGTGTACTTATCCATCCGGTAACCTCGCAAATCGGATACGAGGGCGAATTGCCCGTGGAAGCCTTTGCTACCTCCTCCTCGCCCGTTTCAAACTCCAACCAGCTTTTTTACACCTTAGAACAACGCTTAAAACCCGTTTTCACGCAAGGGTCGGGCGTCGAATCGCTCTATAACAAGGCAAAAACCGTGTTAAAGGGCATAACCGACAACGGCATGAGCGAGGTTGAAACGGTGCGCGCCATATTTGACTTCGTAATGTACAGCGCGTCCTACGACGACGCCATTACCGGCAACTCCTCCATTTCGTTCGCGGTGCTTCAGCCGGCGTACTACCCGGAAGGCGTCTTAAGCACCGGTTTTGCGGTCTGTGACGGAATATCCAAGACATTCTCACTTCTTTGCAACATGATGGGTATAAGGTGCGTGCGGATTGTCGGCACGGCGAGGACAAGCGGTAGCAGCCGCGGCGCAGACCACGCGTGGAACAAGGTGCTGATAAGCGGCGAATGGTACTTTGTAGACGCGACGTGGGGCATAGGCAAGACCATCATAGGAGGCGTGACATATAAATTGGGCTCGCACGATTATTTCCTCCTTTCGGACGCGGACGTGAGCCAAAGCCATACCGAGATGAATATCGGCTACCCGAAAACCGCGCAGGTGGGATACAACTGGTATATAAAAAACAACAGGTATTTTTACCATACCGACACAGCGGGAGTAGCTGTACAGGTCGAGGATTTTGCGACCCGCATCCATGCCATACGGGATAACCAAAATTTCACCGTTATGGGAGAGGATTACGGCGCGGCGTTTTCGGCGTTTGAGTTCGCGGCGGCAGATACCATTATCAACCACTTTAAGGCCGACAGCGAGAACGCAGATTTTTTGATGAGGGCGCTCCATCGCAAGGGCGTCACAAACTTTCAGTATTTGATTGTCGGCAGGGTGGTTATTATAGCGGTGAGGTGAATTTGGAGAGTGAAGAGTTGAGAGTGGAGAGTAAGGAGTTAAGGTTGGGGTCAGAGAATAGAGATTAGAGGATAGGGATTAGGAATTAGGGGTTAGAGGGACGGTTGGGTTTTAAAACAAACCGTCATTGCGAATTGAGCATTAAAAAAAGAGAGAACGGTCACGTTCTCTCTTTTTTCATATACATCGCAAAAAGTAAACAGGCAGGACGGCAAAACACAAAAGCCGAAAATTTTGGTTATCAAGGAGAGCCAAGCGGCATTTACCGTTCACTCTCTCCCCAAAAACTCTTAAAGGAGGTGATCCAACCGCACCTTCCGATACGGTTACCTTGTTACGACTTCACCCCAGTCACCGGTTTTACCTTAGACGGCTGCCTCCTTGCGGTTAGCCCACCGTTTTGGGGTAC
>WRDI01000123.1 GCA_009783515.1 Bacillota bacterium | reverse complement strand
TAAATCGCTTAACCTGTACAAAGGCAAAACCGCGGCGTATATGACCCACGCTAAGCCGGTTAAATAAACGGGGACGGCGGACTTTAATTTCGTTGCCTTCATTTTATTACACGCCTCCCTTGGAAATTGATTTTTACCACGTGGATTATACGTAAATAGGTATGAAAAGTCTATTGCATTAATTAGGCAATCAGGACAATAATGCTTGCATTTAAAAAAAAGTGTGGTATTATCGTAAAAATTTTATTTTAAGGAGACTAACCCCAGTTTATCACCTAAAAAAAGGAAACGAATAGAATAAAGCAAGACAAAACAAGGCGAACAGCCTTATTTTTTTGTCAACAATCAAACAAATATATGTTGCGAACCGTTGCGAATTATGGTATGATCCTATGGAAATAAAAACAGTATGCAGAAAGGATGTAGATATGTACCTAAAAAAAACCAAAAAACCAAACGGACGGTTGTATTTATCCATAGTCGAGGGCAGGCGCGATAAAGAGACAAAGAATTCACGGACGGTAACCATCCAAAAAGTCGGATATCTCGACGACCTCGAAAAAAAATACCCAGACCCCATTGCCCACTTCAATTTAATAACCAAAGAAATGAACCGGGACAAAGCAGAAGAAAAAGCCGCGTTAACAATTACCATCGACAGCACGCAACGCGTGGGAGAGAATGAACGAAAGAACTTCGGGTATGTCGCGCTTAGCGCAATCTACCACGAATTGAAAATCCACAAATTTTTAACAGCCCGCCAGCGGACCGCCGGTCCGGAATACAACCTAAATCAAATCATGCGGTTACTAGTGTTTTCCAGGCTTCTTTATCCCGGGTCGAAAAAGAAAGCATATGAAAACCGCCAGCGTTTTTTTGAACGGAGCGACTTCAACCAAACGGACATGTACCGTGCACTCAGCAAGATCGCCAATTATAAAGAAGCCCTTCAACTGTGGATGCACGAGCGGGTCATTGAATTATATGGACGCGACACTTCCGTGGTATACTATGATGTAACGAACTACTACTTCGAAATCGACGAACAGGATAAGCTAAGGCGTAAGGGTATTTCCAAAGAACACCGCCCGGACCCTATCGTGCAGATGGGACTTATGCTGGATAATAACGGGGTGCCAATAGCGTATCAGTTGTTTCCCGGCAACGCCAACGACTGCACCACCTTATTGCCCATCATCAAACGTATCCGCAGACAATTCGGCACCGGCAAAGCCATCGTTGTTTCGGACAAGGGGCTGAACACCGGAAAGAACGCTTATTATTTAGCCAATTCCCGCGGCGGGTACGTTTTCAGCCAGACTGTGCGCGGCGGCAACGCCGATTTGAAAAAGTATGTGTTGGATGCAACGGGATATGATCGCTTAGAAGCGGGGTTCAAAAAGAAGTCCCGGCAGCACACGCGCTTGGTTGAGTTTGAGGACGACGATGGGAAAGACGTTAAGGCTAATATAGCTGAAAAACAAGTGGTATTCTACAGCCCGGAATATGACAGGCGGGCTAAGGCCGATCGTGCCTCCGCCGTCAGGAAGGCTCGCGCTATCATTAATAACCCCCAAAACTTCAACAAAAAGAACAGTTACGGCGCGGCCAAATACATCCGCCAGATCGAATACGATAAAAATACCGGCGAAATCATCACGCCACGCAACGAGCTCGTTTTTAATGAGGAAGCGCTCGCCGAAGACGAAAAATTCGATGGTTATTATGTGATCGTGACAAGCAGGCACTTTGAGTCGGACGATTGGGTTATTGATACCTACCGGGGTCTTTGGCGCATAGAGGAAACCTTCAAAGTGACTAAATCCGATTTGGAGGCCCGCCCGGTATTTGTTTCGCGCCAAGACCGCATAGAGGCGCATTTTTTGATTTGTTTTGTCGCGCTTTTAATCATCAGGCTTTTACAAAGGAATTTGAAAAATGTTTTTTCGGTTGAAAAAATTTTAGATAGTTTGGCAAAATCCTGTTGTTCTCTCGTTAAAGATAATGTCCATATGTTTGATTATTATGATGAGGTGTTGACGGAGGTCGGTTCGCTTTTGGGTATAGATTTTTCTCTAAAGTATCGTACCCAAGCCGATATTAAAAATGTTGTGGCAGGTGTGAAAATTTTTTAGTTCAATATTTTAGTTCGCTACATTTCGTTTATATTTTTGTTTTGCTTTTTTTGTTTTTAATTCCGCAATCATAGGCGCACTGCCTTCTTGCGGAGTCGTTTCCTTTTTTTGGGTGATAAAGTCAGGATTTATAAACTTTTCTAAAACGTTTGTCAAGGCTAATTCCGCATTTATTTCAAAAATCCTTGATATTTCGGTAATTTGCAACATCATTAATCCCAAGTGCGAATCCATTCCCGTTTTTCTACATTCAAACGCTTCCTCCAACCGCCCCGCGGTTTCAATGAAGTCCGTCAACAACTCGCTTACGCAATCGGTTCCGTTACCCGACGCGGATTTCTCCAATAATTTCTGCGTCCGCATCAGGGCCGGCATCGCGGCGGGCACGTCCCGCAATTTTTCGGTGATCGTTTTATACCCTTTTTCGAGCGTTTTTTCGGCTTCCCAATTCTCCATAGACTCTTCCGGGGTCTTAGCCCGCACGTTACCGAACACGTGGCTGTGGCGGCGTATGATTTTCTCGGTTATGCCGCTTATTACGTCGCCGATGGTAAAAAGGCCGTTGTTTTCCGCTATCTTTGCGTACAGCATGACGGAAAGCAGCACGTCGCCCAGTTCCTCGCGCAGCGACGCGTCGTCTTTTTTATTGACCGCGTCTATCGTTTCATAGCATTCTTCCAGCAGGTCCTTGCGCAGGGACTCAAAT
>WRDI01000122.1 GCA_009783515.1 Bacillota bacterium | reverse complement strand
AAACTCGACTTTCAACTGTACACTATGCACTATGCATTGTACACTATTTTAGATACTATGTCAGACATGGGCAGGAGGTTTTTGCCCGTGCAAAAGGCGAAAAGCTAAAAATCCAAGAAACTTTCAAAGGCGTCCTTGATGTGGTTTATTTCCTTTTGCTCGAAGTAAACCTCTATGATATCAAAGCGCACGTTAAGGTCTAACAGCCCGAATTTGTCCATGTATTGGCTGGCGGTTTGGCAAATCTTCTTTATTTTTGCGTCCGTAACCCATTCGGAAGGGTAGCCGAAATCCTCGTTTTTTCGCAGCTTGACCTCGACAAAAATTAGATACCCTTCGCCCGCGGCAATTATGTCTATCTCGCCGAGTTCTGTCCTGAAATTGCGGCGGATTATCTCATACCCAGATTTTTTTAGGTAATTAGCGGCTATGTCCTCTCCTATTTTTCCTTTGTTTGTTTTGTCCATGTTGTGTGTATTCCTTTTCAATGCGCGAATATAGGTGTTAGAGAATAGAGAATAATGGCTGGAAGGTGATTGATTTTTATGTGAATAGGGTGCCACGCAAATTCCCTTATTGAGGGGTGCCCCACGAACACTTCCCTGACAGGGGGCGGGGCGGAAAAGCCGGCAGGTCCGGATTACTCCGCCTTCTTCTCTACATTAGGAAAATCCTTCGGCAAGCTGTCAAAAAAGTTCTTCAAAAAACTTACCCGGTGCTGGCTTGACGCCCCCAACCTTCTTAACGCCGCGATATGCTCCGCCGTGCCATAGCCCTTGTTTTTGCTAAATAAGTATCCGGGGAAATCCTTGTCCATTTGCCGCATAATCCTGTCCCGTGTCACCTTGGCTAAGATTGAGGCGGCGGCGATATTATAGCTTTTTGCGTCGCCCTTTATGATCGGCGTAGTCTCGACATCCGATTTAACTGTCACCGCATCCACAAGGACAAGCGGCGGGCGCGGCGCTAAGCTATTGATTGCCCGCGTCATGCCCAGCTTTGCAGCATTCAAAATGTTTATATCGTCGATTATGGCACGGTCGATAATCTCTACGCTGTAACAAACTGCCTTTTGGATTATCAAGGAATAGAGTAGTTCCCGTTTACTTTCGGAAATTGCCTTGCTGTCGTTAATCCCCTCTATAATCTCGTCAAGCGGCATAACGACGGCGGCGACGACCACGGGACCAGCCAAGGGTCCCCGCCCCGCTTCGTCGCACCCACCCACGACCACGCCAAAACCCTTGTCAAACTCAAAAAGCCTTGCGGTCACATTATCAATTTTGTCAGTCCTTTTTGCCAAAAATCACCCGCCTTATGTATATAGTTTTAACAACGTACTTGCCGTCGTAATGTGCGACATGGATTATATGCTCCGTTTGGCGGTGCGTCGAGGCGCCGCACCTACGCATATACAATTATTATCGCAAAACACCATTTATATCTGACATAGTACCACAAAACCCACTATCTATGTCTGACATAGTATATAAAAACCGCAAAAAATCATCGTTTTGCCCAATACGCTATTAATCACTCACCCGTTCTACAAATCCTCTAAAGCGATTTTACCTAATCTCCCCTTCCTAAAGTCGTCAATCAAACCCAACGCCGCCTTTTCCACATCAAACACCCCGCCCTTTTTAATAAACCCGCGGCTTTTCGCAATCCCACTCAACCGGCTTTCCGCATCCCATTCCCTTTCTTCTACCGCTTCCCCAATCTTATATCGCGAAGAAATTATCCCCGGATCCATCTCATCAAGAGTGCCAATCAACAATAATGCAAGCTCAACACTGTCCAAAACGTCGTCGCTGATACTCCCGATAAACGCCAGCCTCGCCGCCGTGCCCTGATCCTCCAATTTGGGGTAAAGCGTGCCGGGTGTGTCCAAAACCTCGAAATATTCGTCCACCCTTATCCACTGCTTGCCCCGCGTTACCCCCGCCTTGTTTCCCGTCACGGTCTTGGCAAAGCCGCTTAAGTTATTGATAAAGGTCGATTTGCCGCCGTTGGGCACACCGATCACCATGGCGCGAACCGTGATTTTAAGCCCCCTCGCCTCGCCCCGCGTGATTTTCTCGCCGCACAATCTTTTGACCTCGCTCGACACCAACGCCGCGCTTTTGCTCACCGTGCTGTTAAGGGCGACCACGCTTTTTCCCTCGTTTTTAAATCTTTCACAAAACTTTTTTACGAATGAAGGCTCCACGAGGTCGGCTTTATTCAACACGTATACAATCGGCTTATTTTTGACGATTCCGTCCAAAGCGGGGTTGATACAGGACAACGGTGCGCGCGCGTCCAAAATATAGACCACGGCGTCCACTAACTTTATATTGTCCTGAATCATCCGTAAGCTCTTTGTCATGTGCCCCGGAAACCAATGTATATTCATTTTATCCCCCTTGAGCACGCTCATTATACCATAAATTAGCCTTGTAATATAGTATTTTTGATGCTTTTTTGCACAAAACGATGAAATTAATTGCTCTACCCTTGTATAAACACTTAACAAATGAACTTTTTTGTGCTATAATTCGCGGGCTGATGGGAAATATTGAAGATACAATCAATGCATTCAAAGAAGATATAAAAAACCTTGGTGATAATGAAGTTATCTCTAAGTATTTTTATAACGATTTTGCCCCTCATGCTTTATCTATTGATTTGTATCATAAACTCAGATTAAAAATAAAAGAAGACTTTGGGCTTGAATCTATTTTTAATGTTTTCTTGGTTGGATCAGGCAGGTTGGGATTTACTATTAATCCTAAAAAACCACCATACAAACATTTTCATGACGGATCCGACCTCGATTTGGTAATAATATCGAAGGATCTATTCTTAAAATATTGGAAAGCAGCAAGGGATTACAGTGAGAATTTTGTTT
>WRDI01000121.1 GCA_009783515.1 Bacillota bacterium | reverse complement strand
GTGGACGTGTACGAGCCGGGCTCCACATTCAAGATTTTTACCACCGCCGCCGCGCTTGAGTACGGGGTGGCGCACGACAATAAGACGTATTTTTGCCCCGGCTACCGCATAGTAGACGGGCAGCGAATCAGGTGCTGGCGCAGCATAGGGCATGGCTCACAGCACCTTCAACAGGGGGTCAACAACAGTTGCAACTGCGTGTTTATGGACATGGCGCTTGGCTTGGGAACGGAAAGGCTGTACAAAACCTTGCGCGATTTCGGGTTTGGCAGTAAAAGCGGTGTAGACTTTTTTGGCGAGAGCGGTGGGCTGATGCTTGCCGAAAAAAACGTCAAAAACATTGATTTGGCGCGTATCGGGTTTGGGCACGCGATCGCCGTGACGCCCTTGCAGCTTGCGGTGGCGGCGTGCGCGGCGGTAAACGGCGGGGTGTTGTATCAGCCGTATTTTGTCAAAAGCGCGGCTGACCGCGCGGCGGGGACGGAGTATTACCGCCGCGAGCCCATCAAGGTGCGGCAGGTGATAAGTGAGGCGACAAGCATTAAACTGCGCGCTCTTTTGGCGGAAGCCGTCAACAGCGGTAGCGGCAAAAAAGCGAGGGTAGACGGCTTTTTGGTTGGCGGCAAGACGGGCACGGCGCAAAAATATTTGCCTGGCGGGGGTATCGCGCAGGGCAAGTACGTTTCTTCGTTTTTGGGCTTTGCGCCTGCCGACGACCCTCGCTATGTGATTCTGACTATAGTTGACGAGCCGAGTAGCTATTTATATTATGGCAGCCTTGTCGCAGCGCCCGCGACTGGTCAGGTGTTTAAAAAGACGTTTGATTACTTGGGTATGCGCCCGACCTTGCCACCCTCCACAGCGACGGTGGTTATGCCTGAACTCACCGGCATAGACTTAAGGACAGCAGTCAAGCTTTTGGAGGACATGGGGCTTTATGTCGAAACAGCGGGGGAGGGGGAATATGTGTTTGCCACCGTCCCGGTCGCGATGACGGTGGTGCCGGCGGGGGACAGCGTTTTAGTTAGAACGGATTAAGAACGCGTCTGCTTAATAATGCTCAATACTCAATAAAGGACAAATTTAAGAAATGTGCCTTAAATATTAAGCATCAATACGCTCAAAAAACGCGACCGACATTGAGCATTGCACATTGCATATTGAGCATTGAAATCTTTGTCACTTTATGACTGTTTTTACCTTGCCGTTGCAACCCGCCGCGAAAAGGTTTACAATGGAGTTACCTAAGGAGGAAGGCATGAGATTAAGCGAATTAAAGGGTACTTTACTTAACGTCGACGCGGAGATTACCTCCGTCAGCTTTGACAGCAAAAACACTGATAAGGCGGCGTACTTTTGCTTGGTGGGGACAAAAGACGGGCATGATTTTGCCAAAGAAGCCATGCAAAACGGGGCGGTTGCGATAATTTGTGAAAGGCGGTTAGAAATCGATTTACCGCAGCTTATTGTTGAGGACGCGAGGGCGAGTCTTGCCGAAGCCTCCGCAAAACTCAACGGAAATCCCGAAAAAAAGCTAAAAATTATAGGGATAACGGGTACAAACGGCAAGACGACTACCAGCTATATTTTAGCGTCCATATTTGCCGAATACGGCGCGAAAGCGGGCATAATAGGCACCAACGGCGCGGTTTATGACGGAAAACACATAGATTTGCGCCTTACCACCCCCGACCCGCCGCAGCTTTTCTGCATTTTGAGGGAGATGCTTGACGCGGGCGTGGAGTACGTCGTTATGGAGGTGTCCGCGCACGCTCTTGCTCTTAACAAAACGGCGGGAATTGTGTTCGACGTTGCCGCCTTTACCAATTTGACGCAGGACCATTTAGACTATTTTTCAGATATGTCCGCGTATGCCGAGGCAAAGGCGCGGCTTTTCACCCCAAAAATGAGCAAGACCGCCGTCATAAATATAGACGACGCATTCGGCAAGGCACTTTGCGAGAGCGCGCTGATTAACACGGTAACGTATGGGTGCCTTAGCCCCGCCGACGTGTTCGCCATTGACCTAAAAATGGGGGTGGGCGGCCTCGAATATGTCCTCAATCTTATGGACGACATCGCCAAAATCAAATTTTGCATGACGGGCAGGTTTAATATGTACAACTCGTTGTGTGCCGCCGCCGCCGCCTCTGTTTTGGGCATTCCCATTGAGGCGATAGCGCAGGGGATAAAGCGCTTAAAACGCGTGGAGGGGCGGTATAACATTATAAACGCGACAAGTTGTAGCGTAATAATCGACTTTGCGCACACGGAGGACGGTCTGCGGAATATAATTTCGTCCATTCGCGAGTATGCGCCTGCCAAGATTATCACCGTTTTTGGGTGCGGAGGAGACCGCGACAGGGCAAAACGACCGCTGATGGGGGCGGTGACGGCAAGTTTAAGCGATTATTGTGTGATTACGTCGGACAATCCGCGTAGCGAGCCGCCTTCGGCAATAATAGCGGACATTATAAAGGGCGTAGCCGCGACGGGAAGGCATAATTACGTCGCCGTGCCGGATAGGCGCGAGGCGATAAAGCATGCGTTAAGAATGGCGAACGAGGGGGATATTATTTTGATTGCGGGCAAGGGTGCGGAGAGGTACCAGGATATTATGGGTGTAAGGCATCCGTATAATGACGGAGAGTATGTTTTGAAGCTGATAGAGGAGCAGAACATATAAGAGCTGCATCGTTTATTAAACACCCTTTTTTTTGTCATTCCTAACGCGAAGCGAAGGATCTTAACCTTTTTTGTGATAATGATAGTTGGTGATTATGTTACTTTTGGAATGCTCCAAAAGTAACCCCGGGGTCCCCAAAAATCAAGATTTTTGGGGTGGGAAATGAGCACCAAGGGGAGAACACTTTCGGCTACGGTTCCCCCCTTGGAACCCCCCTCGC
>WRDI01000120.1 GCA_009783515.1 Bacillota bacterium | reverse complement strand
TCGCACGACACGGCGTTTTTAGACCAAGTATGTAAATTTATTGTGAGCATCGAAAACGGGAGCATCCGCAAATATAGCGGCAACTATACGCAGTACCGCGGCCAAGCGGAGCAGAACGCCAAGCAATACGCCGACAGCTATCTCCGCCAGCAACGCGAAATCGAGAAGATGGAGGATTATATCGCGCGCAATTCGGCAAGGGCGGCGACGGCGGGTATGGCGAATTCGCGCAAAAAAATGCTTGAACGCATAGAAATCATCAAAAAACCGACGCACCTTACGGACGCGGAATTCTCCTTTCCCGTTAACGAGCTGCACACAAAGGACTTGCTAATTGTCAAAAACTTAGAAATCGGTTATAACGGAAAATCCTTGCTGCCGCCCGTCGCCTTACACTTAAAATCCGAATCAAAGGTTTGGATTCGCGGCACCAACGGCGTGGGCAAAACCACCTTGCTAAAAACGCTGCTCGGGAAAATTCCGCCCGTCGCGGGCAGTTTTTCATGGCACATCGCCAGCGAGATCGGGTATTTGGAGCAGGATTTGATGTTTAACAACGTTAGCCAAAATGCGTTCTCGTTTTTTTCCGACCGCTTCCCGCGCTATAACCAAAAGGCGGTGCGCTCGGCGTTAGCGGGCGTCGGCATCAAAAACGAGCTCGCCTTAAAGCCCGTCGCCAACCTCTCCGGCGGCGAACAGGTGCGCATCGTGCTGTGCACCCTCATGCAAAAGCCCTCGAACGTGCTCGTACTCGACGAGCCGACCAACCACCTCGACGTGCGCGCCAAAGCCGCCCTTCAAAAAGCGCTCATCGGCTATAAGGGCGCGCTCATTTTAGTCAGTCACGAAAAAGAGTTTTCGGAAAGTATTTGCAACGCGGCGTTTGACGCGCGGGAACGGTAAAAGAGGGGCAGGTAATTGGGGAGTAGAGTATTCATTTGCAGTATGCCGTTAAAGCCGCTTTTGTGAATCGTCGTCACGGAGGCGGGTACCCTCCTACAACGGGTATAAACACAATAGCTTTGCTCTTTGTGCCGGTCATGGGTTATGGGAAGGGTCTATTGCAAATCGGACAACTCGTAATATCCGCTGTCAATCAGAATCTCCTTATAATTGGTCTTGGTCACACCCACCGGCTTGCACATATAAGTCGGCACTATTTTTTCACCGTTGTGATAGGTTTTTGCGTCGTTGGTTTCCGGAGTGTTGCCCAAAAGAATGTCCTCGACCATTTTAAAAGTGCGGTCGGCAAGCGCGCGGGTATCCTTAAAAACGGTCATGGCCTGCTCGTCCGCTATTATCTTTTTGACGCTTTCTTTTTCGCTGTCCTGCCCGGTCAGTATCGGCATATCGGTAAAGCCCGCGGCTTTAAACGAAGTTATAAGAACCTGGGCAATGCCGTCGTTGGGTGAAAGAACCGCGTGCAACTCGGTGCCATCGGCGTAGTTTTCAGTCAAAAGCCTGTCCATCCTTGCCTTGGCGAGGGGGTAAGTCCAGCCCGCTTCCGCGACAACGGCTCTTTCGGTCTCGCCGCTGGGAACTTTCAATACGCCGTTTCCAAGGTACTGCTCCAAAACGCTCATGGCGCCGTCAAAAAAGAATATGGCGTTGTTGTCGGTCGCCGCGCCCGCAAACAGCTCGATATTATATGACCTATCCTCAGCTTTCGCGGTTTTTAGGTTTAACGCCGTTTCAATGTATTCGCCTTGCAGCCTGCCCACCTCGAAATTGTTAAATGTGACGTAATAGTCCACATTGGGGGAGTTCATAATCAAACGGTCGTAGGCGATGATTTTTACACCCTTATTCGCCGCCTTTTGCAGAACCTGGGTTAACTTGGTGCTGTCGTGCGCGCAGATAACCAACACGTTGAATCCGTCGTCGACCATCGCGTCAATCTGACTGACTTGCACATCAGCACTGTCTTCGGCATTTTTGATTTCCACCATATAGCCCTTTGCTTGCAACTGCCGTTTAAGGTTGTCACTGTCCTGCGTCCAGCGTTGCTCCTTTGCCGACGGCATCAGTATGCCGACTTTTTGGGTTTGCCCGCCGCAACCGCTGAACAGCCCCGCGAAAGACAGCGCTATGGCGCAGCAAAGAGCCAGCGCCATAAGTTTGATTATTTTTTTCATACTTTTTTCTCCTAAGAATTTTTTTATATTACTAATATCGCTATTAGATAATACCGCACCACTGCTTAACCGTTTTAAAGCATACGTCAAAATCAATGGGCTTAGCGATATGGTCGTTCATCCCCGAGGCGCGGGCATGCTCTATGTCCTCACTCAAGGCGTTGGCCGTCACAGCGATGATAGGGATATTGGCGTCGACCCGGCTAAGGCCGCGAATGGCGCGGGTTGCGGTATACCCGTCCATTTTCGGCATCTGGATATCCATCAAAACGCAATCGTAGTATCCCACAGGCGAATCCGCAAATTTTTGATACGCTTCCTCTCCATTGTCCGCCTCTTCAATTTGCGCGCCCGTATCGGCAAACAATTCCAATACGATTTCCCGGTTGATTTCGATATCGTCCGCTAACAGAATGCGTTTTCCGCGCAAGGAACCCTTAATATCCGCTTGCACGGCCGTTTTTTCCACCGTTTCCGAGGCCTTGGCTGTTTCAAACGGAATAGTAAACACAAACTTGCTCCCTTCGCCCAACTTGCTGTCAACCGTCATTTCCCCACCCATCAGCGTAACAATATTATGGCTTATGGACAGCCCCAGCCCCGAGCCCGCATATCGTCTGCTCAGGAAGGAATCCTCTTGCTCAAACGGCTTAAATATCTTTTGCAGAAAGCTGTCGGACATACCTATGCCCGTATCCGAAATCGTAAACCTAGCCGCACAAAAATCCGTGCCGTGCGTCATTACCGAAATGTCAAACGCGACCTGCCCTTCCGTCGTAAATTTAAC
>WRDI01000119.1 GCA_009783515.1 Bacillota bacterium | reverse complement strand
TTCTTTTTTGGTACTGCCTTCAATTATTCCTCTTATGCGGCATATACTGTACAGAATCCCGAAAGGGAAATAAACAAAGGAGGAAGATATATGGAAGGCAGATGCTGTTTTTGCGGCCGCGAGCTGGCTGAGTGCCGTCGCCACCGCTCCCAAAGACACGTCCACGAGCTTGTCGGCGGCGTCGAGGTAGTCGCCGGTCACGGGCATCAGTTCGCTACGGTTTCAGGCGAAGCGATACCTGTCGGCAGAGGCGACCACGTCCACGAGGTTGAGTTTAGGACCGACTTTTTCGACAATCATTTCCACACGTTTCGTGGCAGAAGCGGAGGAATGATCAGGGTCGGCGACAACCGCCACGTTCACTTCGCGCAGGCTCAGACCAGCAGGAATGACGGGCATAGCCATGGATTCAGAATTGCGGCGCTTATCAACAACCCCACCGACAGGTGCTAAACAGGTAAAGCGAACAAAAACAAGGGTTCTCCAAAGTGGGGAATCCTACATAAGAAGGTATCGGACTTTAATAGAAATACAAGAAATGCGGATTAAGCCGCCTTTTTTTATGCCGTTTTGGGAGTCTTCATCACAAATTTGATATTCATTCAACAAGTAATTGGTCGGAACCACCGACTTTCAGTCGGTAAATTCTTTAAAATTCGCAGACATCTTTGGTGTCATCTAATATAAAACGAGATGGGCGAGAAAATACTGGGAAAAATATTGGGGATCAGCGAGATGAAAGTAAAGAAATATTTAAGATTAGCGAATGATAGAGAACGAGACAAGAGGTAGTGCCAATGCGGCTTTCAGCCGCTATCCAACCTCTGCTATAAAGGGTAGGATGATTGAGTGTGCATTGCATTGTGCATTTTTATGTGCCATAATCCGTGGCAAAGACCGTAATTTTGCCTTTTTTCGTTGTTTGCCGTGAGTTATGATTGATTGGAAAAAACGAGGGAGCAAGCCGCATGAGCGTGTACATAGAATACGTCGTAATCGACAATCTGGTGATTACCGCGCTGATTTGCCTGATTAGTTACCGCGTCTTAAAAATGCGGCCGGATAAGCTGAAAACCAGCGTCGCCGCCGTGACGGGAACCTGCGCCGCCGTCACTTACCCCTTTTTGCAGCTGCACTTTTTGTGGCTTTTGCTGATTAAGGCGGCGCTTTTTGGCTTACTTTCCGTCATTTTGTTTTATAAGAAGGTGCGGCTTTATAAGGGTGCGGCGGTGTTTTTGATGGTGACCGGGTTGTTCGGCGGGCTGATTTTTATGGTCGCGTACATTGCATTGGGCGACGCCTCCGCCGCGCTTTCCTTACCCGCCTACGATTTTCCGCTGGGTGTGATTTTGCTGCTGCCAGTGGGACTGTATTATGTGCTGAAGGGGGTGGTGAGCGCGGTTCGGCGGCACAGGGCACGAGCGGATTTTTCCTTTAAATTTGACGTTACGGCGCTTGGGAAAACGGTGACCGCGATGGGGTATTTGGATTCGGGGAATTTGTTGTGCGACGAGAAAACGGGACTGCCCGTGATTGTGGCGGGGGCGATTTTGACGACGGGGCTTTTGAGCGAAAAGCAATTTGAGTTGATAATACGGGGGAAGGGGACGGAGGTGTGTAAGGGTGCGCGGTATATCAAATTCGACACGATTAGCCGCGAGGAGCAGATTTTGACCGTGCCCGCCGAAAATTTTAAGTTATATACGGGCGAGGACGCGAATATATTAAAAGTGATTACGCCAAAAGAGGTTATGCTGGGATTGAGCTTTAAGAGGTTAGGGACGGGATGCGACGCGCTGCTTTCTCCGTTAGTATTTTAAAGATGAACAACAAAATGCGCAATGCTCAATGCTCAATGCTCAATGAAGGTCAAATTTAATAAAATACAACAACGTAATTGAGCATTGCGTATTGCACATTGAGCATTGAAAAAGGGGTTTTTATGAAATTGTTTGCCAAAATCGCCGATTTTTTTAAAAATGTCTTTAAGCGTATCGCGGGCGCGTTTCGCCGTCTTTTCGGGCGGGAAAAGGGCGTTTTGCACTACATAACGGGGGGCGAGGCGCTCCCGTTGCCGCTATCCGCCGAGGACGAAGCGGAAACAATTCTCCGCTATGCAGGAGGCGACCAGACCGCCAAAAGCCGCCTTATCGAACACAATCTGCGCCTTGTGGTGTATATCGCACGCAAGTTCGACAACACAGGCGTGGACCCCGAGGACCTGATTTCCATCGGCACAATCGGGCTTATAAAGGCGGTAAGCTCGTTTGACTGCGGCAAGAACATAAAGCTTGCCACTTACGCCTCGCGCTGTATCGAAAACGAGATTCTGATGCACCTGCGCCGCATGGTCAAAATCCGTATGGAGGTGTCGCTTGACGAGCCGCTTAACGTGGATTTTGAGGGCAACGAGCTGTTGATGTCTGACATTTTGGGCACTGACCCCGACCTTGTCAGCCGCAACATCGAGAGCAAGGTGGAGAAGGGGCTGTTATGGACGGCAATCGAAAAGCTGAACAAACGCGAGCGCACGATTATGCAAATGCGCTTCGGGCTTATGGGCAAGAGCGAAAAGACCCAAAAGGAGGTCGCGGATTTGCTCGGCATTTCGCAGTCGTACATATCACGGCTTGAGAAAAAGATTATTTTCAGGCTTAAGAAGGAGATAGCCAAGGCGTTGTAGTTTTTTGGATTTATGTCAAATGATAATATGGGGCGCGTTGCTGCGTCCCATTTTTTGTTGTTTTTTGGTTTATGCAACGGCACTTTGCGAAATTTGTAAAATTGATGTTGTAATAGGGTTGACAAAAGCAGCTTAATGTGTTATTATCATCATGCGACAACAAAAATATCTTGGGCGACCCTACGGGTGAATTATGCCAATCGGCTAATCCTCACCGTAGAGTCGGTATTTTTGTTGTCGCAAACAAACAATTAGGGGATGGCTATTGGATGTCGTCTTCCTGATTGGGAGGGCGGCATTTTTTATTTTGTGCCGTCTAA
>WRDI01000118.1 GCA_009783515.1 Bacillota bacterium | reverse complement strand
GGGTTCATCAGGATGGCGGAATCCAGCCCTACATTATAAGGGCTTTCCTGCACGAATTTTTTCCACCACATCTGTTTGACGTTGTTTTTGAACTCCACCCCCAGCGGACCGTAGTCCCAGGAATTCGCGAGGCCGCCGTAAATTTCCGAGCCGGGATACACATAACCCCGGGCTTTGCACAGCGCGGTGATTTTCGCCATGGTTTTTTCTGTGTTTTGCATTATATTTTCTCCTGTTCTTGCGGTTAGTGCCGCAGACGTCTCTTTGTATACTAATATGTAAAGCGGCAATTGTCAAGCAATTATTAATCCGCACTTTTGGCGCGGATTAATATATACTGCTATTTGCATTTAACATGTTTTATGGCCGACCATTCGCCGTACGCTTTTTTGCCGTCAACCTTCTTGTAACCCCGCACGCGAACATAATAAGTCTTGCCCTTTGTCAGGGAGGAAATCGTTTTTGTTGTGCTGTTTTTTGCCCTTAGATATGTCTTTTCCCCTGATGTGAAATTCTTGTTGGCCGCGATTTGAATCTGATAGCCACCGGCCTTGCTGTCTTTTTTCCATTGGACTTTGACGGTTTTTGATTTTGGCGAAGTGAGACTTGAAATGACGCCCTTTTTGACAATAATTATTGAATCCGGCTTTAGCTTGTGTATCCTGGTTTTTCCGTTGTCCGCCGTTACCCAATATATAGCACCGTTGAGATAAAGCGGTTCTTCGCAGGAGTTAAGCCTGATTTTACTCATGGGCGTCGCTTTTTGCAGAACCTTGCCGTTTGCGCTGATTATCATATAATAGCTCTGCACGAATTGGTAGGAGGATTTATCAAACTTCTCCCAAAGCACAATCACCCGGTCGTCGTCGGTCGCTGCAACCTGCGGGTTTTGCACCTCGTAACTGCCGCCGTAATTTGTCAGCCATTTTATTCCCTTGTCCGTAACCGACTCGTCCGCGCAGGTTCCCTTGCGGGAAACTCCTCCCGGAATCTTTTGAGACGTGTCGGCGTAAGCGACGAACAGATTTTTGCTTTTGGAATATGTACTTTGGGTCATTCCCTTGACCGACGCCCCGACCAAAACCACTCCCGTGCTTGTCTCGGCGATTCCGCCCAGCTGCGCGTTGGTTTGATTGTATATCCAGGGGTTGTCCATGTCGGACGCCGAAGCGTAAAAATGCAGCGGAACGAACGAATTGACCTTGAACCCGCGCGGGTAAGCGTCGCCGTGATCCGCGAACCAAACTTTGTTGTATTTGTCAAACATCACCCGCTGATCAAAGGAATGGCTGCAATACGAATAGTAGTCATAGCATTTTTTCATGCTGGAGGTATACACGGATATAACGTCGTTGCTTTGGTGACCGTTATACATTTGACGGCCGTAACTGCAAACCACAACGCTTTTTTTTAGCGTGACCGCACAATTCCCCGCGTCAAACGGATGCTGCGTATCCCAGTTGCTTGAGCCCGGTGTTCCCTGAACCGAGGTTTTAAACCCGGCAGTTTTAACATGTTTTCCGTTGCTTTTATATTTCGAAATGGCCATGGTGGTGACTCCGCCTTTTCCGCCCGTGTCGTCTTTTCCCCAGACAACATAGTAGCAGCCGTCCTTGTCGCACACCAGCCCTCCGAATTTGGGGTATTTCTTGCTTATTTTAAGCGTTGATGTAAGCTTTTGGCCGCTGTTCAGTTTGGCGATGTATAAGTAACTGCCTTTTGTGTAGGCAAAACCGGGATTACCGTTTTTATCGACAAACTGTGTAATATCGGACACGCCCGCCCATCTGTCAAAGGCATAGCTTGTATGGAGGCTATTGTTGGATACTTTGACCGCTTTGCTTGTGATGTTGGCGAAATAACCCTTGTCGATTTTTTTGTTCACTTCGCTTATTTGCCTGGAATTGCTGTTGGTGCGAAACGCGATGTTTGCGTTGGACGAGCGGTATTTTTTCCCGTTTATCGAGACAAAAGCACGTACTCTGAATCTGTATCTTGACCCGGCTTTCAGGCCTTCAACACGGTGACTCAGCGCGTTTTTTTTGGTCGCCACCAATTTATAAGCTTTGGCACTGGGGCTGTAACGCAAAATCTCATACCCGCCGGCACCCGCAACGGCGTTCCATGTCAGCGTTGCCTTGTTGGTGGACAGGTTCGGTTTTATGCGCGGCTCAAGCGAAGCTTTCCAGTTCGAGAGATAGATACAGGCGATGCCCTCGTTTTTTGCGTACTTTACGACATAATCTGAAAAGGTGTAAAAAATCAGCCCGCTATTCCAGGAATCAAACGCCGCGTCTCCGATGCTCGAAACACTGCTCCCGAACACAACCCTTACAAGACCGGGGCAATTGATAAACGCCCGCGCTGCGATGCTTTTGACGCCGTTGCCGATGTTTGCCTTGTTTAAGCCGTCGCAATACTGAAACGCCTGATAACCTATGGTGGTGACGCTGTCCGGTATATTTACCGATTTCAAACCCGAGCACCCGCTGAATGTATCGGCACCTATTTTTTTTACGCCGTTCGGTATTTTGACCGAAGTGACGTTTGAGCACCACCAAAACGCCTCATCTCCGATAACCGTAACGGTTTTGCCGTCGATTTTTTGGGGAATTTTTACCGCGCCGCCGCTGCCGTTATAACTCTTGATTTTTACCGTGCCGTCGGAATTGACCGAATATTCGAAGTCTCCGTAAGTTGCGGCACCAACCTTGATTCCGACAGATTCAAATAACCCCGCGGGTAGCACAAAGCCGCCAAAAAGCATGACCATCGCCAACATAAAAGAAAATATCTTTTTCACAAAAAAACCTCCTGCTTACCATTATACAAAGTTAACGTAATAAGTTATTTTATCAAATAATATCATTCTTATAATTACAAATTAGTATTATAAGCAGGTTTATGGCAACTTAGTGTAAAATAATAATTGGCAAAAAGAAAGGGAAACAGATTACTCCGCTTCCCTTGCACACAAAAAATCAGTAAAATTGGTTTGAGAGAATCAATAAACTGAACGGAGTGTGCAAGGAT
>WRDI01000117.1 GCA_009783515.1 Bacillota bacterium | reverse complement strand
CTCCTTGTTAGACCACTTCAACAGAGTACACTTATCTACAACTTGAACCGCCGTATACGGAAAACCGTACGTACGGTGGTGTGAGAGGGGCTAAGCCCTTTGCGACTTAGCCCCTACTCGATTCCACTACATAGCGGATACCGCTCCCGTTGGCGGCGCGAGCAATCGGCAAACCTAAATTAAACGACGAGATACCCAGCGCAAAAATAAGCACGATTAAAAATAAGCCTCTTGCGCAACTTAACGCGTTATGCAAGAGGCTTGAAAATTTTTTTGACATATAACCTACTCCTTTTTTTCTAGTGTAAGTTTATTGTTCAAAAATATACACTGATGTTATATTGTTACTTAACAGCAATTTTTGCCGACAGGATTTGCAACAGGCTAAGCCTTTTTTCGTGTAAATCTTTGCGGTCAAAAAACCACGCCTCTACGGCTCCCCAAACAAACACCCAGCTTGCGATAATGATGATATTTTGAATTATGCCTGTTTTTAGCAAATCAAAGATATTCCCGAGGGCAAAGAACAAAACACCGCCCAACAAGAGGACTAACGCCTTGAGCATCGCGTCGCGCCTGTCCTTTTTGATACGGGATAATTCGGCTGCGCCCATACTTTCTAAGGTGTCCCTAAAGCCTTCTTCGTGCTCTTTAGGGATTTTTATTTCGATTTCCTCACTGAAGGGAATATAGTCGCATTGTTGCTTTAGGCGGGTATAGCCCCAAACCGACAGCTTGCCGTCTTTGAAATCCCCGCCGTCCAAAACGGCCTCGTTTTCCCGATTAGCCCTGAATTTCTGCTCTAAATTTTTTTCTATTTCTCTGTATTGCTTATGCTTAGACATATTTTTTGCCTCCTATCAAAAGTTAGACACCCCGTCCGCCTTCGGCGTCCACCCCTCTAAGAATTTAGAGGGGAACTTTTTACGCCGCGGTTTCAAATTGGCTGTTGTATAATTCGGCATAGAAGCCGCCTTTGGCAAGGAGCTCGGCATGGTTTCCTTTTTCGATAATATCGCCGTCGTTCATAACCAAAATAATATCGGCATTTTTGATTGTCGAAAGCCTGTGCGCTATAATAAATGAGGTTCTGCCCTCGGTCAGCTTATCCATAGCCTCCTGAACGATGTGCTCCGTGCGGGTGTCAACAGAGCTTGTCGCCTCGTCGAGTATCAGCATGGGTGAATTTTGTATCATCGCCCTTGCGATAGTCAAAAGCTGTTTTTGTCCCTGCGAAAGACTCGCCTTATCGTTAAGCACGGTATTGTAGCCCTTGGGAAGCGTTTGAATGAAGTGGTGCAGCCCGACAGCCTTGCAGGCGGCCACGACCTGATAGTCGGTCACGCCCTTCTTGCTGTAAATTATATTATCCTTTATGGTGCCCTCAAAAAGCCAAGTGTCCTGCAAAACCATACAAAATTGTTCGTGCACGTTTTCTCTCGGAACCCCGCTTATAGGCGTGCCGTCGATAAGGATTTCGCCGCTGTTAAGCTCGTAAAAACGCATAAGCAAATTTACGATTGTCGTTTTGCCCGCGCCGGTAGGGCCTACGATTGCGATTTTTTGGCCTGCTTTAACCTCTGCGGAAAAATCGTTAATAATCGTTTTTTCGGGCAGATAGCCGAAGTGGACGTTTTTGAATTCCACGTCGCCTTTTATCTCGAAAAGCTTAGTTGTCTTTTCTTTTTCGCTCGCCAATTCCTTTTCGTCTAAAAACTCAAAGACGCGCTCGCTCGCGGCGGCGGTGCGTTGCAGGCTCTGGAAGGCTTGCGCCATCTGATTGAGCGGCTGGTTGAACTGGCGCACATAAAACATAAAAGCCATGATTACAGGAAAGAACATTACATCGTTTATGGCAATCGCCCCGCCCACGACGCACACCGCCAAAAAGCCGAGGTTTCCGAAAAAGCCCATCAGCGGCTGCATTAATCCCGACATGAATTGAGACGTGCGTCCGCTTTGCTCTAACCGCGCATTGATATCCTCAAACTTCGCCTTTGACGACTTACCTGCGTTGTAGGCCTTAACGACGTTGTGCCCCGAATATATTTCTTCGACGTGCCCGTTAGCCTCGCCAAGCTCCCTCTGCTGCCGGATAAAATATTTCTGTGATTTTGCCATTATAAATATCATCGTCGCAAAACCGATAAGGCTCGCGCCGATAACTATCACCGCCAATATCCAACTGGTGAGAAACATCATTATTACCGAGCCGACAAACATGGTGATTGCAGCTACCAGCATATCGACGCTTTGGTTCATAGTTTGGGCGATGGTATCCACGTCGTTAGTAACGCGGCTCAAAACGTCGCCGTAGCTTACTCTGTCAAAATATTTTAGCGGCAACTTGTTAATTTTTTTGGAAATATCCGTCCGCAGTTTTTTGGCAATTTTTTGCGTAGCGGTCGCCATAATCCAGTTATCCACCAGCCTGCAGAATAATGCAGTCAAATAAAAGGACAGTAAAATCAAAGCGATATTTACAAGAGCGGACAGGTCGATAATACCAAGAACCGGTACTCCGTCAACATTTTCCGGCACCACACCCTTTATAATCAATTCGCCCATTTGTTTGAGTTTATCGGGGCCCAAAACCGCAAATACCGCGCCGCCCGCCGCAAAAACGAGTGAAATAATCATCGCGGGTAAATACCGCCCGCAATACTTTATAAGTTTGACAAAAGTCGCCCTAAAATTCTTAGGCTTTTCGATTGCCCCTCTCATGCCGCCCCTCATCGGACCGCCGCCGCCCATCATTCCGCCCTGCGGCCTTTTTGACTGTTCGCTCATGACACTAATTCCTCCTCACTTAATTGGCTGGCCGCTATTTGCCGGTAAACCTCGCAGGTTTTTAATAATTCCTTATGCTTGCCGCGCCCTACGATTTTTCCCTCATCCAAAACTATAATTTGGTCCGCGTCCATAATTGTGCCGATACGCTGCGCCACTATCATGCTCGTAACGCCCGAGGTTTCTTTTTTGAGGATATTCCGTAGAATCCGGTCGGTCTTGTAGTCAAGCGCCGAAAAAGAATCGTCGAAAATATATAT
>WRDI01000116.1 GCA_009783515.1 Bacillota bacterium | reverse complement strand
CAAGTCTTGGTAAGGTTCTTCGCGTTGCTTCGAATTAAACCACATGCTCCGCTGCTTGTGCGGGTCCCCGTCAATTTCTTTGAGTTTCAACCTTGCGGCCGTACTCCCCAGGCGGGATACTTAACGCGTTAGCTGCAACCCCGGAGGAGTTTATACCCCCGTGGTTTAGTATCCATCGTTTAGGGCGTGGACTACCAGGGTATCTAATCCTGTTTGCTCCCCACGCTTTCGAGCCTCAACGTCAGTTATGGTCCAGTAAGCCGCCTTCGCCGCTGGTGTTCCTCCGAATATCTACGCATTCCACCGCTACACTCGGAATTCCGCTTACCTCTCCCACACTCAAGCTTCCCAGTTTTATAGGCAATTCCACGGTTGAGCCGCGGGATTTCACCTATAACTTAAAAAGCCGTCTACGCTCCCTTTACGCCCAGTCATTCCGGATAACGCTTGCCCCCTACGTATTACCGCGGCTGCTGGCACGTAGTTAGCCGGGGCTTTCTTACAGGGTACCGTCATTCTTCTTCCCCTGCGACAGAAGTTTACAATCCGAAAACCTTCTTCCTTCACGCGGCGTTGCTGGGTCAGAGTTGCCTCCATTGCCCAATATTCCCCACTGCTGCCTCCCGTAGGAGTCTGGACCGTTTCTCAGTTCCAGTGTGGCCGATCACCCTCTCAGGTCGGCTACCCATCGTAGCCTTGGTAGGCCGTTACCCTACCAACTAGCTAATGGGACGCGAGCCCATCTCTCTCCAATAAATCTTTGACCCCTGCACGATGCCGCGCCGTGGTCTTATGCGGTATTAGCGTCTATTTCTAAACGTTATTCCCCAGAGAAAGGCAGGTTGCTCACGCGTTACTCACCCGTCCGCCACTCGTGCATTGCTGCACGCGTTCGACTTGCATGTGTTAAGCACGCCGCCAGCGTTCATCCTGAGCCAGAATCAAACTCTTAGGTTTTTTGAAATTGGCTTGGCGTATTTGTTTTGGTAATTTGACGGCCTTTTCGGCTCTTTTCCAGATTCCCGCCTCGTTCGTAGCGATGCTACGCCCTTCGTCGGCAATCGAAAAAATATCTCGAAAATCCTCGTCAAATTACGCAAAAACATACGCCACACCAATTCCGAGTTTAATTAGCTCAAACATATCGTACTGACTGTTTGATAAATTTCACAAAAAATTATTGACTTTGTTTGTGTTTCACCTTTTTTTTGAGTTGACGGTTGACCGTTGACGGTTGACGGTTGCAGCAGATATATCCGCTATAACTGTCCACTGTCCACTGTCCACTGTCCACTCTTACTTATACTTTCCTATTCACTTTTCAATGTACGCATTACGCAACATCCGTTGCGATGCCGCCAAAAAATACCCGGCATCCCGGGCAGACAGCCTGTGTATAATATCACAACACAACAAGCGTTGTCAATAATTTATAGTGAGAATTTTGTAACTATTTTTTCGCGATTGCAAAAACAATAAACGATCACATACGAAAATCCTTGATCAATACAGACGAACCCGCTAAACAAAAAAGGAGCGGTTTGCAAAAAAATCGCAAACCGCCCGCTCCCATTTGTGAAAAAACTGCCCGCCGCGCACTCCTCACTACCGCCTGCAGTCCGTGCAGCAGTCGCCGCCAACGCAATCCCTCATATCGTCGTCGCACAATCCGTCCGTGCAAACGGGTTCGATGGTATCGAAGGTGGTGATTTTGTAGTGGCGAACCGTCTTCCACGTAGCAACCACCTTGTCGTAGGAGTACTCGTGGGGGTTAGACCTACACGGCTCCTTGTGGCAGCGCCCTTCACCGCGCCCTTGGTCGTTTTCGTTGCCGCGGCCCTGGTCGTTGTCGTTGCCGTTGCCGTTGCCGCGGCCGCCGTTGTTTGCGCAATTTCTGTTATACATAATAAAATTCTCCTTCCCGACCGGCAAATTTTTGTGCGTCCGGCCGTTTATTATGTACGAAGGAGAGGCTCTTAATTATATCATATTCACCGACGAGGAAAGTGTGAATGATTTGACAAGGCATGGCGAAAGGATTATAATGTTAGGAAACAGAAAATGTATCAAGGTATCGCGCAAAAAAAGTTCAGAGAGCTGAAAAGCAAAAAAAGCGTCGCAATCTTAGGGATAGAAACCTCTTGCGACGAGACGGCGGCAGCGGTTGTGGTTAACGGCCGCAGTCTGCTTTCTAACGTTATTTCTTCGCAGGTTGAATTGCACCGCTCTTTCGGCGGCGTGGTGCCGGAGGTCGCTTCGCGCAATCATCTGCTTGCGATTAACGCGGTCGCAAACGAGGCCTTGGCGGAGGCGGGGATAAAAGCGGAAAACTTAGATGCTATTGCCGTAACGCACGGGGCGGGCTTGGCCGGCGCACTGTTGGTCGGCGTTTCGTTTGCTAAGGCGGCGGCGTATGCGCTCGGGCTGCCGCTTATCAAGGTGAACCATATCGAAGCGCACATTTGCGCGAATTTCATCGGTGCGCATGAGGAGTCGGGAGCGACACCGCCGTTCCTCGCCGTTGCAGCCAGCGGGGGGCACACAAGTATTATCGAAGTACTCGATTACCATGACTACCGGATGATCGGCGGAACGGTGGACGACGCAATCGGCGAGGCATTCGACAAAGTGGCGAGGCTACTTGGGCTCCCCTACCCGGGAGGGCCGGAAATCGACCGGCTTTCAAGAGAGGGAAAGCCCGTTATCAATTTTTACAAGCACAATAGGGGAATCGACAAGCGTTTAAAACTAAGCTACTCGGGGCTGAAAACCGCAGTCGTCAATTATTTGAATACGGCGAGAATGCGCGGAGAGGAAGTAAATGTCGCCGACGTGTGCGCAAGTTTTACGCATCAGGCGGTGGATTTGTTGGTCGAAACTGCCCGCTACGCCGCCAAGGAGCGGGGTTACGATACGATAGTACTCGCGGGGGGTGTCGCGGCAAACGGATACTTAAGGGAGCGGCTGGGCGAAATCGGGCAGGCGGAAAGTTTTAATATTTTTTATCCGCCGCCCGTTTTATGTACCGACAACGCGGCGATGGTGGCGTCAAGGGCGTACTTCAGTATTTTGGCGGGCGAAGATTCGGCCGGGCTGGACTTG
>WRDI01000115.1 GCA_009783515.1 Bacillota bacterium | reverse complement strand
CCACACCGCCACATGATGCCTCCTCGTTTTCACCATCACGCAATAATTTCCCGCCCGTCAAAAAATCATAAACTGCTAAATACAGCACGGGACGTAGTCGTTTTCCGCCGTTTTTAAGCGCGTACTCCACAGCCGAAAACAGCGCGGCGGAGGGCGAATTCCCGCGCATAACCGCCAACTGTTTATCTAAATACCTCTCGAACAATTCGCGGTATTTTTTATAGCTTTCGGCAAAATCCATTTTAGTCACCGTCGCTTAAAAGTAAGTCGAGGTCGCGCTTGATTGTTTCGATTTTTTGCTTGCTTTCACTCAAATACGCGAGGCATTCCTTTGTCAAAATCACGCTCTTTTCAAAAAGCGCGATACCCTCGTCAAGCCCGATGTCGTCGGATTGTAATCGCGCCGAGATTGCCTCTATTTCTTTAAGTTTTTTCTCAAAATCCATATTAACCGCCTTTATTTTTCGTTTTCTTTTAGAACATTGAATGCTTTTTTGAATGAATGATGATTTGGCAAGACGTTGGCGTAATATTCAGGAATGGCTTCAGCCTTATTTGTCATCCTTCGCTTCGCTCAGGATGACAAATAAATCTCTCGAAAGACTCCTTTGACGAAAAAAAACATATTGTCTTGTTAAGTATTGAATATATTCCTTTATGCGAGGTGATGCGATGTTTTTTTAGAGCCACATCCTACAACATATTCATAAAAACTCTACTTCACCACTGCCTCCGCCTTGCCGTCCGACATTAGGATTTGAATATCGTCGCCGCCTGTCAAGTCCCGCGAGAGTTTGACCGCCCTATGGTCCTTGTATATTTTGGCGTAACCTTTGGACAGGATTTTTGCAGGGTTCAACTCGCCCAATTTTGCGCCGTAAACGCGCACCTGATTTTCTGCTTTCACCGCCTTGCCACTCAAAATTTGGTATTGTCTGTTATTTTCCGCCGCACACTTATTCAGCCTTTTTTGGTACAGCTTTTTCGTCCGCGTGTGAATATTTAAAGCGGTGAAAACAATCGAATTGTACGCCTTGCGGTTCTTGCCGTATAGCTTGTCCTGTCCTTTCCTCGCACAGCCGCTTAACCTTGTCAGCTTCCGCCGATAAAGCAATTTCACCCTGTCAAAGGCAACCGTGACCGCCGCAAAAAATCTTTCAAAAAACAGCCGATTATTCTCCACGATAAGCCCGCCCGCTATGCTTGGCGTCCCCGCGCGGATGTCCGCGGCAAAGTCGCTTAACGTAAAATCGGTCTCATGCCCAATCGCGGAAACGACGGGAACCTTACTTTTATGGATATTCCTCGCCAGTTCCTCGCTGTTAAATTCATTCAAATCGTTTGCGCCGCCGCCCCCCCTCGCAAGCAAAATCACGTCAAATGAGTCGAAAAACCCCCTGCCTATGTCTGACATAGCACTTATAATCTGCTTATTTGCACCTTCACCCTGCACTCGTATGTCAAAAACCGTAACGCGCAAATAGTTGAGTGTTTTAACGACCTCTAAGAAGTCGTGGATTACCGCGCCCTCGCTGCTTGTCAAAATCGCGACGTTTTTCACCAAAACGGGCAAGGAGCGGCGATTGTCAAAAACGCCCTCCTTTTGCAGTCTCGCCTTGGTTTCTTCTAAACGGGCAAGCAGCTCCCCCCGCCCCGTCAGCTTCAACGCGGCGATATTAAAGGACATTTTGCCGCTTTTTGGATAGAACGCGGCGCGCCCCGTAGCACACACCTTCTGCCCTGTTTTGTACTCCACGATGGACGAAAAATAGACGCAGGACAGCGAGCATTCGCCCTCCTTCAGGGTGATATAGCTGTTTTTGCCCGCCACCTTAAACTCAAAAATCTCCCCCGTGACAGTGATGTCCTGCAAAAACAATTCGTCGTCAAAAACGCCCTTGATATAGTTATTAAGTTGTGAAACCGTCAGTGTTTTTCCCATTTTAATCCCATGTCGTTAAAACATATTTCGATTTTGCTTTTTAATCCTTATCCGCTATTTCGTTATTCCTCTTTTACTTCTTTCCACTCTTTGTTCTCGTATCCAAATATAGTGCGAACCGTATTATTGGGCAAATCCTCAATGTTTCGACTTAGTCTGGCATATACGGACCCTTTTGCAACCAATGCTTCTCTTGGGTTTTCCTCAATAAGCGCATACCACTCGCTAACAATACTATGCGCTATTACTTTGTCGCCGTTCCTTTCGTCCCAAAGTTCAAATAATGTTTTGCCAAATGCATCTGCGTCATAATACTCAAACTTTTTTGTTTCTTGTTTTTCCCCTTTATCATAAGTAATACTTATAATCTGTTCATCCTTTCGTTGAACATCAATAACACTTAACAAGTCCTCATAGGTTCTTATTCCAGATTTGCCGAAGCACCCGCAAATTTCACGCTCATCCGCTTCAAAGTGGTATTTACAATATATGCAGTCTAACACACCACATTCGCCATTTCGAGATACAGGGCAAACAACCTGCGCGTGCTTGCGGCGATGAAAAGTAGATATAGTAGGCTCGCATACTCTTAATAATTTTTCTATTGTTTCAGCCCTTTTGCTGCCATCTGCTTCGTTTGAAATCATTTCTAATAGTTCTGACTTTTCATTACCAAAAGCATATTGTTCTTGGTCACTCATAGAAACAGAAACCGCCTGTTCTTGCTGTTCTTCTGTCGCCAGCTCTTTTTGTTGAGTAAAAACCCATTCGCCCATCGTGCCACCTGATGGCTTTTTATCGCTTTTTGCCCAAGATAATAATCTTTCTTTGCTTGCTTGTGCTTCTTCTTCATTAACTATTCGCATCCACGAAAACTCTTGTGTCAAATTTATTTTTTTCTGCAAAATAGTTATGTCGTTTAATATCATTTCAGTTGAACAACCGCAAATATATTCAATTTTTTTGCGAGTTATTGGATTTAAAAAGATGTTTTCAAATTTTGTTACCCAGCGCAAATTTTCGGGTCTATTGTTTCGCCTATTTGTGTCTATGTGATCAACGACATAGTCTTTGTTTGGCGGCTCATCGAAAAAAGCAGTCGCAACTATACGGTGTACTCTTTCGCCAGCAATTTCCATATAGCCCGTTTTATCATTTGGTTTGCCGAAAGTCCATTGATTATCCTTTGAGCGAATATGCTCATT
>WRDI01000114.1 GCA_009783515.1 Bacillota bacterium | reverse complement strand
ACTGCTCCCGTTTCCTTGGCTTGAATGCAGCGTTATATGCAAGATTTTTAGGGAAACCTTTTTAAATGACGATTTTACGTTAAATATGACGCCGCAGAATATGTAAAATCAAAATGCGAATTATGATGTATTCACGTAAAACCGGCGATATTACCGCTTTCCGTACGATTTCGTTAGTATAGTCTTTATACAAACGGATATTTGCGCTAAAAGACCCCGTATAAAGCGCCGGCTTTACCTGAATATACCTTAGTATCTACCTCTTATTCACCATATTCCTGATATTCTCTACGTCCACCCGCGTTTTGGCGTTGTCCCTAAGCCGCTCTATAATCTTGTCCCGCGCGTACAGCACAGTGGTATGGTCACGCCCGCCGAACAGCTTTCCTATCGCGGCAAGCGGCATATTAAGTAACTCGGTTATGCAGTAAATACAAAGTTGGCGTGGCTCGACAATCTCGCGGTTCTTCTTTTTGCCGATAAGGTCGCTCTTTTTCACCCCAAACAACCGGCAGGTCGCATCAATAATGTCCTCAGCGCTCAAAATCCCCATTTCCGTCGCGCCGTAATCCTTCGCCGCTTCGACAACAAGCTCGATGGAGGGCGGCGAGTTTTCCAGCTGCGCCAGCATCAGTACTTTATTCAAGAGTCCCTCCATCTTGCGCACATTATCCTTAACGCCCTCCGCCTCCGCCATCGCACTCAATACCTCCATGGGCACATTGTGCTTTAACGCCTGCGCCTTTTTGTGCAGAATGGCAATTCGCGTTTCAAGGTCGGGCGGCTGGATGTCGGCGGTAAACCCCCACTCAAAGCGGGAGCGCAACCTCTCGTCTATGTCGGGAATATCCTTGGGAAAACGGTCGGACGTAAAAATAAGCTGCTTATTGGTGTCGTACAATTCGTTAAATGTATGGAAAATCTCCTCCGTCGTGGCGGTTTTGCCCGCGATAAACTGGATATCATCTACCATTAGGACGTCTGCGCCGCGGTATTTCTCCCTAAAAGTGCTACTTTTGTGCCCTATCCCTATGTGCGTCACGAGGTCGTTCACAAACTTCTCGCTGGTGACAAAAAGTATGCGCAAATCCGGTCGCGACAGCTTGATATAGCTGCCCGCGGCGTGCATAAGGTGGGTTTTGCCAAGTCCCGCCCCGCCGTAAATGAACAGCGGGTTATAGCGCGTGCCCGGCTCCTCGGCGACGGCACGGGCGGCGGTGTAAGCCAATCTATTTGATTTGCCCACCACAAAATTCTCAAAATTATAGCGCGGGTTGATAGAAATAGGCTCCTGTGGCCTCACTTCCTCCTGCGCGGCGTCCTTTGGGGTTGCGATCTCGATATATGGCATATCCCTCAGCTTGTCGCTTGAAACAATCTCGACGTCGGATAGCCCCCATTCGGTCATCAAAAGGGCGCGCTTGATAAGGTCGTAATAACGGGTACGCACAAAATCCGCCGCCGCCTCGCCCGTCGCCGCCAAAACCAGCCGCCCGTCCGTGACTCCCGCGGCATCCAAAGTTTTAATCCAGACGTCGTAGCTAAGTATCGTAAGCTCTTTTTCTAACAGCGGCAAGACATCCTGCCAGATTTCCTTTGTTTTATTGTCCATAATCGTTCCCTTTATGTGTTTTGACACAATATTATAACACATTTTTTTTTATTTAGAAAGCGATTTTAAGCGTATGAACTTCCGACTTACTTTACTTTTTTGCGCCGTTTGATTATAATTAGTCCATGAAAAACTTTGCAGCCTATTTGTTCGACCTTGACGGAACTCTTGTCGACTCTAAGCCGGGCATTGTCGACAGCTTAAAATACGCTCTGAGCTTCTACGGCATCATCGAAAACGACGAGGAAAAACTGAACAGCTTTATCGGTCCTCCGATACATATCTCCATGTTCAACAATTATGGCTTCGACGAACAAAAATCTATGGAAGTCACGATGCGATACCGTCAAAGGTACGCCGAAAAGGGTATTTTTCAGTGCGCTGTCTTTCCAAAGGCCAAGGACGCGCTTAAGGTTTTAGCCGAGAGGGGAGCGTCAATATGTCTTGCTACCTCTAAGCCGCAAATTTACGCCGAAAGTATACTAAAGCGCTTTGGGCTTAAGGGATATTTCAACTTTATACAAGGGGCGGATATGGCGGGGAAGTTTTGCGAAAAATTCGATATTATCACCGCCTGTGTTAGCGCTCTAAGCCTTGACAAAAATAAAACGCTGATGGTGGGCGACCGTAAATACGACGTTTTGGGTGCAAAGCTTGCGGGGATAAAATGCGCGGGTGTTTTGTGCGGCTACGGCGGGCGGGCGGAGCTTTCCGCAGCGGGTGCGGATTATGTGATAGAGAATATCGGCGAATTGATTTAGCCTCCCTTTCCCTAATGCCTGCCCCTCACTATAACTCCCCTTTACAAAACATAAGGCGACCGTTATCAGTCGCCTTACATTATTGTTCTTTTTTCCTACGCCATCATGCCTTTCGCGTATTCAATCCCCGCCCTCAAACACACCAAATTCGGCTCTATTACCTCCGGCTTATTTTCAAAAACCTGCTTTATCGCCTTTATCGCGCTCTCCTCTTTCAAATCGCCCAAAATGGAAAGGAGCAGCCCAAGCATGATAATGTTCCCGCCGCGTTTGTTAATCTTCTCCGCCATTTCGTCCACGGGCACCTTGAAAAACCGCACGTCCGTCCTCTCGCAATTCAATTTTACAATGTTGCTGTTGACGATAATAATGCCGCCGGGCGCCACTTTCTTCCCAAACTTGACCAATGACGGCTCGTTAAAGGCAAACAAGACGTCGGGATAGTCGATAACGGGCGCCGCAATCTCACCCTCGGAATAAATGACCGAGCAGTTTGCCGTGCCTCCGCGCATCTCCGGCCCGTAAGAGGGCAGCCACGAGGTGTTAAGCCCCTGCGCAATCGCCGAATACGAAATAAACTTACCCAAGGACAGCACGCCCTGACCGCCAAAGCCGCTGATAATAATCTTTTTCATATTATTTCCCCTCCTCCTTGCCGATGTCCTTGTACACGCCCAAGGGATAAAACTCTATCGCCCGCTTTGTGACAAATTCCTGCGCCGCGAGCGGGGTCATAGAATAATTTGTGGGGCAGGTGCAAAGCACCTCGATTATCGAAAAGCCCTTTTTGGCAATCTGGTACTCAAACGCCTTCTTAATCGCCGCCTTGGTTTTACGCACGTTTGCGGGGGTGTTGCACGCCGTCCTTTCGATATAAGCGGGGCCGTCAAGCGTCGCTAACATCTCGCTCATCTTGATAGGGTTGCCGTTTAACTTAATATCACGCCCCCTCGGGCAGGTCGAAGCCTTTACGCCCTCGAGCGTGGTGGGCGCCATTTGTCCGCCCGT
>WRDI01000113.1 GCA_009783515.1 Bacillota bacterium | reverse complement strand
GAGCAGATTTGTTCACAAAAATATATATGAAAATCATATCATCACTTTCAAAAACGGTAAGGTTATATCAGTAGACGGTAATACAAATTTTTGGATTGAATGATGTATTTGCCGAAAAACCCACTGCCTATGCCTGACATAGTACTTGTTTATGGCAAAAAATCGCGCGGCAACCCTCAAACGGCAGCCTATGCCAAAACCGGTCAATCCCTGATTTTTATCAGCATGGCGTCGCGTAATTCTGCGCGGTTTGTCCGAATCATGTTAAGGCTGGAAAGCAAAAACTGTTCCGTTTCGACAAACATCACATCCAAATGCTCCTTAGTCTTTTTTACCAAAAGATCGCACCGCCCTGCCGTTTTGTCAAGCATTTTTTTTGCTTCGTCCTCCGCCTTGCGCAAAATGTCGGTCGTCCCCACAAGATGGTCGGCCTTTTCCTCGGCCGCCTTAAGCGTGTTTTTTGCCACGATGTCGGCGTTTTTAAGTATCTGCCGCTGTTTTTGGATTATGTAGTCGGATTCGTCAAGGGCGGCGGGCAGCATTTCCTTCATCTGTTCTACTATGGCTATGCAGCGGCTCGGATCTTTTTTCCCAAATCTTTTGTCGGTCAATTCTTCCTCTAATTCGTGCAAAAGATCCATCACATTCATGCGGGTTTGCTCCTTTTATGTCCTTTTTATTGCCGTTTTCTTGCCGTCTTTTGTGGAGCCGATTTAGATAATGTGGCGTTAACTCGGGTTATTGATTTTTATGTGTTTGACTTTCTTATAATAACAGCTTTGTCTAAACGCAGGTAAATTGGGGGTTGCTCAAACCGTAGGGGCAACCATTGGTCGTCCGCCAGTAACCCGGTATCCCGTAAGGGCGAACAGTGTTCGCCTCTATTATTTTATTGTCGGCTTATATAAATTTATTACCTTTTCCAAAATTGTTTCGCTTATGTATTCCTTTACGTCCTTGCACTCTTTTATGAGGCGCCGCACGGCGGTGGACGAAACGTGGGGAAGGTGCGAAATCAAATAAACTATCTCAATGTCCGTGTTTTTTTGCGCCGCCAATTTTTTGTATCCATGGTATAATGTTTTTTCATATAAAATGTCGGAGTTATCCCTTAGCCCGCGCACAATCACGCCACATTTGTTGTCGATTGCAAAGTCGGTGGTCAGTCCGTCATACCCCATCACCGTTACATTCGGAATATGAGCAAGGGAAAGGCGTGCTAACTCCACTCGTGCGGTTAAATCGGCGGTTTGCTTGCCCGTGTCCTCGGCGACCGCCACGAAAACCCTTCCAAAAAGCGCCGCTGCCCGCCTTACTATGTCTTGGTGCCCAAGTGTGAATGGGTCAAAGCTGCCCGGATACACTGCATTCATATTATATCCCATGTTCCTTTTGTAAAAAACTGATCAATATGCTCCCGAACTTGCGCGTATCTATTATATACCCTTGCGCGTGTTTTGACAAGTCATTTTTGCCGTGATGCTCGAAAACAATCATGCCGTTTGCCGCCAAAACGCTGTGTTTTTCGATTAAATCAAGGCACTTTTGCTCCAAATTGTCGAAATAGGGCGGATCCAAAAAAATCAGGTCGAATTGCTCGCCCTCTAATTTGCGCAGAGCGACCGCAAAATCGGTGTTATACACCCGCGTTACAGGTTTTGCAGCACCCCCCGTAATATCCCCCATTGCAAGCTCCGCCGCGCCGTCCGCTGCGCCCTCTGCAAAACCTCCGTCACTAACCGAAAGCGTATGTTCCTCATTCGACGGGGTATTATTCCTTTTCCCCGCCTGTTTTTGCACCGCCGTGGTTTGGGCAAGCCCTCGTCCCTCGTTTTGCCCGCCCCGCGCAGTAATCCCGCACGCCGCTAAATTCTGTACGGTCGCCTTAATGCTTTCGCGGCTTTTATCAATAAAAACCGCCTCTTTAGCGCCGCGGCTGAGCGCCTCGATACCAAGCGCGCCGCTGCCGCAAAACAAATCCAGCACCCGCGCCCCCGTCAGCGCGTTTTTGCTTGACAAAATATTGAACACGGTTTCACGAATCCTGCCCGTCGTTGGCCGCACCTTCGTCCCCTCGGGCGAAGTTAGCCGCTTCCCTCTTAATTTTCCGCCGATTATCCTCATTTTACGTCCTTTTGGTGGTTTGTATTTTGTGTGGCAGCGGTTTTATATTCGGCCTGTCCACATAAATTCCCCTCCCTCGGAGGGGTGCCCCACGAATGCTTACTTGATAGGGGGCGGGGTGGTTTACATTGATACCCTCGCACAAATCGTGCTTGTCATTTATCACTTTCCACCGACAAAATATGCTACATTATGCAATATCTTTCCATTATCTAAAAGTTTAACAAATTTTTTGAACGGTATAACGCCTATATAGCGTTCTTTTGCCGGTTCTTGCATACGGCAATAAAATACTATTATCTTGCATTTTGAACTTTTAATAAAATCTTCTATTAACTCAATAAGTGGCTCTTTATACTCATCTTGAACGGAAAGTATATATTCTTGATTCCATTTATACCGCTTAAAAAATTCATAAAAATACGGATTTTTATTATTGTTTGTAGGTATAAAATCAACAATATCATCTGAACCAAGAATGCTATTCCCTTCCGCTTCGCGCCTTTGAGAAGTGATCTCATACGCTTTTCCGTCAATAGAATTATAAATCGACCAACCGTCATTATTCGTTAATATCGGTCGCATTCTCAAACCCGTCAATAAAAATATTCGTTCATGTTTTTTAAGGAATGTTTCATCGTCTTTTGGCTGTACACGTTTTATGCATATAGTATTCGACACGTTTTTATCTCCCGCGTTATTATTTTTGCAGATGAGCTATTTTTCGATTATCTTTATATGAAATATATTATAAATTGCACAAAAAATCAAGTCAAACCGCCTGCTTGTGGCGATTGTTTCATCTGCCCCTATTTTTTCTTGCCGCAATACTCCCCCGACGGCGTGATAATTATGTCAAGCGGCACGTCAAACTCCTCTACGGGGAGGCTTTCGCAAAGTTGCTCGTCAAACGCAAGCCCTATCTTTCTTCCCTTGTAATCGCGCAGAAACCTGTCATAAAAGCCACCGCCGTAGCCAAGGCGAAAGCAGTTTTTGTCAAATCCAAGCATGGGGACTACCGCCGCGTCACACTCCAAACCCTCACCAAGGCTCGCATACAAAAGATTACCCTTGCGGTCGGTTTCCAAGGTTTTGTACGACAACAGCTTAAGCGGCTTCATTACTCCGCCCTCCGTCCGCGGCACGGCGATTTCCCTATTTTTGATAAAATATTCGATAAACCCATGCGTACTAATCTCAGACCCAAACGAAACATAGCAAAACACCCGCTTAATCCCGCCCAAACAAGCCAAAAGTTTGTCCGTCACAAGTCTTTCCTTGACGCCTCTATCGACGATACACTGCCTAATTTCGCTCAGTATTTTTCGTAGTTCTCTTTTCTCGT
>WRDI01000112.1 GCA_009783515.1 Bacillota bacterium | reverse complement strand
TCGCTGCATGTCCCGCTTAACGACGCCACGAAGGGCATGATAAACAAAGACACCCTCGCGCTTTGTAAAAACGGCGTTAACATAATCAACGCGGCGCGCGGCGAGCTTTGCTGCAACCACTCGATAATCGAAGGACTGCAGAGCAAGAAAATCAACCGATACGTCACCGATTTTCCGTCCGGCGACCTTTTAGGAATCGAAAATATCGTCACCATTCCCCACCTTGGCGCCAGCACCCCCGAAGCGGAGGATAACTGCGCGGTTATGGCGGCGGAAGAAATGTGCGACTTTTTGGACAACGGCAATATCAGAAATTCCGTCAACTTCCCCAACGTGCGTCTTGAGCGGTGCAACTGCGGATGTAGCCGCGCAACCGTGATTTACAAGGGCGCGCTTGACATTGTCGCCGAAACAGCCAAACTTGGCATAAAGGTCAAGCGTTTTGCCGCGGGTACCAAAAAAGAGTATGGCTACGCGATTTTTGACTACGATACTTATGCCGCACCCGGTCAAAGGGGCGTTTGTCCTTCGGCGCTTACGGACGTCGCGGGAGTAGTCAGGGTAAGAATTTTATAATCTCTAAATTCTAATAACACTAAAAAAGAGCGGTAAAAATCCGCTCTTTTTTAATAGCCAGTGAAAGTCGAGGTATCAGGTATCAGGTTAAGGTCTATTTTTAATAAAACTATTCGCTTTTTTCGTATAGTATGAAAGGGGGTCAGTTTGAACAAAATTATCTTTTACCTAATACCTAATACCTAATACCTAATACCTGATACCTTGTACCTGATACCTACTGTATATTCTCATCCGTAATATAATACTTTCTCCCCGTGTTGGCGTAATACACCGTCATATTGAGGGCACAGATAACGCCATGGAGGCGGGAATCGTCAAAACAAGAGCCGCCCAAACCGTAAGAAGGCCGAATAATACGTTGACGACAATAATCAACGTCCACGCTATCACCATTCCACCAAAAGTTCGTCCAAAATTATTAAAGCAGTACACGACGGACTCCCTAAACGCCGCTAAAACCTTCTTTTTGCCGGTCACCATCGCCGGCCCCCAGCCGGCGAACAGTGAATACCGTAGCGACAACAGCAAAATAATCGCAATCATTATTATAAACGGCAAAAACAGCGTAAGCGCGGGGTTAAGCCCCCAAAGCTGAAAAAGCCCGTAAATAATAACAATAATTATCGCGTCTGCGATAATCGCGTACAGCATCTTCATCAGCACAAAGGTAAGGGAGCGCCGCAAATTAGCTACAAAACGGCCGAAAAAGGATAATTTTGCGTTCGAGGACATTTTATGTTCCAAGCACTCCAGGGCGGGCAGCTCGTAAAAGCCTATTAAAAATTTGTTCAAAAGCACTATTACAAGCGTTATCAACAAAAAAGTATTGACCTGAATTTTTACGTCGGCTTGATACGCCTTCGTTACGCTTGCCCAAATTTCCTCTATCTTTTCGATGACGTTATTAAGGGTAAACGCGCTATTAAGCATAAGCCCGAAAAGCTCTTCTATCCTGTCAAACAGCCCCGCTTCGCGAAACGCCGCGACCATTGGGGTGGTAAAAACAAGGCTCGCCGAAATCAGAATGACCAAATATACGGCGACGAACAGCATTATCCCCCAGACAACGCCAAATCTGCCTATTAATATCCTTATTGCATTTTTTACCGACATGATTTTCGACCCTCCCGCAAATAGAAATAATAGCTTTAATGCTCAATGCGAAATGCTCAATGCTCAATTAATGTTGTGTTTTTTAGAGCGCACCGTGCTTAGCGCTTAAGGTACATTACTTAAATTTATCCTTCATTGAGCATTGAGCATTGAACATTGAGCATTTTTTAGTTGCGTTTTTCAGAGCGCACCATGCTTGGCGCTTAAGGTATATTACTCAAATTAACCCTTCATTGAGCCTTGCGCATTGAACATTGCTAACTACCTAATGTACCTGATATTCCTCGGTACTATCGACCTTGTGTCCCGTCGCTCGAGATTGGCAAGATTAAACGTCGAAACCATCACATAAGCGAAATAATATACGATGACGAGCAAATGCGCCGCCATACCCACTATTGCTTTGACAATTTCGGGAATCCACTCAGGCGGCAGTGAATTAAGCACTACAAGCGGAGTAATCAAAATAATTATGGGCACAGCCATGCCTAAAATGAGAGGCAGCCATCTCTTACCTACCGTACGCATCGCCTCGACAAACGCCTCGGCGAACGAAAAACCGAAAATCTGGATAATGACCGCCCACACCCCCATAAAAACCGTTACGGCTATGGACACAAAAAAGAACAGCGCGGCAATGATGACAATCCAGATACAGTCGAAAACCCGCGGGAACCCTTCCACACCCGTAACCACAAGCCTCACCAATGACGATAGCGAAATTTGTACCAGCAGTAAAACGGCGATTAGGGCGAGGGCAAGCGGGATTATTTTTAAAATCGTCAAAAGGCTGTTGTTGACCGAGTAAAAAGGGCGGTGCAACATCAATTTACCCGTCTTAAAATGCTTTTCTATGACTGAAAAAATGAAAGCGGCAAAAACGATAAACACGGGCAACGCAAGTATTGCAGGGTAGATATGCGATATACCACGTTTTGAGAAAATCATCCAAAAGATACTCACGAAATTTGCGGCTGGGGTTTGGACGTAAAGCGGAATAAAGCTTACCCCCGAAAACGGCGGAAACATCAGCCCTAATATAAAAGCAGGCGCGGCGGCTAGTACCAGCAGCGCGAAAAACGACTTTTTAAGATATTTAAATGTCTCCTTTACAAACTGCATAAGGTTATTAAACAGCATTTTGATGGAAAAAGCAAACGTTTTTTGGAGAGTAGTGTTAAGGTCTAACTTCAACACACAATGATTTAGTGCGCTATGTGAAACAATATTCTTTATGGTGTATTAAAGTAAAACCGGCGATATTACCGCTTTCCGTACGGCCTCGTTTGTATCGCGCCTTTACACGATTTGTATTGCGCCTTTATACTAACGGATATTTGTGCTAAAAATCGACAGTTTTGCGCAAATATACCCTAAATATCATCGCAAATATACACTTATCTTAATCCCAATCTTAACTACATTCTCCACATTCCACACTCCACACTTCACTCTCTACACTGCTCCCCTAAATTCGCTTGACACCCATGAGCGCAATAATGTATAATATAAAAAAACGCTGGGGGTGCGCGTAATCCGCGCTGAGATGGCCCGACGGAATTGACGGTAAAGTCTATTTCGATAGCCAATCCCTTCGAACCTGTGAGTTAATACTCGCGTAGGGAAGCAAATTGTAAATAGACGTTGAATGTCTAAGTATAAAATTGCCCTGCCCTACGACGTCGGCGGGGCTTTTTTCATTAGACTTTCCAACAAAACTAACCATGGTCGGATAACGAGCGGATTTTTGCCGAGACGGAAACTTGCGAAGCGGGGGCGT
>WRDI01000111.1 GCA_009783515.1 Bacillota bacterium | reverse complement strand
CCCGCAAAAGAAATCCCGAGTCGTCACCGAGATGGAAAAACGTTCGCTATCGTACCACGAAGCAGGGCACGCGGTGGTAGGGCATTGTATGAAATATTGCGACCCCGTACACGAGGTTTCGATAATAGGGCGCGGCCCCTACGGCGGGTATACGATGTCGCGCCCCGATAACGATGAGAACTATCTTAATATGACTATGAACAAGCTGCTTGACGACATCGCGATGACTATGGGCGGGCGCGCCGCCGAGGAAATCGTTATCAAGGATGTCGATGCAGGCGCGATAGGCGACATTAAGAGCGCGACCGACAGGGCCCGCAAAATGGTCACCGAATGGGGTATGAGCACGGAGATAGGGCCTGTTTATCTAGGGACGTCGCAGGAAGTCTTTTTAGGCAGGGACTATCAATCAACCCACACCTACAGCGAGGCCTCCGCCGCCGTTATAGACAAGGAAGTCAAGTCGATAATCGAAACCGCGCACAAACGCGCCTTAGACGCGCTTAACGCCAACCGAGAGGTCTTAGACAAAATGGTGCGCCTGCTTATCGAAAAAGAAACTATTTATAACGAAGAAGTCGAAGCGCTGTTTAACGGCGAGGAGCTGCCGGAGATTATCCGTAAGATGGACGCCCGCCTTGCTTTTAAGGCGGAACAGGCAAAAAAAGCGCTTTCGGACAAAATGTCTTCAAAAACCGCCGATAATGTCCCGCATTAAGTTGACAAGGCTTAATTAATGCTGTAAAATTACAAAATCCGTGCAAACAGAGGTTTAATAAAGTGATAAAAAACAAGAGTGATAAAAAATTTGACATAGCCCGCTTTTTGACGTCGATATTGATGTGGGTTACCGTTGCCGCCATACTCGCTTTCGCAATTCTTTGGCTGGTACCAAACGCCGCCAACCCTAAGAAGGGCATTATCGAAAAGCCCGGCGCCGTTCAGATTATAACGTCCGGCTATTATGCGTTTGACGGGACGCCGGCAACCGGAGCAGGCCCAAGCGTGGAGAACTCCGAAAAAATTTACAAAGCGTTTACCGACTCAATCAAATATTCGATGATGTACGGCATCATGGAAGGCCGCTGGTTTGACGGCTTTACAGTCACTACCGAAAAAATTGAAGACGACGACGGCGAAGAAGCAGACGCAATCAAAGAATTCTACAAAGATGATTTCCGCGATATAACCGGCTCTAAAAACACCCCTTTGATAGCTTTTAGGTACGGTGTGACAGACAATGATTATCAAACTTTCACTTACAAAAAAACGAAGCTAAACGATAAAACGGAGATAAAATATAACGTAATTCTTTTTACGACTAAGGACGTAAAATTCGGAGAATATAAGATTTATTTTGTCGACACCTTTAAGTTGGACCTTGACGAAGATTATTGTATTTGGGAGTTCACCGGCTACGCCAAGCTGGCGCTGACTTGGGACGCGATACAGGAACCGCTTCCGTAACATGAATATACCTCTTGCAAAACTTCCCGTGGCGCGTTTAACGGTGTCTTTTGGGCTAGAACCGGCATTCTTTTCTAGTCAATACCGCAAGAGTATTGCCGTCGAAAACAACGCCGATTCTATCACAAAAATCCGCGCGTTTTCCGACCACGTTAAATTTTGCAAGAAGTCTAATAAATAAAAAGGCCGCCGCAAGGCGGTTTTTTTAGGTGGTTAGTGATTGGTGGATGGTGTCATTTCGACCGAACGCAGCGAGCGGAGAAATCTTAGTTAAAGAGAGAAAAATGAATAGCGAAAAGTTGAAAGGCGCGGGAGTATTGCTCCATATATCCTCCCTGCCGTCCAAATACGGAATAGGGACTCTCGGGGACGAGGCGTACAGGTTTGCCGACTTTTTGGCCGAAGCCGGACAAAAATATTGGCAGGTGTTGCCCCTTAATCCGACGGGATTTGGGGACTCGCCATATCAGTCATCCTCCGCATATGCCGGAAATCCCTATTTTATCGACTTAGACTACCTTATTGCGGACGACCTTTTAACGTGCGGGGAGTGCGAAGCGGCGGACTTGGATGGGGTGTTGGATTATGAGAAGCAGTTTAACAACCGCTACTCGCTGTTAAAAAAGGCTTACGCCAGATTTGATGTGTTAAACGCAGATTACATAAACTTTTGCGCCGAAAACTCTTGCTGGCTTGATAATTACGCGCTCTTTTCTTGCATTAAAGAAAAAAATGGCAATACAAGCCTGTCGGAGTGGGGTGCGGAGGATAAGTTTTATGAAGCCGCGATTAAGCGGTACGGAAAAAGCCCCGCAGAAACCGGGTTTTGGAAGTTTTTGCAGTATTTTTTCTATAAACAGCTTAACTCTTTGCGCTCATATCTTAACACCAAGGGCATTAAACTGATAGGCGACATTCCGATATATGTTTCTTACGACAGCGCGGACGTATGGGCGGAACCCAGATTTTTTGAGCTTGACGGCGATTTGCGGCCTAAGTTTGTCGCAGGGGTGCCGCCCGATTATTTTTCTCCGTCCGGCCAGCTTTGGGGGAATCCCCTGTACGACTGGCAAAAAATGCGCGAGAATAATTATGAGTGGTGGCTGAGAAGAATAGAATTTAACTTAAAAATTTTTGATATTGCGCGTATTGACCACTTTCGCGGGTTTTCGGAGTATTATTCCGTGCCGTTCGGTGCGAAGGATGCAGCAGAAGGTTTTTGGCGGAAAGCCGACGGATTTGAATTATTCGCCGAACTAGAAAAATCTCTCCCAAACGCTGCGATTATTGCGGAGGATTTAGGCGTAATAGACGATACGGTAAAAGAGCTGCTCGCCTTTACGGGCTTTCCCGGCATTAAGGTTTTGCAGTTTGAATTTGAGGGCGGCGAGGATTTTTTTAAGTGTCCGGCAAACACCGTTGTTTATACGGGCACGCATGACAACGACACCGCCTTCGGCTGGCACAGTAAGCTCGACAAAACAATTAAGGCGCGGGTAGCCGTTGCCGCCGGAAAAAAGTTGATAAAAACCCCCGCTTCCGAGCTGATAAAGCTCGCTTTTTCAACTCCTGCCGATACCGTGATAATCCCTATGCAGGACTATTTATCGCTCGGTTCGGACGCGCGAATGAATACGCCCGCTACATTAGGCGGCGGCAATTGGAAGTTCCGCCTTCCGCCGGATTATGATAAAAGGGGACTGGCGGGGAGAATGAGAAAGTTAATGGAGAATTGAAAATTCTCCATTTTTATTAGCATTTTAATCCATTTTATGTTATACTCTCTCAAAAGGAGTCCTCAATGTCCGAAAAGCCGAAGAAGAAGTTTAGAGATAGAGTCAACTCAGAGCCGTTAGTGTTCGCAACTGTTTTTTTTCTTATAGCGGCGGCGGGCATAGTTTTCCCGTTAAAATGGCTCGGAACCGAGCTTTGGTTGGGCGGGAAACCGCAGCTTTGGGTTGCGGCGGCGATACGCATTGTTTTAGGCGGGGCGGGGTTTGTTTTGTTGGT
>WRDI01000110.1 GCA_009783515.1 Bacillota bacterium | reverse complement strand
CTCGAACCACCGACCCCCGCCTTATCAGGGCGGTGCTCTAACCAACTGAGCTACAATCCATCGTTATTTTTATTCAGTTTTAAACAGTCGTTTGCTCTACGGAACATCACCTTATCAGGGCGGTGCTCTAACCAGCTGAGCTACAATCCATCGTGTTTTTTATGATTTTTTAATTGTTTTCGCTCCTCCGTATTTGCTTGTTTACGATCAATGGCGAAGCGTTGCTGTCCACAGCCGAAGCAAAAAAGAACTATTTTTGCGGAATTGCAACACGATGCAGTACATGATTGCCGGCGGGATAACGGGTACAATTTTTGGAAAGAGACAGCAACATATGCATAAGATTAGCAGGTTTGAATATCATTGTCAAGTAGAATTGCCCCTCTCAAAAATAAATTATTTAGGAAAGGGTTAGCGACAAGGCAAAGACCGTTTTAGCTCGCTTCCACCGCTTGACGCCAACAGAATTGCCATTGCGTCTTTATAGATATTCGCTTCGATAATCTTTTGGCTTGCGCTTTGTTAAGATGTAATTCGATATGAATGGTTTTGTTGTTATCGCTAAAATGAATAACGGCATCATTGTTGCGCTAAGGCGTTGTTTTATTGTTCACTAAAATCTAACCGATTACAACCGTTTCAACCTCCCCTATCGCCGCCAAAATCAACTCATCCAAATCCGGAATTTTACCAATTTCTTTAGCGGCAGTGAGGTGTGTCGGACGCGTGACGGGGTGTTTTGGCAAAAATATCGTACAACAATCCTCAAAGGGTAAAATCGAAATATCAAAAGTGCCTAACATTTTTGCCATATCAATAATTTCCTGCTTATCAAGCCCGATCAGTGGCCGAAAAACGGGCATACCGCTTGCCGCGTCGATTATGGTCAGGCTTTCAAGGGTCTGGCTGGCGACCTGTCCCAAACTTTCGCCGCTGACAACACAACCGCACCCATACCGTTTTGCAAGGCTGCCGGCAATCCTCATCATCACCATCCTTAACATGATAACGGCATATCTTTCGTCGCAGTACCTTTTAATTTTCTCCTGTATTTGCGTCAATTTAATCAGTCGCAAATTGATTTTACCACAATATTCGGCGAGTTTTTCGGCTAATTCGACCACCTTTTGCCTTGCCCGCTCGTTGGTGTACGGATAGGAGTGAAAATGCAACACATCTAAAGCAAGACCCCGCCGCAGCATCATATGCCCCGCCACGGGACTGTCAAGTCCGCCGCTAAGCAACAATAACCCCTTGCCCGCGCTACCGTTAGGCATTCCGCCCGCACATGCGACAAAGGAGGAAAAAATCAGTGCGTGCCCTTCCTCCCTTACGTCAATGTTGACCTCGAAGGACGGTTTGTGAATGTCCACCTTTATACCCTCGTTTGCCTCCAAAATCCGTCCACCGATTATTGAGTTGAGCTGCATAGAGTTATACTCAAAGTTTTTGTCCGCGCGGTTTGACACCACCTTAAAGGTTTCGTAATTTCCTCCGATGCCACCGCCGTAAACCCCATTTTTTATCCCTCTTTCTTCAACCAATAAAAGGCAGGCTTGTGCGATTTGCTCTAAATCCGCCTTGCACTTATAAGCAATCGACAGGCTGTTAAGCCCAAAGCAACGGCGGCATTTATCGACAATCACGTCGCAATCGCACTGCTCAAAGTCCGAAATCAGGTATCTTCCGCGCTGGTGTTTAAAGCTGTGGCTTATCCCTTTCAGTTTAGCTTTAATGTCGTCGATCAGTTTTTTTTCAAACCAACCGCGATTATTACCCTTTAGATGCAGCTCGCCGTACCTTAAAATTATTACGTTTTCCATTCGTATATTATTGACAATCCTTTTTAATGTTAGTTTTCACTTGTTTATCAAAATTCCCTAAAACAATGAGCATAAATCACCTAAAACCCCCTGTCTATACCTGACATAGTAACAAAAACAATGCAATGCGCAATTATATAATGAACAATGAACATCAAATTATTTTATTAAAGCTGCCTTCCCCCGACTATTCCCCGGTCCCTAACCACCCATTGTGCATTATCTCCCCATCTTCTCCCTCAGCATATCTAACGCTTTTTCAATTTTCTCTGCCGCCGCCACCGCTTCTTCCATCGTAGTGTTCGCGCAAAAACTAAGCCTGATATTCCCCTCTATCTCCCTTTTGCTCCGCCCCATTGCCGCCAGCACCCGATTCTCTTTCGACTTTGACGAACAAGCAGAGCCTAACCCTATCAAAACGCCGCTATCCGACAACATATGCTGTAATACCTCCGACTTTATTCCTGCATAGGACAACGAGAGTATAAATCCAGTGTGCCGCGCCGCGCCGTTATAAACAAATCCGAAATCGGTCAACCTCTTTTTCAAATACTCGAATATAGCGTCAGCTTTTGGCTTATTATATTTGCTTGCAAAAACCTCGGCCGCCCGCGCAAAGCCCGCGACGGCGGGAACATTCTCCGTACCACTCCTTAGCCCGTTCTCCTGCCCTCCCCCATGTAAAAGCGGCGCAATTTTGACCTTACCGCTGATATACGCCGCTCCGCACCCTTTCGATCCGCCGATTTTGTGCGCGCTTATCGTATAAAAATCCACGCCCAACCCCTTGACGTCAACCTCAAGTTTGCAAAAAGCGTGCACCCCGTCGCAGTGTATAAGCGCGCCCTCAGCCTTTTGACGTACGATTTTTACCGCCGCTTCTATGTCGTTGATTGCGCCCGTTTCGTTGCTGACATGAATCACCGACACAAGCGACGTACTTTTATCCACCATCCTTTCAAAGTCGCATAAATCCAGCGTTCCGTCCGGTAAAAGGGCGGCGACTCGCACGTCAAGTCCCTTGCTTTTTAGGTACATTGCAGTATCATAGACGGACGCGTGCTCGCCCGCTGAAATCACAAGGTTTCCTTTTTTGTTTTTAACGCCGCTATTCAAAATCCAGTTGTTAGATTCTTTCGCGACCGAACTGAAAAACAGCTCGCTTTTTTGTGCTCCCAAACGACTAGCCAGCGATTTTCGGGAATCCTCCAAAATATTCTTGACATCTAGCGCATTTTTATATAACGCCGACGGGTTGAAGAAAAATCCACTGTTTATGTCTGACATAGTAGTTAAAACTTCGTCAAAAACGCGTGTCGTACTTGCGTTATCAAAAAAAATCATAGTTGCGATTCCCTTGCTTTTTTCCCAAAAATATTTCTTTTTTCAGCATACAATAATCAAAGCATAGCACAAAGCGACAGCCAAATTTTAATAAACTGCTCCGGCAATAAAATTATACCATAAAGTTGCCAAAAAATACAACCAAATCGCCACGCTATCCAAAAATAACGGTAAACTAATATTGCGACTGCATTTTTAATCTAGTACATTGACACAATTAGATTTTCGGGTATAGCCATTTTAGCTTTCCTCTTGCGTTGTCGGTAGTAAAGTGCCACTGCACATTTTTTGTGGAGTTATTTCGGTCTTTTTCCCAAGCGGAAACTTCACT
>WRDI01000109.1 GCA_009783515.1 Bacillota bacterium | reverse complement strand
TCCGCGTGCCGTGGGTGGACGACCAAGGCCAAGCGCACGTCAACCTTGGCTACCGCGTCCAGTACAACAACGCCATCGGGCCGTACAAGGGCGGCAACCGCTTCCACCCGTCCGTAACGTTAAGCGTTATGAAGTTTTTGGGCTTCGAGCAATGCTTTAAAAACAGCCTGACCGGGCTGCCTATGGGCGGCGCCAAGGGCGGGGCCGACTTTGACCCCAAGGGCAGGAGTGAGCAGGAAGTGTTCCGTTTTTGCCAAAGCTTTATGACGGAATTGTATAAGTACGTGGGACAGAACATCGACGTGCCCGCCGGCGACATAGGTGTGGGCGCGCGTGAAATCGGCTATATGTACGGCACGTTTAAGAAAATCACCGGCAGCTACGAAGGCTGGGTCACGGGAAAGGGCCTCGATTACGGCGGAAGCCTTATTCGCAAGCAGGCGACGGGATACGGCTTGGTTTACCTTACAAAGGCGATGCTCGAAGACAACGGCACGTCCTTTAAGGGCAAGACCGTGGTTATTTCCGGCAGCGGCAACGTCGCGATTTACGCGGCGGAAAAGGCGACGGAGTTTGGCGGTAAGGTTATCGCGATGAGCGACAGCAACGGCTGGATTTATGACAAGGAGGGCGTAGACCTTAAGCTTGTCGAGGACTTAAAGGAAGTAAAACGTTTGCGTATCAGCGAGTACGTCAAAACGCGCACAAACGCGGAGTATCACGAGTCTACGTCTATGGAAAACGATTTGCGTCTTTGGAGCGTAAAGTGCGACATCGCGCTTCCCTGCGCCACGCAAAACGACATTTATCCTTTGCACGCTAAGGAGCTTATTAAGAATGGGGTCATCGCTATTGCGGAGGGCGCGAATATGCCCACCACCAACGAGGCTATCGAGATGATTTTGGCGACCAAGAAGGTGCTTTATGCCCCGGGCAAGGCCGCCAACGCAGGCGGCGTCGCTACCTCAGGCTTAGAAATGACGCAAAACAGCATGAGGCTGTCGTGGTCAAGCAAAGAGGTTGACGAAAAGCTGCTTGGAATTATGAATAACATCTACAAGAATATGTCCGAGACCGCCAAGAAGTTTAACGCCAAAAACAACTTTGTCTTAGGGGCAAACATTGCCGGATTTGAGAAGATTGCGCGTGCCATGATGGCGCACGGAGTGCAGTAAGATTTCTCGCCAATGCTTTTTGCAGTACATCTAACAGCATAAAAACAAAAAAACGAAAAGCGGTATAGTGAAAGCTATGCCGCTTTTTCTATGGCCTGTATCGGTTTTACCAATGTCGGCAAAACCCAAGTTCGCCGCGTTTTTCTTTGGCTTCGTCGGCATCTCGACCGTTTTTCCAAAATCGGCAAAACAGTATTTCTGGTCTTGTTGGCTTAATTGGCTTAACTTGCACGGGCGTAAAATCAACACTTCTTATTTCAAAAACTCCTTAATTTTTATCGTTTTTGTGATAAGCAAAAAGCCGGCATAGGACAACGCTCCCGCGACAAACGCGAAAAGTAAGCAAAAAAGCGGCCGCATGAATTGCGAGAAAGCCCACAGACCCAAAAGCGCAACCCCGACAAGTAGCGCGCAGCCTATCAAAGGTAGCAAAAAGGTTTTAACAAAGCCTAATTTTGGTCGTATAATCTTGCGCATATAATACAGGTCAAGCAACGCGATGACCGCGTAGCACGCCGCAGACGCCGCCGCACACCCTCTAATCCCGAAAACCGGTAGCAGCACCAGTGTCAAAACGGCCTTTATCGCCGCGCCATACAAAAGGTTTATGGCGGGGCGGTGAGGTTTGTCCGCGCCCTGAAGCACCGCTGTCGCCGTTTGGATTATCCCTACGTAAAAAACGGACATGCTTTCAATCCGTAGAAGCGAAGCGGATATGTCAAGTTGCCACCCTGTCAACCCGCCGCTGTACAGTCCGCCCACGATTTGCCGCGGAAAAACCATAAAAACCGTGGCTGCGGGCAGGGCAAGCAGCATGGTAAATCGTATCCCGACGCCCACCGCCGCGTCCGTGCTTTCACCCATGCCCCGCAAATATGCTATTTTGGGAAGTAACGCGATGGAAACTGACAGCATAATCACTATCGGCATATTGACAAGCGAGCTTATGGGGCCGCTGACCAGCCCGAAAAGCGAGGTCGCTTCCCCCCTCGCCATGCCCCCCGCCGTGAGTATGTTGATTACCATAATGCTGTCTATTACCTGCGTGAGGGGCATTATCAAAGAGCCCAAAGTGATGGGTATGGCGATACGGTAAAGGCTTTTTAGTATTTCGGCGGTTTTTAGGGGTGCGGAGTGCGGAGTGCGGAGTGCGGAGTTGGTTGCAGGCCGCGACGCCTTCGGCGCGCCGTTGACGGAGGGGAGGGCGATGTCCAAGTTTGCTCCAAAAATTTCCTTTTTGTACGGCAAATCGGCATAATCGAAGGCAAAGTCCAACCCAGACTCCGCGTTGTTATTTAGCGACCACAGTTTTGCGACACTTATCATGCGCCTTTTTTTGTCTTTGCCATACGAAAACGCAAACTGGACAAGCAGTACCGCCATCGCTACTAATTCGGACAGCGACACCCCTATCGCCGCCCCCGCCGCCGCGTATTGCACCCCGTACTTTAGGAATAACGCGGCAAAAAACAGCCCCGCAACCAGCTTTACGCCCTGTTCGACAATTTGCGACACGCCGCTGGGCAACATATTCCCCCGCCCCTGAAAATATCCCCTTACGGCAGAGATAACCGCCACAAAAACAAGCGACGGGGCGATTGCGAGGTACGCTGTAGAGGCTGCGGGGTTGCCCTGTACTGCGGCAATCCTGTCCCTTAGCAACACCAAAAACAGCGCGCCTGCCCCTCCCAAAACAAGCAGGGAGAAAACGGCGACCTTAAAAATTTTTAACGCGCGGGCCTCGTCCTTTTGCGAAAGTGCCCCCGCCACCGCCTTGGATATCGCGCTGCTTAATCCGCCGCTGGATATTGTAAGCAGCGCGGTATAAAGCGGAAATACCATCTGGTATAGCCCGATTCCCTCCGCACCCGCGATGTTGGTCAGCGGAATGCGAAAAAGCGCGCCGAGTAACTTGCCCGCCGCCGCGCATACGGCAAGCGCCCCCGCGCCCGTCAACAGTTTTTTCCATTTCATGAGGTTAGTATTTGCCTTGCCACGTAAAAAATCCGCCAGATTCCATCTATTAAAACCAAATTATAGTCAATCATACTAAGTAGCTTTCTGATTTGGCACATATTGCAAGCAGATTTTTTAGGGAAAAATCGTCAAAAAATTGAGTTCGTAGCAGCGCCACGTACGAAATTTTTAAGAAAAACAAAGTTTTTCTGTTGACGATTTTAAACAAAAAAGATGCCGCAGTATGTGTCAAATCAGAAAGCGAATTAGTATCAGGTTAAAAATGGCGGCAGCCGGCGAGCGGATTTTTGCTGCGAAGCAGGGGCGAAGCAAATATGATAAAGGCTTGAAAACGTTCTTTTCCCTACCCGAAAAACGGAAATCGGTTGCTTTCGAAACTTT
>WRDI01000108.1 GCA_009783515.1 Bacillota bacterium | reverse complement strand
CGAGGATGTGTTGCAGCCCAACATGATTGTGACGGTAGAGCCGGGGCTATATATCGAGGGCTTGGGCGGCGTCAGAATCGAGGACATGATTGTCGTCAAGGAAGGCGGGAATTTGAATTTGACGAACATGAATAAGAGCCTGTATTTGTAGGAATCTTCGCGCATGATTTCAAACGACGGTCTTTACGGGTCTTTTCGTGCCTGTCTTCGCTCCTTTTCCTAAACGTAGCGCTGCTACGTCGTCGTCAAATTCGCTCGACAGGCGCAAAAATCACTCGTAAATACCGCATTTTCAATTCATGCGCTCAGGTTCTGAGAAAAAATCGAAGAAATCGGAGAAATTGATTTGAGATGAACAAAGCCTTACTTATAATCGACATCCAAAACGATATAACAAAAAACTATAAGGAAATAATCGACAACATAAACAAAGCCGTTGATTGGGCGGCGGGCAACAATATCCACATCGTTTATATAAGGCACGAAAACTTGTCGGACGGTACAAGGACGTTCAAGCCGAATACCCGCGGGGCGCAGCTAACGCCCGACTTGAAAATAGTATCGCAAAACGTCTTTACAAAATACAAGGGAAATGCGTTAAGCAGCGAGGAATTTGCGGATTTTATCGGCAAAAACGGCATAAGCGAGTTCTACCTGACGGGAGCGGACGCCGTCGCCTGCGTCAAATCTACCTGTTATAACTTATTAAAGGCGAATTATAAGGTTACCGTCCTGTCGGACTGCATCACCAGTTACGACAAAAGAAAAATCCCCGAAATGCTGCAATATTACGAAAAGGTTGGCGGGCAGGTGCTAAGTGTGAATGATGTGTCGGATTCTGTCGGCTGTTTTTAAAAGGTAAAATCGTAGGGGTGAACATCGTCCGCACGCATTCAAATAATTAACGGAGGGAAAAATTATGAAAAAGAAAATTTTGGCAGTCGTACTCGCAATGCTGATAGTTTTTTCTTTTGTCGGCTGTGCCGATATTGCGCTTGCGCAATATAAGGATTTTACTAAGAGGGAATTGGACGCATATTTTGCGGTGTTGGATAAGGACGACTACAATGAGGATAGCTGGGCGGAAATAGAGCGAATTGTCGCTGACGGCAGTATGGCGATAAATATGACAACGGACAAGGAGCGCGCGGATTTTGCGCTCAACGAAGCGAAACAAGCGATTTACGCGGTTTTGACTGAACTTGCAAAGTATAAGGCAGCCGCTAAAATTGCTCTTGAAAACTATGCGGAAAACAAAGGACAAGAGAATTACGGCGAGGAAAATTGGGCGACGATACAAGATATTGTCATGGGCGGCAAAATCACGATAAACGCGGCAACCGACAATGACGGCGTGGATTTGGCGCTTAATGCGGCGAAACAAGAGATTGACGCGGTGTGGACCGAACTTGCGGAGTATAAGGTCGCAGCAAAAGAAACTCTTGGAATTTATGCGGAAAACAAGGGGCAAGAGAATTACACAAGGTATTATTGGGACTTTATGACTGTCTCAGTTACGAATTATGGAAAAAATATTGATGCGGCGGCCGACAAGGCGGAAGTGGATTTATTATTTGAGGAAGCAAAAAGCATGATAGACCAAAGACCGCAGAAAGACTTTTGGGAACTGAAAGAAGCGTATGATAAGGGTTGGCTGAGCAGAGAGGATTTAATGCACATAACCTACTTTAATACCGGTGAGGTTGTAGAAGTTATTGAAAACCCATACCGGTTGATTAAAATTGATTTTACCCCGGAGATGGAAGCGCCTGCATTAGATTCAAGCACTAAGTCAGAGTTAGAAGATACTTTCCGATCTTATTTGCATCAAATGGATTACCGTCTGTCTACGGCAATTGCCGACAAATTTCTTGGCGAATATAACGGCTGTTATGTGGTTCAGTTCAGATTTACTAATGGTTGGTCTGAACCTATGGTGAGAACTCTTTTTATTGGAGGAATTCGTTTTCAGTGGACAGGGGTTGGTGTGTTTGGTGTAATGGTTTATAAAAAGTAGCTAAAACAAAAGGAAATCAAGCGGAGTTGTCGGCTATTACAGTCAAATCTAAACGACTCCACACATAAAGGATAAAGGATAAAACATGATACAGGCGGGAGATTTTAGGAAAGGTATAACGGTGGAGATCGATGGTAAGGTCTATGTGATTGTGGATTTTTTGCACGTCAAGCCGGGCAAGGGCGCGGCGTTTGTGCGCGTTAAAATGAAAAACGTGATTACGGGACAGGTGTTAGAGCAAACCTTCAACCCCTCGGACAAGTATCCCAAGGCGCACATCGAGCGCAAGGAAATGCAGTATTCGTACAACGCGGACGGGCTGTACTACTTTATGGACATGGAGTCTTACGAGATGGTGCCGCTCAATTTCGACGTCTGCGAGGACGCTTTGCTGTACATCAGGGAAGAAATGATGGCGACGGTGCAGTTTTATAAGGGCGCGGCGTTCAGCGTAGAGCCGCCCAACTTTGTCGAGCTTTTGATTGTCGAGACCGAGCCTGGCATTCAGGGCGACACGTCTAAGGCGGGGAACAAGCCCGCTAAGTTAGAGACGGGGACAAGCATTTTGGTGCCTTTGTTTATTAATCGAGGGGAAAAAATCCGCGTAGACACCCGCAACGGGACGTATATGGAGCGCGTCAAAGGGTAGAAAATTAATGTCAATGCTTAATGTGTAATGCTTGATGAAGGTGTGGATTGATTTGGAGCTTGGAGTCAAGGTAGGATTTTTTTCACAATATTAGGTCGGAAGCTTTCTTGAAAAAACAAGGGATTGTTTGGCGTTATGAAATAACGGCTTTTTTTTCGGAGCACTTCGCTTTTGCGGGGTGTTTTTTTTAATACTCAATGAATTAATGCTTAATGCGCGATTACGTTGTTATATTTTAAATTTAAATCCGACCTTCATTGTGCGTTGTACGTTGTTTCATTGTGCATTATTATGGTTATAAACCAACCGTCGAAGTAATAACATAATGTATGAGGGAAAATCTTAGGTTTTTGCCGTCATTTGTGCTTGCCGCGCTGGATAAACTGGATTATAACCGGTTATACGAGGTACGGCTGAGAGCGGACAAGCCCGTGAGGGTATTTTACGGGGTTAAGTTTTTCTATTTAACCGCACGGGGATTATCCGACACGGCGGCCGGGGGGATAACGGTGACGGCGGGGCAGATTTCCGAGGCGGTTCTGAGGGCGGCGGAGTTTTCTATTTATGCAGTCAACAATCATCTTAGTCAAGGGTTTATCACGGTGGGCGGCGGGGTAAGGGTGGGCGTGGCGGGCGAGGTGGTGTACGAGGGCGAAAAAATTAAGACGCAAAAGAGTTTTTCTTCGTTAGTGGTGCGCGTTCCGCACGAAGTGAAGGGGTGCGCCGACCCAGCCTTCGCCGCGTTATGTGGGTCTATAAATAAAAGTACGCTATTAATTTCGCCGCCTGGTTGCGGGAAAACCACAATTTTGCGCGATTTGTGCCGTCGGGTGTCCGACGCGGGATACAACACGCTGCTTGTCGACGAAAGGAGCGAAATTGCGGCGTCGCGAGGTGGCGCGGCGACGCTAAATGTGGGGATAAATACCGACATTGTGAGCGGAGCGTT
>WRDI01000107.1 GCA_009783515.1 Bacillota bacterium | reverse complement strand
CAAGCACATCCCATAACGCGATACGGTTTGTCAAAAGTAATTGCGTTTTTTCTGAAACGGATCGCGGCGGTAATGTTCCAAAACTATTCGAGACAACCTGCCAGAAGCGGTTGCGGGGATGCGCATAATAAAACCCCGCCTTGCGGGACTCCACGCTTGGCATGGTGCCAAGTATCAAGACACGCGCATACTCGTTTGCAATGGGACCAAAAGATTTAGGCATGATTCTCTCCCTCTCCTCTCTATCCTCTACCCTATTTCAGGTCACTGGCCACCGGTCACTGGCCACTCATTTCCTCCGGCCCAATTTTCCCGCAGCAACCTTCGCCGCCGCCTGCTGAGCCTCTTTTTCCGCTCTCCCTCGCCCTGCCCCGATAATTTTCCGTCTACATAGACTTTTGATGAAAACCGCAGGGGTGGAAAATGGGCGTAAAAGGGGAACGCTAATAATTCCCCTCCCCGCGGGTGCCCATGAAGACCTCTCTGACAGGGGCGGGGTGGCTGAAGTCGGGCATGAGGTTATAATAGTATAAAATGTTTCACTGCCTATTTCCGTCCAAATCCAAAAGGTAGTCCGCGCTTACGTCGAAAAACCTCGCCATTTTGCGTAAGGCGTGGTAATCGGGCAGCCGCTCCGCGTTAAGCCAGCCGCTGATTGTGGTCTTTGGTATCCCGATTTTGCGCGAAAATTCCGCCTGCGACAGGTTGTTTTCGCAGAGTAATTCAAGCAGGATTTCCTTAAAACTGAAGATATTGTCTTTAAAATTGAAATTATTGCCGTCACACATGCAAAAATTATATCAAAAATACCTAAAAAGGTATTGACAGTACCTAATTAGGTATGATATAATTATTCGGGATTCAAAATTATGGATCCAAAAAAATTAAAAAGAAACAAGAGAGGTATGATAAGCTATGAAAAAACTATTTTGTATGACATTGATTTTGTTGTTATCGTTTTCCACGCTATCAGCTTGCCGTGTCGGAAAAATATGGTATGATAACTCCTCACTTAAATCAAAAAGCGAAACTTGCGCAAAGCAAATTATTTCCGAAAATTTGCGGTCGCCCGATACCGCACAATGGCACGAATTAAGCTATATGGAGCACAATAGGGGAAAATATATAGTTTATGTGGACGTTTCCGCACAAAATGCTTTCGGCGGATGGGTACGCGCCCGATATTTTGTTTGCGTTCAGTTTAAGGAGAATGACTGGAAAAGCGGCGCATTTTACCATCATTCCATCTCCGACCGATTAGAGGCTAATTCAAAAAACGACTTATATACTCTCACACTCTTAAAAAACTTAAATGATTACTATACAGACGATGAAGATGACCCTGCTGAACCTGCCTCTGAAGTTGATTTGGTTTTGATTATTATTTGCGCCGTCGCAGGTGTTGCTGTAGTCGCGGGCGTGGCGTATATTTTTGGTAAAATGAAAGAAACGAAAAACATCGAAAAGGCAATTTTGGCGACGCGGAAAGAAAACGGCGACGACAATACGGTGGTGACAACGCAGGATTACATTGATTACCGCAAGCAAAAAGAGCAGGAAAAAAAGTAGAAGCAAAACCGTAGGGGCGACCACCGGTCGTCCGAAAAGTCAGGTGAACCCATTCGTCATTAGAGTTGTCACGAAACCTATTAAAGAGTAATCCTTATGTCATTCTGAGCGAAGCGAAGAATCTTGATTTTATATAGGAAAACATATGTTTTTCGCGTTATGTTTTAAGATTCTTCGCTTTGCTCAGAATGACATATTTGTCCTTATTAAAGGGTTTCGTAACAACTCTAATGACGAAAAAAAGTAATCCTATATTTTTCACGACATCGCTTAAAAATTGGCTCCCCTTTTTCTATTTTTACGGGCGGCTACGATACGATAGTCGCCTGAATTTTCAACCTTCCAAAACCCTCACAAACTCCCCCTCGTCCATAATCCGTATGCCCGCGTCCGTCGCCTTTTTGAACTTACTGCCCGCGTCCGAGCCCGCCACAACGACGTCGGTGGAGCGGCTGACGGAGGACTGCACCGCGCCGCCCGCGTTTTCAATCAGTTTTGCAGCCTGCGACCGCGTGTATGCGCTTAAAGAGCCCGTCAAAACCACGTTTTTGCCCTTGAAATAGCCTTCTCTTGCCGTGTCCTCGAATTTGGGGTCGATTCCAATCCTCTTAAACTCCTCAATTAAGTCCCTATTATTTGCGAAAAACGCCGTAATGTCCTTTGCCGTCACGCCGCCGATGTCGGGCACCACGGCAAGCTCGTCCACGTCCACCGCCGCCAAAGCGTCCACACTTTTGTAACGTTTTGCAAGCTCCCGCGCCAATTTTTTGCCAACATTGCGTATCCCCAAAGCCGCCAAAAAGCGGGGCAAATCCGCCGCCTTGCTTTTTTCGATTGCCGCCAAAACGTTGGCGGTTTTTTTGTCCTTAAAGCCCTCGATTTTGCTTAGGTCGTCGGCAGTGAGGGCGTATAACTGCGCGGGGCTTCTCACGCCCAAAACCTCGCACAAACTAGCCACGGTTTTTTCGCTTAAACCCTCGATGTCCATACAGTCCTTGCTGACAAAATGCTCGATTTTGCCGCAAATCTGGGGCGGGCATTCGTCTGCGGCGGAACAAAACAGGTTTGCGCCTTCCTCAAAAAGAGTTGCGCCACACGCGGGACATGTCGCGGGTTTTTCGATTTCCCTATCCGCCAAGCCGATCTCCCCCGCCACGCCTAAAACCTCCGGGATAACATCGCCGCTCCGCCGTATAAATACGCGGCAGCCGATTTTTACCCCCTTCCGCAAAATGTCGCCGTAATTATTAAGGGTGGCTCGTTTGATAGTCGCCCCGCCCAAAACCACGGGGGCAAGGTGCGCAAGCGGCGTCAGTTTACCCGTGCGCCCCACGTTCCACTCCACTGATAGGAGAATAGTGTCCGCTTCCTCCGCCTCGAATTTGAACGCCATCGCCCAGCGCGGAAACTTGTCCGTATACCCCAAAACCTCGCGCTTTGCGATGTCGTCGACCTTTATTACCATGCCGTCGATAACAAAGTCCAAATCGTCGCGTTTTACGTCTTTTATTGCGTCAATAATATCGTTCATGTCCGAAAAAAAGTGCGTTTTGGCGGTCAAAAAGCGGTTTTTTACCAAAAACCCGTGTATTTCGTATTGCGAGTTAAGGCCGTTTTGCCAATTCCCCTCCTTCGGAGGGGTGCCCCACGAATGCTCCCCTGACGTGGGGCGGGGTGGTTCTTGCGAGTTTAATGCGGCGTTTTCCATGTAATTCACGTTATAAAAAAACACGTCTAAACTGCGCTTTGCCGTCACCTTGGGGTCAAGGTTGCGTATCGCCCCCGCCACGCCGTTGCGCGGGTTTTTCAGCGGTTCCGCGCCGATTTTCCCCGCCTCCGCCTCGCTTTCGACCGCCTTATTGTACCGCTCGAAGGCGGATTTTTTCATAATCCCCTCGCCCTGAATCTCCGCCGTTCCCACAAAGTCAATGGCAAGCGGCACGGATTTTATGGTTAAAACCTGCGCCGTCACGTCCTCGCCCACACTGCCGTCCCCGCGTGTCGCCGCCGTCGTCAGCCGCCCATTTTTGTACGTCAGACATAAAGTCAACCCGTCCAACTTATACTCTAAGGAATATCGAACCTCCCCCACCGCCTTTT
>WRDI01000106.1 GCA_009783515.1 Bacillota bacterium | reverse complement strand
GTTTCGGCGTTGAATATCCTTGAAACGTCTTTTTTCCTTGCGCCGATCGCCCGGAGTATGCCGATTTCTTTTGTCCGCTCGACTACAGAAACGTAGGTTATGATGCCTATCATTATTGTCGAAACCACGAGCGATATCGCCGCGAACGCTATCAAAACAATCGATATCGTATTTATCATCGTTGAAATCATGCTTGTCATAGTTTCCGCCAAATCCGAATATATAATCCGCTCGTCCGCGGGGCGCCCGGCGTTGTAAGCGTCAAGGTAAGCCTTAACGGATTCCTTAGCGTCGAAATTGACGGGGTATATTTGTACGCCCGTAGGCACCGCGTCCGCGCCGATTTGCCGCATGACGCTTTGATAGGAATCCGTCGACAGGTTGCTGAACGCCGCCCCGGTAAGCACGCTTTTAGTTTCGCCCGCCGCAGCTTGCGCCGCCGCCACGTCCGAGGTTTTTGCGCTGCCCAGCATTTTTTCCGTGAGCGCGGTCGTATAGCCTATGCCGCTTGACAACAGCTCCGAGGACGCGGATTCCTTTACGCGCAAAATTCCGACGATGGTCAGCGCGACGCTGTCCGCGTGATGATACATCGCCCCGTAATCGGTTCCCGCGATAAACACGCCGCCCGTTTCGGTATATAAATCGTTGTTGTTAATTACCTTGAACGTCCTGCCGAGCAAATCCGAAAATTTGTAGCTTTCCGTTACCGCTATGCCAAGCTCCGCTAAAATCCTGACGTCCAGCCGATTGCGGCTGTCTACGATCAAAGCGGCCTCGGAAGCGTTGCCCGGGTAAGCTCCGCCGTTTTCTAAAATATCGTATTGGCTTTTTATAAATTCCCCGCTGTCCGGCATCTCGTTAAAATAACCGCTTGAGCCGAATATGCCGGAGCCGCCGCCCGTACTTACTTTTTTGTACGAGCCGTTGTCCGCCTTTGCGACGACCGTCATTTCTAAGCCGTATGAATAAGAGACCGCGTTATACAGCGACGCGTCCATAGCGTTTAAGTAATCAATATAATTTGACGTTATCGCGTTCGTATGAACCCGCGTATTCGCCGTGCGGTCGTAGGAAAATATCGTATCGCCCGCCGGAAATTCTTGATTTTCGCTTCCGCCTCCCGCGCCGTAAAACCCGTCGCCCATGCCGCCGAATGTGGTTGCCGTTTGTGAAATTGTCAGCGGAAACCCCGCCAACGCGTCGGATTGCATACCGTTGACGTAGGAGGTCATCCCCGAAGAGAGCGCGAGCACGAGCGCGACGCCTATTATCCCGATGCTCCCCGCGATAGAGGTTAAAACCGTCCGCTTTTTCTTGGTCATTAAATTTTTAAAGCTCAAGCGTATCGCCGTTATCCAGGACATGGACGTTTTTTTGTTGACAAGCCTTTCTCTGGGTTCGGCGCCGGCGGCCTCGGCGGGCATTGAATCGCCGGTTATCACGCCGTCCTTTAACTGCACGATTCTGTCGCTGTATTGCTTTGCGAGCTCTTGGTTATGCGTTACCATAACGACAAGGCGGCTTCTAGCGATCTCTTTGAGTATCTCCATGATTTGGACGCTCGTTTCGGAGTCGAGCGCGCCCGTGGGCTCGTCCGCAAGCAGGATTTTCGGGTTGTTCACCAGCGACCGCGCTATCGCCACCCGTTGCATTTGCCCGCCCGAAAGCTGATTCGGCTTTTTGTGGATTTGCTCTAAAAGCCCCACGGAAGCCAAAGCTTCCGCAGCCCGTTTTTTCCGTTCGTCAAGCGAAACCCCCGAAAGCGTCAGCGCGATCGCGACGTTATCCAAAACGCTCAGGTGCGCAATCAAATTGTACGTTTGAAAAACAAAGCCGACCGTACGGTTGCGGTACGCGTCCCATTCGCCGTCGGAGAAGTCCCTTGTCGACTTGCCGTCCACTAACAGGTCGCCGGCCGTATATTTATCTAACCCGCCGATTAGGTTTAACAGCGTCGTTTTCCCGCATCCGCTGGGCCCGAGTATCGAAACAAACTCGGATGCGCGCAACTGTAAATCAACCCCTTTTAGCGCGTGAACGGGCGTCGCGCCTCCGTAGACTTTCGTAATGTTTTTTAATTGAAGCATTTTTTCTTAATCTCCTTTCATAAGTCCGTTCCTGAACTTTTGCCTTGACTATATCGGGCAAATGTTAAAAAACCTTCAAACAAACAATTCCCGTAAAAAAATTCTTAAAAAAATTACGTAAATTCTCAGGTTAAGTTCCACAGTGTACCCCGTGGTAGAAGTTAGTATGGCAAATGGAGTTTAGTTTAAGAAAAAGCAAGCGATTTTGGTTGTTAGGCGGCATGAATTTGTGGTAGTATGTATTTGCAACACGCAAAAGGGTATAGCAAAAATACTATGAGCGAATTTTTCTCAAAGTAGCTGCCGTCGTGGTGGACGTTTTGTGGTTTTAAGTGTGAGAAGTTTTTCCGGTATAAAATTTGTTTTTTGCGTGTTGTTTTTTGGTTATTTCTTAGGCAACAGTCCTAAGTTTTCGAGTAGCTTTTTGTTTTGAATAACGTCATGCTGTTGGATCGGCAGAATGCCCAAGAGCTCTGCGATGACGGCGTTGTGCCAAAATGCGAAAGCTTCAAAAGCACTTTTTCCGTTAAGCCCCTTACGTTTTGCGGAATTCACATGAGAGAACACTAAATTCAAATCGTCCTGTGTGAAACCGTCAAACGATGTCCCTTTTGGGACGATGCTTCTAAAGCAGGTATGCGTCTTTTCCACATGAGGCTTTTGGCTGGAGCGATAAGGGTCGGTAAAGAAAACGTGCGTTTCCTGCAGCCCTTGTAAGCTGTTTTCTATGGCGTACACATTGGCGAATTCGCATCCGTTGTCGGTGAGGATTTCGGGGAAAATATCTCCGAAGCGCAAGCCCTCTCTTAGCAACCTGCCTTTTAGCGCCTTAATTTTATCCGCTACCTCCATGGCGCTTTTGTCCTCGAGTAGCAGCCCGAACATAAAATTGCATGGAACAAGGTCAAATGTGAGGATGCATTTGCCGCCGACTCTGCCGATTACCGTGTCCATTTCCCACCATGTAGAAAGCTCATGTTCCGCGCAATACAACTGAAAATCGTTGTAGCTCCTGCCGATTTTGAGCCCTTTGGGTATGTAGCTCTCCCTCTTTTTCTTGCGCGGCTTAAACTTGACGACGCGGGGCAGGTCAACGGCCGCAATAGAAAAATAGTCCTTGTGCAGGTGTCTGTAGGCTGTCGGCACGGAGACATTCAAGTCGTTGGTCTGCAAGATGTGGTACAAATGCTGACCGTCCCGGATGCCCTTGGTAACAACTCTGTCGACCTCCCAAAATTCTTCCTTGGTAAGCGGTAGACCCTCTCTGGACTCCCTTAACGTTGTTTTGTAGCCATCCTGCGCCGGCTTGGCGCTATAAATGTGCTTGTCGAACTGGCACGCCTTTCTTGTGCCGGGGCAGGGGTTGCAAACAAACGGAGCCTTTTGAAGCTTAGGGCAAACGGAAACAACTAAATTTCCCTTGCCGTCCGTACGTTTGACGGTCGTCGGAATAATTCCAATCCGCTTCTTGACCTCTTTGGATATGGTTGTCTGGTCTTTGCCAAGGTGCTTGCCAATAGCCTTAAAAGTCATGCCGAGCGACAGGCTTTCCTGAATGCTGATCCTATCGTCAAGGGTCAAGTGC
>WRDI01000105.1 GCA_009783515.1 Bacillota bacterium | reverse complement strand
TGGTCAAAAAAACCATAATGAAGATAGTGACTAACTTTGAGGGAAAGTTTGGGTCGGAATTGGCGAGTAAGAAGCTTTTATAATGCAGAACACCCCGTTCAAAAACCTTAGCTTGACGCATAGAATTATAGCTAAATAGTTTTCAAGTAATGAATTATAGCCGCTTGTAATGTTTCATACTTTTTCACATTATCCCTCAAGTAAGATTTTGTACATACTATAGCAAAAAACCATAAACAAATCAAGCCTCAAAACGAGCGTTTTGAAAAATAATTGATAGGTTTCGCTTGCAAAATAAAAAACAGTCCCATTTTTGAAACTGTTCTCTTTTGACTTGCTTAAAGGTGTATTTTATAAATTGTTAATTTTTTCTAAAATCCCTATGAATACATCCTTCAGTCCTCTTTTTTGTAATCCTTGTATAGTTTAGCCAATCCGCTTTCGCCCGTTTCGCGGTAGCCCGCGCCCAAATCCTTGCCCGTCTCGAACATCGTTTCCACCACCGTGTCAAAGCTGATAAGTCGGGTGCCGGTCAAAAAATTCGCCAACGATACAGCGTTTATGGCGCGCATCGCGGCAACGGCGTTGCGTTCGATGCAAGGGACTTGCACCAGTCCCGCAATGGGGTCGCAAGTCAGGCCCAAATGGTGCTCGATACAAATTTCGGCGGCGTACTCAATTTGGTCAAGAGACATCGCGAACAATTCGCCCAATGCCGCCGCAGCCATGGCGCACGCGCTACCGATTTCTGCCTGACAGCCGCACTCCGCGCCGCTTATCGAGGCGTTGGTTTTGATTACCTCGCCGATAATGCCCGCCGTCGCAAGAGCCTTGATTATGTCCTCGTCGGGATAACCGCGCCTTATTTGCATATACCTTAATACTGCGGGCAGGACGCCGCACGCGCCGCAGGTGGGGGCGGTTACAATTTGTCCGCCCGACGCATTTTGTTCGGAAACGGCATAGGCGAAGGCGCAAACAAGGCGGTTTTCTCTCGTTTCTGCGCTTTCGTCCATGTGGCGCTGGTTGTACAGCCATTTTGCCTTGCGTTTTACGCCCAAGCCTCCGTCCAAAATCCCGTCTGTCGCGAGGCCTTGGTCAATGGACTGTTTCATCGCCGCCCAAACCTCGCGCAGGTAGTCGAAAATCTCCCACCCTTCAAAGCTTTCGACGTATTCGTAAAGCCTTAGGTCGTTGACGGCGCAGTAGCTTTTGATGTGGTCGAATTTGCGGTGGGGATAGACGTACACGCGGTCGAGGTCGGCGTCGCCGTCGATTTTTAAGCGACCGCCGCCCAGGCTGTATACCCGCCAAAAAATCTTTTTTTCACTGTCCGTTGGCGTGTGCGAATTACCGACCGCACCTCCACACTCTTTTTCATCGTCCGCCAGACCTTGAGGATTATAGGTCACACCTCCGCTCTCCTGTTTTCTGTCAGTTGTTTTACTCTCTTTTTCGCTCCTTTTGGTCGTTTTTTTGCCCTTTTTTATCTCGCCCTCGTCCGCGATAATGTCCATAACCATGGGGTGGAGAAGGACAGTCTCTTTATCGAAAACAACCTCCACGCTACGCGGCAAAAAAGCCTGCTTTAAGGTTTTGTCCGTTAGGTGCCCTTTACCCGTTTTGGCAAGCGAGCCATACAAAATAATCTTGCAATTTTGGGCGGCGGGATGCTTTTCGATAAATATAAACGCAGCGCGGTTGGGCGCCATGGTATGCGAGCTACTTGGTCCCCGCCCGATCTTGTAAATGTCCTTGATTGATTCCATTATGCGCCAACCTCTATCAAGCTTAGGGTGTATTCACACAAAAAAATTAAAGATTCGTACTCTGTTTCAACTGTACTCCTCTATATCGACAGCCCTTTTGGCAGCATACTTTCGTCGCCCTGTTTATAGATTTCCACGCGGTTTTTACCGGCGGCTTTGGCGGCGTAAAGCGCGCGGTCGGCGTTTATTACAAAATTGTCGGCCGAAAGCCCGGACACGGGGACCTCTGAAAATTGCCCGCCGCTTACCGTCATCTGAAGTTTTTGGTCGGTAAACGCACGTTTTTCGATATTTTTGCGCAACTTTTCAGTCGCCGTATGAACTTTATCCCTACGCTCGTTCTCGAATATAACCACAAACTCCTCGCCGCCGTAACGAAAAAGATCGCTTGACGGCACGGTTTCGCGTAGCACTTTGGCAATGCCTATAAGACATTCGTCTCCCACCGCATGACCGTGCCTGTCGTTTATAAGCTTAAAATCGTCTATGTCTAACATAACGACGGACATGGTTTTTCCGCTGCGAAAACATCTTTCGTACACCTCTTTAAGCCGGTCGCCGAACGCCCAGCGGTTTCTTAGACCGGTAAGGCGGTCGGTAATAGATATTTTTTCAAGACGGTCGTTCAATTCCTTAAGTTTGTCGTTTGCCTCTGAAAGTTCCCCATTTTTCCTGATAACGTCGATGTCCGTCATAAAATCCTTGACCGCCGCGTCAAAGCGCACAAAGGAAACCAGTACCCCGATTGCGGTAAAGGTCAAAAGATTCAAAAAGACAGTGGGGTCAAATGGGCTGCGCATTGCTGCGTACTCCAGCGCGAAATAGCCGCCGAACGAAATACCAAAGAGCGCGGCCATCTCTCCGGGATGCAAAAGTATCGCCCCCGATACCGCCAAATACACCATCATCAGCACCATCGGGTTGGAATAATCCTTTGTGGCGGCGTCTAAAAGACTGACGCAGACCCCCCATGCCATAAGAATCACCACAAAAACCAAGGTCAGTACGCGTATGCCCACCCTATAATTTTTTGCCCTTTTATGAAAAGCCCAAATTACGATGGTATATACTATGCAGATTGCTAAAAGTCCGACATAGCACCATAGATAAAGCCAATCCCAAATCTCAAAATTCCCGGGTGCGCGCAGCCCCGCCAAAAAGCCCACCATGACAACCGCCAGTGCGGCAATCAACGGCAAAAGCACCCGACCGACCTTTACATTCTTTTCGGCCATGTCCGCGCCGAACTCGTCTTTCATCTCATGCCTTATTTTAAAGTAATTTTTCAGCAAAACAACGCTCCTTGCCGGCGGCAAACGCCCGAAAACCCGATAAAAAAACCATATAAAAAATATTATACAGTATGTTTGAAAATTATGCAAGCATAGATGGGGTCTTTTGGAAAATTAATAAAATTTGTAACGTTACAAATATACACTCTTTCTGACCCGTATTTTATTGACAAGCATAGATATTAATATGCTATAATATTTACAAAGGCACAGGCATAGCGGCCGGCCTGACGGAGGGGAAATGGAACTTATCAAACACGGAAAAACAAAGGATGTTTACAGATTAGACAACGGCAATATCCTTTTGAAGTTTAAGGATACCGTCACGGGGCATCCGGGCGGCGAAAAGGACCCCGGCGGCAACAGCGTTGTCGGGACTTTAGCGGGCACGGGTAGCAACGCCCTTCGCGTCACCGCCTATTACTTCGAGCTTCTGAAGAAAAAGGGGATTAATTCTCATTATGTTTCGGCGGATTTAGCGCAAAATGAGATGGTTGTGCGACCCGCAGCGCCGTTCGGGCAGGGCTTAGAATTCGTCGTCAGGTACAAGGCGACGGGTAGCTTTTTGAAGAGGTTTGCGCTTTACTGCAAGGACGGGGAGGTTCTTGCTCCTCCTGTTTTTGAGGTAACGCT
>WRDI01000104.1 GCA_009783515.1 Bacillota bacterium | reverse complement strand
CATATAAATGGGTATTTTTGACTTCCTCATCAAAAAGCAGACCATCAATGCGATTTTATAATCTATAATACCCGTAACAAGGCAATCCGCCTTGCGATTGAGGTTGATGGACGACAGCATAACGCCCCCGTCCAAAAAGCACGTGATGAGCGCAAAGACAGACTGCTAGCCGCTGCAGGAATAAGGGTGCTTAGATTGCCCACGACAGCAATCGAGTGCCGTGAGAAAATTGAGGAAGCTTTAGGTCGTTAGACATTTGACTACACAATCAAGTCAGTGGAGAACAAATCTCACATTGTGAGAATTTAACTCATCTTGCCAGCAAAAGGATTGCTTTTCAGAAAAAAGCAATCCTTTTGTAATTATATTTTTCCTGCGGAAAAGTGATATTCGCAAGCGAATGATATTTTCCCCGTTGGGGCAATTTACGGACGGACACAAACCAATCAAAACACCCCTAAAATGAAACCCTTTCAATAGCTCCCATTTTTCACCTGTTTTACTTGATTTATTTTACTAATTTCGCTATAATAATCACATGAAAGAAAACTCCTTGCAAAACGGCAAAAGAAAATATAGGGGAGTAGCTATGGCGGACTGTAGTTTCACATCGCCCAAAGGTTGGTTTCGCTATCGTGCGTGTGCTGTCATAATAAATGATGGTCATATACTTTTTGCAAAAAATGAAAGGGAACCTTACTACTACTCTGTTGGCGGAGGTGTACACCTACACGAAACTGCTGAAGAGGCCGTAGTTCGCGAAGTGTTTGAAGAAACGGGAATTTATTATGAGGTCGACAGATTGCTATTTATTCACGAAAATTTTTTCACTGGATCGATGACAAATAAAGACCAACAGTGTCACGAAGTTGCTTTATATTTTTTAATGAAGCCCAACGCTACAAAAGTATTCAATCATCAAAGTTACTCTTTGGGTGGCATTAGAGAAAGTGTGTGCTGGTTGCCTATTGCGAAGCTTGACGAATATGAAGCATATCCAACATTTTTTCAACAAGAACTATTGAATTTGCCAAAGACAGCAAAACATATTGTCACTAAAGAATTTATAGACTCAAACAGAATTAAACACAAAAAAGTCAAAAACAAATATAATTAGACATTTTTTACTCTAAACAATTCAGTGGATAACAAGTCTACAATTCGGGGAGTTTGTATCATCGCACCAGCCAAAGCCCCGAAAAGTTGTACTTTTCGGGGCTTTTGTGCAGTTATTTTTTTGATAGAGAAAGTGCAAATTTATTTGCGGCATTATAAAAAATATGATAAAATAAATTTATGGACGAAGATTTTGAATTTTTTGGTGCAATAATTATATTAATAAGTTCGTTGATTTTAAGCGTACTCTTTTTGGTTAAATGGTATAGGCCGTTAATTAAGGCGTGGCCCAAAGAAAGAGGCAAATTTAACCGCAGTATAATGAATATTCTGCCAATATTAGCAATCGGAATAATTTTGACGGTATTGTTGATATGGGCGGCCCAAGACGTCATAAACGACGCTTTTTATATAATCATGTATTTGTTCTGGGGACTGGCGTGGGTTTATATCTGTATGCTTTTGGTGTCGCTTTTTTTCGATATTTCTTGGAGAGACGATGTTCTAAATAATAACAACAAAGGCGCGCTCATGGCAGTTTCCGGAAGTTTTTTGGGGATTACGGCAATATATTCGGGAGCGAACATCGGCGACGGCCCCGGATGGTGGTGCGTCTTAATAGCGGGCGGAATGGGGGTTATAAGCTGGTTTGTTTTGGGTTTAATTGCAATCGCTGCGACTAACGCCAAAGAACGCATAACCAGCGGGCGCGACACCGGTTGCGGAGTAAGGCTCGGTCTGTACCTGCTTGCGATAGGGATTATTCTCGGAAGAGCTTCGGCAGGGGATTGGATTTCTTTTGATATGACTTTCAAGGAATTTTCTGCGGGTTGGCCTGCGTTGGCACTGACAACTTTGTTTATACTAGTAGAAAGGCTGTATTTATTTCAAGAAAAAAACGATATAGAAAAAGTTGGCAGGGATTACAGAAACAAAAGCGTTCCGCACGGCAGCAATATAATGATTTCGGTTTTTTGGGGAGTTTTATTTGTAGCGTTAGCCGTAGCTGCGGTATTGTTCGCGCCCGTTCCTGTCGGCTCGCCGCTTTTCCCGTTATCTTAAAGGAGTGGGATTTACAGTGCAACCGCTAAAACTTTTTTCAATACCCGATAATGCTTACGCCGAATACCGCCGCAAGGCGATTTTTCAAGCATACAAATGGGATCCGCAGGTAGGTGATAATAATACCGTAGCCAAATATGCGGTTGTTATGGACAGAGAAGCGGCGCGGCATTTAGAGAACCTTGCGGAACGGCTGGTTAAAGAAACGGTTTTGTTGGAAGAAGCTCTCTTAAAAAACTTATCTCTTGCAAAGAATTTAGGGTTGCCCAAACAGGTTTTACGGGCATTACCCCGGCTTTCGTCATATGACCCAAGCAGCAACGTGCGGCTGATGAGGTTTGATTTTCATCCGACAGATACGGGTTGGGCGGTATCGGAGGTCAATAGCGACGTGCCGGGCGGTTTTGCCGAAGCCTCTGTTTTACCTGGAATCGCCGCGGGCTATTTTGACTGTTGCGCGGCAGGCAAGAATTTAGCGTCGGCGCTTCGGAATGCGTTTAAGGCAAAAATCGACAAAGAAAAAGCCCTTATCGCCTTTGTTCACGCGACCTCGTATTCCGACGACAGGCAGGTTATGCAGTTTTTGGGCGACTATTTTGAGGCGCGTGGATATAACACTTTATTTGCCGCGCCCGACCATATAAGCTGGCGCGGCAATAAGGCTTACGCCTTTTTTGAAGGCGGCGAACGCGAAATAGACGGCATTGTAAGGTTTTTTCCTCTAGAATGGATGCCCAACCTGCCCAAAAAATCCGATTGGAAAGGGTATTTTTCTTCCCGCACGCCGTCGTGCAACCACCCCGTCGCAATATTTGCGCAGTCTAAGAGGCTGCCGCTCGTATGGGACAAATTAGGCGTCGGCTTACCGGCGTGGAAACAGTTGCTGCCCGATACTTACTGCCCGAAAAAATTTAAAGGCGCGGACGGTGAATTTATATACAAGCCCGCGCTCGGCAGAGTGGGCGAGGGGATTTCGATTAAGGAAGCCGTTACGCCCAAAGAGCTTGCCAAAATCAAAAAAGCCGCTCACCGCCACCCTAAGGATTTTATTGTTCAGCGCAGGTTCAAAAGTATTCCGATTGAGGCCGACGACGGAAGCGCGTTTCATTTGTGCGTGGGAGTTTTTACGGTGGATTCCGAATGTGCGGGATTTTATGGGCGTATAAGCCCGTACCCCCGCATAGACGCAAACGCGCGCGATATACCGATATTGATTGAGGAGTAGCAATATGCTTAAAGACCCTATAGACGTTTATAAGGTGTGGGCGCCGGACGGCGCGGCTTGGACGGAGTTTGTTAAGCCCGTCTTGTTCGCATTCCCGCTTTACGGCGGCACACCGTCTGATCAAAGCTCTAAAACAGCTTGGCTTGCTAGCCTCAGCCGCGATACGGCGGTAATTATAGATTTGCCCGGGGAATACGGCGTCCACGTAGGAATGGCCGCGGCACGTAACGGATTTAGGCCTATTCCGCTTTATAACGGGACAACAGGACAACCCAAATGGGCGCGTGACATAGTTAAAGTCGACGATATTATTTTTGAGCTTTATGGGTCTGCCAATGAATTAGAGAACTTGAATTTACCGTCCGACGCGCCGCCGGCTTTTTTGTTGGACTCAAAAAGGCTCGACGGT
>WRDI01000103.1 GCA_009783515.1 Bacillota bacterium | reverse complement strand
TTGGCGCTTAAACGCGGCGACAAAAGGGCGGCGGACGCGGCAAAGTCTATAGGCGTCGGGCTGCAGGCTTTTTGTGTGCCTGGCTCGGTCGCGGACCAGCGCGAAGTGGGGTTAGGTCACGGCAATTTGGCGTCAATGCTGCTTGAAGAATCCACAGCCTGCTTCTGCTTTTTGGCGGGTCACGAGAGCTTTGCCGCGGCGGAAGGCGCGGTCGGCATAGCCAAAACCGCGAACAAGGTGCGCAAATCCCCTCTCCGCGTGATTCTCAACGGCTTGGGCAAGGACGCGGCGATGATAATCAGCAGGATTAACGGCTTCACTTATGTGCAGACCAAATTCGACTACGCCGCAAACAAGCTCGGCGTCGTCAAGGAATACAAATATTCGGACGGCGAGCGCGCAAAGGTGCGGGTTTACGGCTGCGACGACGTGTCCGAGGGCGTGGCGGTCATGCAGGCGGAGAAGGTTGACGTGTCGATAACGGGCAATTCCACCAACCCCACGCGCTTCCAGCACCCCGTGGCGGGCATTTATAAGAAATATTGCGTGGATAGCGGGCTGAAATATTTTTCCGTGGCGAGCGGCGGCGGGACGGGACGTACTCTCCACCCCGACAATATGGCTGCCGGCCCCGCGAGCTACGGCATGACCGACACGATGGGGCGCATGCACAGCGACGCGCAGTTCGCGGGCAGCTCCTCCGTACCCGCACACGTCGAAATGATGGGGCTCATCGGCATGGGCAACAACCCTATGGTGGGGGCGACTGTGGCGCTGGCGGTGGCGGTACAACAGGCTTTTAGCGCAAAATAAGGCTGTTTTTAGCATAAAATATGGTATTTTTAACAAAAAAAGCGGCTGTGACATCATAAAAAGTCATAGCCGCTTTGCTCTTGTCCTCCATTTGTCCTCCTAATTTTAAGGCGGAGGACAAGCGGATTTCAGCCGTTTTTGTTATATATATTTTCAAGGATATTTTTTGTCCTCTCCCGCAAGGCAGGATTATTATGCAGATATCCCTTGGTCGTTTTTACATGGCAATGCCCGAGCCTCTCGCTGATGTCCAACATAGACGCCCCGTTTGTATCGAGCGTGGTCGCGTGTGTATGCCTTAACGTATGAAAATCTATTTCCGGCATTTTGAGTTGGTAATGAATTATCCTAAGGGCGTGCGTGATGGTTGTGGTGGATACGAATGTCCCGTCCTCCCTTACGGAAAGCAAAAAAACCTCTTTGCCGATTTCTTCGTTAACAAGCTGCTTTTTCTCATTCATAAAAAGGCGGGTATAAAGCTCCCCGTATTCGAGCCTGTTTTGCTTTTGTTTTTCAATCGTGCGTTTTAATAACGCCGCCAGTTCAGAATCCATATAAGCCTGTCTGACAGAGCCGTATTTCGGCGGACTGAATGTCCAAAACGACTTTCCGGCATCCTCGTCGAGCATCCACTGTACCTGTTCGGTTATGTGGATAATGTTGTTATCGAAATCCAAATCCCTGTCGATTTGGAAGGCAAACGCCTCGCCTTTACGCAGTCCGATTCTATGCGCCAGCATCAAGGGGATGTGGGCGGGGTGCCCTTCGGGGAATCTCTTTATTATCGTTTCAAACTGCTTGTCCTCAGCCGGCATCCTGTCTTTTTTCCGTGTAGGGGTATTTGGAATCGCTCTTGCGGAAGGAAGTCTGATAGCGGTAGCGGGACTGTACTGAATCAACCTCAACGGGTGTACCGCATAGTCAAACGCGCTTGTGAATAATCCCTTTACGGACGAAAGGGTGTTTTTGGAAAAACCGCGGTTAAATAAATCGTTTATTACGTCCTGTAAAACCGCTGGCGTTATCGCCCGAAGCTTGTATTTCCCGAGAGCGGGAAGAATATAGTTTTTTATTCTCTTCCTGTAACCGATTATCGTGTTTTTGTTGCAATTTATTTTGCAGTAACCGTTTAAAAATAAATCACAATAAAAATCAGTGACCGAGATTTCCGACGGAGAAAAAGTCAGACCCGTGCTATTGTATCTTTGAAGCGCTTCGGTACCGGCGCCGGTAGCCTCTTTTTTTGTTTTGAACCCGCCTTTTTCTTCGTGCTTTCTTTTGCCGTCAATTTTTGCAAGGTCAAACCTGTAACTCCATTTTGAGCCGCGTTTAAAAACTCTCATATTTATATAAATGTCTCCAATGTGCCATTGAAGGCACAAAAATTGATGAAAATGTTTGCTATAAGCTGTGGATTTGTAGTATACTTAAAGCAAGTTACCGGCAGGTAGAAGAGCACGGCGGGAGGAGTAGCACTACCTCACCTTTACTTAGAGGTCAAGCCGCATATTTATATGTGACAAGCCCTGTTTAAGTACAAATAATTGTGCGTTAGAGCACGTAAGTTTAACTTTGTTAAACAACACCGTTTGTGGTACATGGGCTGCTATACTGCCGGTAGCCCTTTTTTCTTTCCGGAGGTTGTTTATGAAAATTGTCTACCCCATTTGTGCCGGTCTTGACGTTCACAAGAAAGAAATTGTGGCGACTATTGCTATTACCAATAGTCAAAACGTCACGACCTACAAGCTGCGCAAGTTTCCTACGTTCACTTCCGACCTTAACGCCCTTGCCGATTGGCTCCTTTCTCACGATTGTAGGCTCGTGTGCATGGAATCTACCGGCAAATACTACATCCCCGTTTACCGGGTTCTCGAACAGCGGGGATTAAAGCCCTATGTCGCGCACCCTAAGTTCCTGCGCTCTATCCCCGGCAAAAAAACAGACCCCAAGGACAGCAAGTGGATTGCGGATTTGTTTAAGCACGGTTTAGTCCCCACAAGCTATGTCCCGTCAAGGGATATTTTTGAGCTTAGGGATTTGACGCGCTACTACGCAAAGCTGACCAACATCCGTACCGGCGAAAAGAACCGTATCCAAAACTCGCTTACCGTATCCAATATAATGCTGTCCAGTGTGGTTTCGGATACCTTCGGCAAAGCCGCGTCCGCCATTCTGCGCTATGTTCTTGACCACCCAAACGAGAAAGACATCGACTTCTCTCAATTCATGACCAAGAATCTGCACGCCACACCCGCCGAGTTCGCCAAAGCCATGGACGGCGCTTTCAGCCCCGAGCAAGCCGACAAAACTAAGGTGGCATTGTCTCATTTCGACTACATAAACTCTTGCCTCACTCAGTTAGACTCGGCTATCTCGGTTTTAGCGCGCAGATACCGACCGCAAATAGAGCTGCTTGTTACTCACCCCGCCGTTACCCATCACTCAGCCGTCCGTATCCTTGCCGAAATCGGCGACGACATGTCCGTGTTTCCCGACTCCAAACATTTTTGTTCTTGGGCGGGTTTAGCTCCGCAATGCAACGAAAGCGGCGGTAAAAAGAAATCCATTCATATCTCTCACGGCGGCATGTACCTTAAACCCGTTCTCGTGCAAGTCGCTCTCGCTGCCGTTAAAGACAAATCCAATCCTTACTACGCCTACAAATACCAAGCTCTTTCAAAACGCAGGGGTAAGCAAAGGGCTATTATCGCTATCGCCAGAATGATTTTAACCAGTATCTATCACATGCTCTCTCAAAACGTGCCGTATAGCACCGACCTCTACCAATCATACCACCACAAACAAACCGCCAAGTCTATCCGCCTTTCTATGCCCAAAATCTTCGCTTTCCTTTCCTCAAAAGGCTTATCGGTGGTAAATAATGACGGTGTAGTTTTGAATCCTACTGGCTAATTCGTTTCTGTCGCCAACATTTTTTTTGCCTGCCTACGGCGGGGCTTTTGTTGTGCCCTTTTTCCCTTCAATTATTTTCAAGTTTT
>WRDI01000102.1 GCA_009783515.1 Bacillota bacterium | reverse complement strand
TTTCAAGAGCACCCACACAAGAGTGGAGCAGCTCCCCAAAGAAGGCCGTATGTCAGACAGCGGAGGAGGGGGCGCTTCGGCGACATGGTGGTCGATTGCCGCCACGTTCGCGGCTACAAGTTTTTTGACATTGCCTGCGTCGCACTGTCCGTCGACGACGATAAGCAGGGCGTCCTCGTCCAAAAGATAATCGGGGGATTTATCCGCGCCGGACAAATACCGCGCGTTGATTTGCAGCTCACTTAAAAGCATCAGGAGGCTTGATTTAACAATCGGCTTAAAACCGCCGTACACTATTTCCGCGTCTTTCCCATGCGTCTTTAAATATTCGGCAAAAGCATAGGCGCAGGCGAGCGCGTCCGCGTCGGGGTTGTCGTGGCATTGGATTGCGAATTTGTTGTAGCTTAGTATTTTGGTGAAGTCAATCATTATGTTCCTTTTTAGTGGCCAGTGACCAGTATTAGTGGCCAGTGACCACTAATCCCTCCTCCGCCTGCCGCACGTCCTGCAAAAGCTCAACAAGCTTATCCATTTTGGTCTCTATGCCGCCCATTCCGTCGATTGCCTGAATGGCGTCAAGGTACATTTCGATGCCGTCGGGCAGCTTGCTGTTTTCCAAAATAACGCGGATGATTTTCCGCCCCGTTTTTAGGGCGCGCTTGATTTCCACATTGCAGTTAACCGAGCGCACATAAGCCGTGGTTTGAAACATTACGAAAACACTGCACGCATCAATTTTTTTCGCCAAGTGGTCCATCCAATCCTCGCCCTCGACTATGCCCTCGTCAAACCAAATATTAAGCCTTGCCGCCTGTAACTTTTTGATAATTTCTAACACCGCTTTGTTGTTGGCATGAGCATAGCTGATAAAGGCGAAATTTGCGTCCCCCTTGTACGCCTGCGCCGTGGTACCGACAAAAAGCTCCTCGATGCAAAAGCGGTTTTTTTTGACCTCAGCCAAAAAGCTTTCGTAGACAAATTGTGGCGCGTCAAGAGCTTTGCGCATTATCACGGCTTGATTAAGCGCGACAGCCTCCATTTTGATAAGCGAGGAATCCGTCTTGTACAGCTTTCTAAAATCGCGCAAACGCAGGGCGGAGGATACAAGCTGCATCAAAGTTTCCTTTTCCATGTCTATGGTGGCGGCGCCAGCGTCCGTACGGTCTGCGGTTTTTTGCTTAAAGATTTCCTGCGCCCCGCTTAAAAGGGCGTTCATGCGGCGTTTGAACGCATAAGAGGTTGACGCCTGAAAATACCCTCTGACCGTGCCGAGACGGAAAGTTTGCAACAGTAAATATGCTGTTCCGCCCAGGCAAAGTATAAAGAATATAAGCTGGATTGCCAAAGAGCCGCCGTGGCCTATTCCCTCAAAGTCCAAATCGAATAGCATACCGCCCAAAAACAAGAGTGCGGCTCCTAATAAAAGGGCGGGGGCGGCAAGGTAAATAAGCCAAAACCGCACCTTATACCACACGTTAAAGCGCGGGGGAAAGGTCGCGTTCTCTTTCTTAGCCTTATCCTCCGCCCTCACCGGCAGAAGAAGTTCCTCCTCCGCGAAGTCTACCCCCGCGGCTTCATTTTCCGTCGCTTTTGTTTCCTCTGATTTATCCTTGCGGAAAACATTCAAAATCGAATCAAAAAACTTCATACAATCCTCCTTCTGGCGCGGGTCCCGACCCACCATACTCCCGCGACAAACGCGGGCGCGAGCAATATGGCGAAGACAACGTACACGGGATTCATTTTCTTGCTTATCTCAAATTCAATAGGCTCTATAGGATTATTAAAGATGTCAACCGCGGTTATGACATAGCGCCCGTTGTCCCTCAGCCTCATGCCCTTCACATAAGTAAGAGAATTGCCGTTATACGTGATTGTGACTTGTACGTTACTGCCCAATACGTCCTTTACCGTTACGTTTTGGCGCACAATTTGACCGTTGGTGATTTTTGCGGAAAACACTATTTCGGGGGGTGGCGCATCGTGATTGATAGTCACGACAAAGTAGGCGGATGGCTGACCCTCCGTCGTCCCCTCAAGCTTAAAGACGTATTTGCCGACAGGAATATGGTTATAAGCCGCCCGCCCGTCCAAAGGAGGCAGGTCTATAAACGCGCCAAAGTCAACCTCCCCGCCGGCGGGCACTAAAACGTAAGATAGCTTGGCGCCCTGGCAGTTTTGCACCTGCAACAGCAAATCGTCTCTTATAAAAATTTCACCCTGTGTATCGTTTATATCGTTGACCGCTACCGGAGCTATCGGCACGTACACGTTGCCCTTCAACCCGCCCAAAACGGGGGTGTTTTTAAGGATAAAGGTTATTTCGGTCGCCACGCCCGAATTGCTTGTAACTATAACGGTGTATTCGCCGTCCTTAAACGAGGAGTCAAGCTTGATACCTTTGTCAATATCGATGTCAACCTCGACGCCCTCGCCCTTCAAAACGGCAGACTTAATCCCGCTTTCCCCCGCGGTAAAGGTAATGACGGGCAGCAAATACGTATCCGGCGCCCACTGACCGGTTATACTCACCTGCGGCACGGAATTATCTACAATAACGTAATATACGGACAAATTCCCCGCAAAGTCGTAAATCCTGATTTGATACAGCCCGTCGCCGTAAGTTTGACCGCTTGAGTTTATGTCAAGCCGCGTATTATTAACCGTCCTGTAAAGTACGCTGAAATCGCCGCCCGAGCCGGGACGGGTATAAACCGCTATCCTGTCAAAATTGGCGTCGTTTACGTCGGCAGTCAGGCTTTGCACGATGGTCGGCAGGCTTTCGTCCTTGGACAGCTCGGCGGCCGGATTTACCTCAAAAATAGTCAGCACGGGCGGCGTCGCGTCTATCTTTACGTAATATGTGACAGTATGCCCTTCCTCGTCAAAAACCACGATTCTGTAGGTGCCGTCGCCGTCTGCGCCGCTCAAATAAAAGTACGTTTCGGCGGCGGTGAGCGTCTTATAGGGAGCGGCAGGGTACGCACCGCCGTTCTTTTTGTAAATTTCGGTTTTGAGGTAAAGCATTCCGCCCGCAGTGGCCTCAACACGCCGCACTACGGGAGCGTCCGCCTCTATGTCCGCAAGCGAGGTATACGAAGGTTGGCTGAACACGTCCCTTAGCCCGAGTTCGGTATTGTCAATGGTTACATAGTAAGTATTTTCGTTGCCCGCTTTGTCTTTCACTACAATTTTGTACGCGCCGTCGGACACAAGGTTTATTCTTTGCCCGGCCAGGGCAGTATCGTACAAAATCGTATAGCCGCCGCTTTGGAACATTCTTGTATAAATTTGCGTAAAGTCTAAGTTAAGGTCAAACGGCGATGCCGAAAGGCTTCTTAAGAACGTAGGCGCGGCGGGATTGGTCGACAGTACGGCGACGGAGGGAACCGCCTGTATGTCGGTCAATGTCGGCAGGGTGTTGTCGATAATGACGTAGTATTCCGAAAAATTACCCGCCCTGTCTATGACCTTTATCATGTACTCGCCGTCGCCATCCACAGAGGATAAACCAATCTCTATTCCGGTTTCCGTGCTGGGCTGAACGTATTCGCCGCCTGATTTTTTATAGATTTCCGTTCTTGTGTAATGTGGGTCGTCCGCAACACCCGCAAAGTTTTTTAATATCGGCGCGTTCTCTTCCTTAGCACTTGCTCCGCCGCTTAACTTGGGCGGAGTGTTGTCCAAAATGACGTAATAGCAGACATGATTGCCCGCGTCGTCATACACGATGATTTTGTATACGTCGTCCCTAAACTCGCCATCCATTTCGAACGTGTCGTCCGTAAATGTTCTATATAGTTTAAAGTCTCCGCCCGGACCCGGTCTTGCATGCACCTCCGTCCTATTGTAATTTACGTCAAATACCCTCGCTTTAAAGCCCGACACGACGGGAATGGTGTT
>WRDI01000101.1 GCA_009783515.1 Bacillota bacterium | reverse complement strand
CTCAATAAAAAACAACCTTCCTTTATATCCACGCGCTTGACAAATTTTGTTCGGTATGTTATACTTTTTTTGCTTTAGCAATAAAGTTAATCCACAAAAAAAGAGGAACAAAACAATGAAAGACTTAAAAGGGACAAAGACCGAACAAAACCTGATGGCGGCGTTTGCCGGCGAATCCATGGCGCGCAACAAGTACACATACTACGCGGGCAAGGCGAAAAAAGAGGGGTTTGAGCAAATCTCCGAAATCTTTACACTAACCGCGGGCAACGAAATGGAGCACGCCAAGCTGTGGTTTAAGCACCTTAACGGGGGCGTCGCCGCGACGGAAGCCAACCTGAAAGACGCGGCGGGCGGCGAAAACTTTGAGTGGACGCAGATGTACAAGGAATTTGCGGAAACCGCCGACGCGGAGGGCTTTCCCGAAATCGCAAAGCAGATGCGTGGCGTCGCAGCCGTTGAAAAAGAGCACGAGGAAAGATACCTCGCGCTTTTAAATAAGCTTAACGACGGGAAAACCTTTAAACGCAACTCGCCCGTGACGTGGATTTGCCGCAACTGCGGGCACACGCACGAGGGAACGGAAGCTCCCGAAATCTGCCCCGTGTGCAGCCACCCCAAGGCGTATTTCGAAATTAAGGCGGAGAACTATTAAGACCGCCTGATACGTTTTTTGTCGCTTTAACCAAAGTGGAGGAACTTCCGTCCTTTTGCTGTGTCATTCGTGACCCCCGTTTTTATTTTGCGACTGAAGCGAAGTAATTTTTTGTTGTTTTATTTGCGTCGTTCACCTTTCTTTGTCATTCTGAGCGAAGCGAAGAATCTATTCCGCTTTATAAAAAAAGTTGGGATTCTTCGCTTCGCTCAGAATGACAAATAAATAAAATTGAGAAACTACCACTATGAAATTTTTGCGTTTCCTGTTCGGCAGATTTTTTATCATAACGCTGTTAGTCATAGTACAGGCGGCGGCGTTTGTCCTTGCGATCGTGTATCTGGACCGCGTTACGCCATATTATTACTACATAAACGCAGGTTTTTCGGCTTTGGGCGTGCTTATTGTGCTTGTCCTCGTGAACCGCCGGATCAACCCCAATTACATCGTGCCTTGGATAGTCATCGTGCTTATTTTTCCAGTGGTGGGCGTGGTTGTGTACCTGATGTTTTCGCAAAACCGCCTGTCGCGCAGCCAAAAAAAGCGGTATCGCAAGATTTTCGACTCCGTCACCGATTACGTCCCGCAGTCACAATCCGTCGCCGACAAACTCAATAAAACTGACAGGGATATGTACGGGCAAAGCCGCTACCTTTTGTCTGCAAATAAGCTGCCTGTTTATGACGACACGCAGTGTCGATATTACCCCACGGGCGAGGAGTTTTTCGCCGCCCTTAAGGACGAGCTGAAAAAGGCGCGAAAATACATCTTTATGGAATACTTCGTCATAAAAAAGGGCGTGATGTGGGATAGCGTGCTTAAGATTCTTATGCAAAAGGTTAATGAGGGTGTCGAAGTCCGATTTATGTACGACGACATAGGCTCGATAAGCACGGTCAGTAGTAACTACTGCAAAAAATTGCGTAAATTGGGCATAAAATGCGTCAAATTCAACAAATTCCTGCCCGTAATCTCGGCGGTGCACAACAACCGCGACCACCGTAAAATGACGGTGATAGACGGCAAGGTCGGCTTTATGGGCGGAGCAAACCTCTCGGACGAGTACATCAACGTTGGCATTTCCAAAAAATGCGGCTATTGGAAAGATTCCGCAATCAAACTTACGGGCGGGGCGGCGCGTAGCATGGCGGTAATGTTTTTGCAGATGTATAACGCCCAAACCAAAAGCCGCGAGGATTTTGCGCCCTATCTTTCGGAAGTCTCGAACGTCGGGACGGGCGGCGAGAGCGGACACGGCTTTATCCAGCCCTTCGGCGACGGTCCCATGCCCTTATACCTCGAAAAAGTGTCGCAGACCGCCATTCTCAACATGATAAATCAGGCGGAAAATTATGTTTACATCACCACGCCTTACTTGATTGTGGACTTTCAACTTATGGACGCCATAAAAAGAGCGGCGAAGCGCGGCGTTGACGCGACTATAATCACCCCACACATCCCCGATAAGCGGATTATTTTTTTAATGACGCGCTCCTCCTACCGCCCGTTGATACAGGCGGGGGTCAAAATCTATGAATACTTACCCGGTTTTATACACTCCAAAAACTTTTTGGCGGACGACAAGGCGGCGATAGTGGGCACAATCAACATGGATTACCGAAGCTTAGTTCACCATTTTGAATGCGGCGTATGGATGCACGGCGTCCCTTGCATAAGCGACATAAAAAAGGATTTTGCCGCAATATTATCGGTCAGCCGCCGCGTGAGCGACGAGGAAAGCCGATTAAACCCCTTTCAAAAAGCGTTTCGGGTCGTGCTGGAATTATTTGCCCCCCTCTTATAAATTACCACTCTAAAAACGCTCAATGCTTAATGAATGATAATTTTTCAGTAATGCACCCTGAACATTAATTTTGTTTGCCGTAAAAAAATGTAACCGATATTGAGCATTGCGCATTCTTATGAAGGATTATGATTATTACCGAATTGAACTTAGCCGATTTCCGCAACTACAAAAGGCAAAGGGTAGAGTTTTCCCCCTTTGTCAATATTGTCATGGGCGAAAACGCGCAGGGTAAATCGAATTTACTTGAGGCGCTGTATTTGTCCGCTGTGGGAAGGAGCCCGCGCACCGCCCGCGATAAGGAAATGATAAGATTGACTTGCGATGTTGCAAAGGTTAAGGTCACGGCGAAGAAAAAATTAGGAGTAGAGAGCGTCGAAATCATACTCGATAAGGCGGCGAATAAGCGTATAGCAGTCAACCGTTTGCCTATTACCCGCATGGGTGAACTGATGGGGGTGATTGTTGCCGTCTACTTTTCGCCCGACGAGATGCGGATAATCAAGGACGCGCCTTCCGACCGTCGGCGGTTTATGGACATCGCGCTCTGCCAGATTTCTCGCAGTTATTTTTATCTGTTAAGCCGTTACAACAGGATTGTGTCACAGCGCAACAAGCTTTTAAAAAGCGGAAAGGCGACCGAGGACACGATACTGCCTTGGGACGCGCAGATTGCCGACGCAGGGACGTTAATCATCAAGACGCGGCGGGGATTTGTCGAAAATTTGAGCAAATACGCCGCCACTGAACACTCATTTTTGACCGACAATTCGGAGGTCTTGACCCTTAATTACGAGAGCGTGGAGGGGGGTGACAAGAACGAAGTGCAAGAGAATTACTTACACCAACTTCTCCGCGACCGCGACCGCGACCTAAAGCTTGGCGTGACGCACACGGGGCCTCACAAGGACGACATGGGGGTATTCATAGGCGGCGTGGACGCGCGGAAATTCGCCTCACAGGGGCAACAGCGCACCGCCGCGTTAAGCATAAAGCTTGCCGAGACCGCCCTTTCCGCTAAATTACAGGGCGAGCAGCCCGTACTTTTATTGGATGACGTTTTAGGCGAATTAGACAAAAACCGCCAAAAAGCGCTACTTAAAAGGATAGGTTCTCTCCAGTCCGTGATTACCTGCACCCATTTAGAGGATGACATTTGCTGCGCCCTTGGGGAGTGCAAGTTGATACGAATTAGAAGCGGCGCGGTTATTATTTAGGAGTTAGAAATCAGTTTTGGGTTAGAAATCATACACCAGCCTTAAATTCAAAACTCCGGCGTTTTCGGGCAGCGGGAAATTTTTGAGGATAGAGGCGTCAAAAAACAGGGGGAACACTTGTTGACAGCGATCGTTGCCCGTGGTGCGGACAAGTCCGCGTTGTTTTTGTTTCCTCGGCTCAAGAGCAACGCTGCGGACAAAAATCTTTAGGAAAGACTTGTTTTTTTCGGTAACGGTTTTAGACCCCGGGCCT
>WRDI01000100.1 GCA_009783515.1 Bacillota bacterium | reverse complement strand
ATAGAAATGGCCTCACTTTTGGCGACGGACCCGCAGGAGGGGTATACGGCTATCAAAAAAAGGTTGGAAGAACTGGCGCGGCAATAATGTTGTTTCGAAATGGGATAATCATTAGAAGGGCGTTACGCCCTACAACGGGACATTTTGTAACAAATTTAATGGCAGTTATAAAGTTTTCTTAACTTGGTATGAACATTGTTTCTATGGCGTATTCACACAAGATCGGTACTTTATTTTGCTAAAAAAATAAAAGGAGCGTAAAAAAAATGGACGGTTGCATTTTTTGTATGATAGCCGGCGGGGTTATACCATCGCCGAAGGTGTACGAGGACGAGCTTATGTTCATCATAAGCGACATTTATCCAAAGGCGAAAAAGCATTATCTGATGATTCCCAAAAAGCATTACAAGCTGCTTGCGGACATGACGGAGGGGGACGCGGCGGACCTTTCGCGCTGCTTAAAAAAGCTCCCCGATTTAGCGGAGGGTTTGGGTCTAACAAACGGGTTTCGCCTTATAATAAACCAAGGCACAGATGCGGGGCAGACTGTTTTTCACCTGCACGTCCACATTTTGGGCGGCGAAGAACTGCCGATATAATGTGGCAACACTCCCTGTGTCGACGCGATTATTTTTGTAATAGTGTGTTTTTTCCGCAAATAAACATCAATAGCGGAAGACCGGTGGTCGCCCCTACGGTTTACGCTGTTACCCGAATTTGGTGCTCTAACTCACAACCTTAACTCCACACTCCACACTCCACACTCCTAACTCCACACTCTTTTAACTCCTCCGCTCTGCCTTCCGCGCCAACTTCCTTTCATACATCAGCCCGTCCGCGTACGTCAAAAACTCCGCGGGGGTGCGGGCGTCGTCGGGCTGGTATACCGCGCCGCCGCAGCTCATTGCTAATGTGTACGGGCGCAGTTTTTTGGCGTTAAACTCGTCGACCGAGCCCATAATGCGCGAAATCACCGCGTCCGTGTCCTTTGATGCGGCGATAATCAAAAACTCGTCGCCACCGTACCGCGCCGTAAAATCCGCCCGCCGCACCGCCGCGCGCAAAATCTCGGCGGCGTCGCGTAAGGCGTTGTCCCCCTGCGCGTGCCCGAAGGTGTCGTTGATTTCCTTAAACCTGTCCATGTCAATCATGATAAAGGAATAGCTTTTATTCCGCGTTTTCGCTATGACGGACAGCCTCTCGTCGCAGGCGCGGCGGTTGTATATCCCCGTAAGCCCGTCAATCAGCGTTATGTTGCGGACGATAAATAAGTAGGCGAACAGCAGCGAGACAAAAAAGCAGGGGATGACCAGCCGCGAGCCCTCTATCAGGACGTCGAGCAGCGCGCCGGCCGCCGTGGGAAGCACCGCGATTAAGGTAAGCGCGAACAGCTCCTTATTCATTTGCTTGCGGCTGATCAGCGTGTCCACGAATGTGAATACGATAAACAAATAGCATATCGCCATTTCTACCCAAAACATATTTGCGCGGGAATATACGTTAAACTGCATAATCCCGTCTATGGCCTTATCCCCGATCGTGAATATAAAGCCGGTGAAAAGGTTGACGACCACCGCGACGGCGTTTGCCGCCCATATCGCCCCCGCAATTATCAGCAGCTTTTTAAGCCGCCTGCGGCTGCCATGGGTGCAGTAATCCAAAAACAGCGCCATAAAGCCGAACGCCGATATCTGGGACATGAAGAATATCGAATTTACCGTCCAGCCGACAACGTACGGAAGGGCGCCTTCGTGCTCCGCCGACAAATAGTAGGACAGCTCGCACAGCGCGCTTAAAATCGTAAAGCACATAGCGAGGGTCAAGAGGCGCCGCGGCATTGTATCTGCGTGGCGTTTGCTGCGGTAATCAATCAGTATCAGCGCGAGCCCCGCGAGAGGAACCAAGAAAATGTTAAGGTGGGCAATAAAATGGGACATGATAAGGTACTCCTTTGTCTATCGGACCTATCAATTATATGTCGAATTTTGGAAAAAGTCAAGAAAAATTCGCCCTTTTGGGTTAATTTCACGTTAAAACGCTTGACAAAAATTTCATATTATGTTAAAATCATGATAGACAATTTTCTTTTCACGCTCATTTTGCTTTGTCAGACAGCTTATGTCCGGCAATTTTGCTATAGGTTAACGGGAGGAAAAATGTACTAAAATATTAACGGAAGGAAACGCACATGGAAAAACGTAAGCACAAACTAATTATGCGCGCCATAATCATGGGGCTGATGACGATTTTTACCGTCGTCAGTTCGGTCGGGCTGCTTACCGGCTGCGGCAGAAAGCGGGTGGATATCCCGCCGTCCGACGAATACAACATCTATATGCACTTCGGCACGCTGCCCACGCTTTACGCCGCCGCCCATCTGTTTTCGCACGAAACGCCGTCGTACATATTCTTTTCGCGCCGCAACACCTTCGACATAGAAAAGGTGCCCTCGCACGTCCAGCTTTTTGCCACCAGTATCGCGAGCAACGACGTGATTATCAGCGCGGCGAGAGACCTTGTCCGCGACATCAACAAAAACTACCCCGAGGCAGTCTTTCACTTTTTTGTCGACGACTTTCGGCTGATGGCGGCATACTACGCGCTTTTGACAAACGGAATCCCCGAGTCGCGCTATGACATTACGCTGTTTTCGGACGGCGGCGGAACCTACGGCGCGTCATTTACGCGGAATTACGCGGACAGCTTCCACTACACCATGGCAATCGGCGGCGAGATGACGCTTTTCGAGGTCGAGCAGGACGGATACGCAAACTGGGTACAGGCAACGGAGGATTTTAACGCTATTTTAGCCGACTTTAAAGCCCGCCCCAATGTGTCAAGGGACGGGCACAGCGTCCTTTACGGAGATGGCAGCGGCGTTTTTATGTTCCACGAAACCGGCAGGCTCCCCGCCGATACTCCGCTTGAGTACCAAAACACATACATCTGCGACCGCTACTCGTTTATCGCGGCGCAAAGGCCTAATGTGCGGTTTTGGATGCAGTTTCCCGAGTACCCGTGGATGCGCGACGACGTGACTTTCGAGGTCAGAAGTCAATTACTGCGCGCCACGCTGTCCAAGGTCGCGCCCGCGGACATTGTCGAGCGGCTGACGCCCATAAACAAGGACGCGTTTTTTAACGCGGTTATCGATAACTCCGCCAATCAAGTCGAGGGCGAGCCCGTCAGCCGCGAGCTTTTGGATTCTTTGCTGCTTGGGAACGACAAGCCCGCGTTAATTATCAGCGGGGCGAACTTAGGCGCCGCCGCGATTAATTATTTCGGGCACGGCAGTAATTATTTCCCCGATACGATTATTCCCCAAATTATCGCGGATTTCGGGAGTGAATACAAGCTGTTTTTCAAGCCGCACCCCAGCTTTACCGCGGACAACAAGAAAATCGAGGGCAAGGGAATCACGGTGCTTCCCGCCCAGCTTCCTATGGACGTGCTGCTGTGGGCGTACCCCGACATTTCTATCGGCGGGTATAATTCGTCGCTGTATATGTCCGTCCGCGACGCTGCCCAGGTCAAGTTTTTTATCGAGCGCATAGGCGAGGAAGGGCATTTGGACAACATTCTGTTTGTCTTGGAGCAAAATGGGTTTTATCAAAGCGTGACGGAGAAATACTGCATGCACGATTAGGATCCCTTACCGCTTTCCTCTCCCCCGCCCAATAAATACTTGGCAATCAACGCCTTTTGGCTGCTCACATAACACTTTTCAAAAACATGCTGAGTATGCGTTTTCACGGTATGCTCGGACACATACAAAATTTCAGCGATTTCGCGGCGGGATTTGCCCTGCAACAATAGTTCTGCGACCTCTTTTTCGCGAGGCGTAAAATCATCCAAGGGCAGTGGCTGCCCGATAAGCGGAACCTTTTTGAAGACCTCGACGATTTTTTCCCTGATAAACATTCCTTTGATTCCACGCCACAAGTCGGT
>WRDI01000099.1 GCA_009783515.1 Bacillota bacterium | reverse complement strand
TGGTGATTATGCTTATCAACGGTACGGCGCAGTTTATTACCCGCAACAAGCTGAAAGAGGGCGGAAAAAAGAGGTCAAAGGTTGTGCCGCCTAAGGCCCAAGACACGCAGCCCGCACTTTCCGCCGCTACTTTGCAAGCCGCCGCGATAGCGCCGCAAGCCCTCGTGAGCGATGTTTTCGGCGGGGGAGCGGAGCTGTCGAAAATCCAAAAGCCACCCAAGGTGCCCAAGCCCAAACCATTAAATCCGTTTTGGGGAACAAAGTTTGGTCGCATAATAAAACCTACGCCGCGCAAAAATCAGATTACGGCAAAGGCAATAATATGGTCGGCTGCGATTTTGGTTCTCAGCATTTTGGCGGCAATACTGATATACCTGCTTGTCAAGGGCATACCCAACCTGAGTTGGACGTTTCTTACGCAAAACCCCCGCGACGCGGGGCAGTCGGGTGGCATAGCCTCTACTGTGACGGGCACGATTATTATTACTTTTGCGGCGCTTATCATAGCCGTACCCTTTGGGATAGGCGCGGCGTTTTATTTGGCAGAATACACGTCCGAAAACAAATTTACCAAGGTTATCCGTTTCAGCGTGGAATCATTGGCGGGCATTCCGTCCATCGTATACGGACTTTTCGGGTTTATCGTTTTTGTGTCCATTTTCGGGCTATCCGTTGTTTCGGGCGGGCTGACCTTAGCGATTATGATTTTGCCGACGATCATAAGGACAAGCGAGGAGGCAATAAAAACCGTACCCGACACCTACCGCGAGGTCAGCTATTCGTTGGGCGCGACAAAGTGGCAGACGGTAAGGAAAGTGGTTTTTCCTTCCGCGTTAAGGGGCATTGTCAACGGTGTGATTTTGGGCGTGGGGCGGTGCGTAGCCGAGACCGCCGCGATAATTCTGACGGCGGGGGACGCGGTGCGTATGCGGACTATGGCGACCCACTTTTACTACTTGACCGGCGAGCCGTTCGCCATGCACAACGCCTACGGCACAGCCGCGTTGCTTATTATTTTTGTCCTTATAATCAATGTTGGGGCGAATTTGTTGGTTAATAAGTTTGTCGCGAAGGGCAGATGACCTTGAAAGAATATTCATCGGCGGATACGGGCTGCGTGCTTTTGCCCCAAAAAATACCTATATTTTTTGGGGACCCCGAATGGCGGCTCGTTGCGTACACCAAAGTACGCGCCTACGCCGCTTTCATGCCTGTTGCCCGTCTGCGCCGCGACTATTCTTTCAAGGCTACTGAAGGAGGCTTTATATTAAGTTATGACAAATCCAAAGATAGTTATAAAAAACCTAAATTTTTATTACGGTGAAAAGCAGGTGATACATAATTTCAGCCTGCAAATTCCCGCGAACGAAATAACATGCGTCATCGGTCCTGCAAACAGCGGAATCACCACCCTCTTGCGCTCGCTTAACCGCCTTTGCGACCTTAACCCAAAGGCGAGGGCAGAGGGCGAAATATTACTAAACGGGCAAAATATTTTTGACAAGGACGTTTTGGTGACCGAGCTTAGGCGCAAAGTCGGGATGGTTTTCGATATCCCCACCCCGTTAGCCATGTCCATACTTGATAATGTAACATACGGCCCCCGTCTTGCGGGCAAAAAAACAAAGGAAGAGCTTTTAGAAATCGCCGAAAATGCGCTGACCGTAGCCGCGCTTTGGGACGAAGTAAAAGACAGGCTGAAATTACAGGCAAGTAGCCTGTCCGGCGGGCAACAGCAACGGCTTTGCTTGGCGCGGGTGCTTGCGCTTGACCCTGAAGTCATATTGCTTGACAGGCCATGCTCCGGACTTGACCCTATCTCGACCGCAAAGATAGAGGGGGCGCTGATACAGCTTAAGTCCAGCCTCACCGTCGTTTTGGCGCCGCATAATACGCAACAGGCGGTACGCGTTTCGGACAGGGTCGTTTTTATGCTGAAGGGCAGCATGATTGAAGAGGGCGCAGGCGACGAGCTGTTTTATAGCCCTAAGGATAAGCGCACCAACGATTATATTACGGGACGGTTTGGGTAAGGCAGAGGTTAATACACACACAAGGACCCTTTTGAAACAACCTTTCAAGAGGGTCTTATATATAAATGCAATATAATTAATGCAATGTCAAAACACGTCTACGTTTTTCTGCTTTTTTTCTCGCCAGTTATCCACGATATTACCCAGTCGGCTATGTTTTCGGCGTGGTCGCCGATTTTCTCCAAATATTTGACCACCATCATCAGGTAAATCGCCTGATTTGCGTACTGGGGCTGCCGCTGCAAAAGCTCTATCATCTCGTCGCGCAATTTTACAAACAGCGCGTCCATCTCGTCGTCCATTTCGATTACTTTTTTGGCTATGGCTATGTCCTGCTTTATAAAGCTTTCGACGCAGAGGTTGACCATGTCCTTTGCAAGCCGCGCCATTTTTGGGATTATTATCCATTTGCCCTGCGGCACGTAATTTTCGTCAATCAAATGAAGGACAATCGTGCAAATATCCTCCGCCTGGTCGCCTATGCGCTCAAGGTCGGTAACCATCTTAAGGGCGGTGGAAATAGTCCTTAAGTCGCCGGCGACGGGCTGCTGGCGCAAAAGGATGTTAAGCGCCTCAGACTCGATTTGGTTGCTTAACGAATTTATTGATTTATCGGCCGAAATTACCGCCTCGGCAAGGCTCGCGTCCTGAGTTATAAGGGCGGTGACGCTCCGGTCAATCGCCTCTTCGGCAAGCCGCCCAAGCTTTATAAGGTTGGAATGCAGTTCGTCCAACTCTTTTTCAAAGCGGCTGCGGTATTTTTTTGTTTCCATTTTATACCTCTTTATAAATCGTTTTGTAGTAAGTCGTTGATTGTGTTGCGTCTCACGACAATGCGTGATTTTCCTTTGCTGACCATTACGACGGCGGGGCGGAGGTTGCGGTTGTAGGTGATGTACATCGAAAAATTATACGCGCCCGTGCAAAAAACGGCCAAAATGTCGCCCGCCTGCGTGGCTTGTAGCGGAATGTTTTCGCCCAACTTGTCGCCGCTTTCGCAACACTTGCCCGCAACGGTCACTACCGTGTTTTTTGGTTGATTCGCTTTGTTAGCCACCGCCATTTCGTACTTGCTGCCGTACAGGCAATAGCGCGGGTTGTCGCACATCCCTCCGTTCACGGCGACGTAGGTCCTTATGCCGGGGATGTTTTTTATGCCGCCCACGTTATAAAGGGTAGTACCGCTTTCGGCGACAATCGCGCGGCCAGGCTCGAAAATCAAAAACGGAAGCTGCAATTTGTGCTTTTGCGCCGCGGCTTTGACGGCGTCGAATACGCTTTGCAAAACGTCCCCGATAAGGGCAGGGGAGTCCCCCGCGACGTAAACGATGCCGAAGCCTCCACCAAGATTCAGCTCCCCTAATTCTACGCCCGTTTCCTTTTTTATGTCCGCCATAAAATCCATCATGATTTGCGCCGCTATAACAAACGGGTCTGCACCAAAGATTTGGCTTCCGATATGGCAATGCACCCCCGTAAGCGAAATGTTCGGCATTTTTAAAGCAACTTTAACGGCTTTCATCGCCTCGCCCGTCTCCAACAAAAAGCCGAATTTAGAGTCGTTTTGCCCCGTGCGGACGTAATCGTGCGTGTGCGCCTCTACGCCGGGGGTAATCCTCAGCATTATATTTGCGGTCAGCCTGTTTTGTGCGCACAATTCGCCCAATAAAACAAGCTCCTCAAAATTATCCACGACGATACGCCCCGCGCCTGCCCTTAAGGCGGCCGAAAGTTCGTCCCGCGTCTTGTTATTGCCGTGAACGCACACGTTTTTCATGTCCAGCCCAACCGAGGAAGCTGTCAAAAGCTCCCCCTCGCTTACCACGTCAGCGCCCAAGCCCTCGTCTGTCGCAATCCTGAATATTTCCTTGCAACAAAAGGCCTTGGAGGCAAAGCAAACTAATCCGTTTCCGCCGTAGCCGTTATCTACCGCGTTT
>WRDI01000098.1 GCA_009783515.1 Bacillota bacterium | reverse complement strand
TCCCCATATATGCGCAGGATGAGCTCGAGAGGCTGATAAAAGACCTTGACGCGGACGAATGCGTTTTTGCGTACAGCGACGTTCCCTACGCCGTGGTGATGGGACTCGGGGCGAGGGTCAACGCCGCCGGCGCGGATTTTACGCTGATGGGCTATAAAAATACGATGATCAAAAGCGTAAAGCCGGTGGTCGCGGTAGGGGCGGTGCGGACCGGATGCGGCAAAAGCCAGACCTCCCGCCGCGTCATGGAAATTTTACGCGCGCACGGGCTGAAGGTCATCGCAATACGTCACCCCATGCCTTACGGCGACCTTGAAATTCAAAAGGTGCAGCGTTTTGCCACCATCGCCGACCTTGCAAAGCATAAATGCACCATCGAGGAGATGGAGGAGTACGAGCCCCACGTCGCGTGCGGCAACGTCATTTACGCGGGCGTGGACTACGAGGCGATTTTACGCGCCGCCGAGAAAGACCCCGACGGTTGCGACGTGATTTTGTGGGACGGCGGAAACAACGACTTTTCATTTTATAAGCCCGACCTCATGATTACCGTGGTCGACCCTCACCGCCCCGGACACGAGCTTGCTTATTACCCCGGCGAGGTGACCCTGCGCGTCGCCGACGTCGCGGTCATAAACAAGATTGACAGCGCGGACTTTGCCAATATCCAGACGGTGCGCCGCAATATCGCCGCGGTCAACCCCAAGGCGGTTGTCGTCGACGCCGCCTCCACCCTGACCGTTGACAAGCCCGAGGCAATCAAGGGCAAGCGCGTCTTAGTGATAGAGGACGGCCCCACCCTTACGCACGGCGAGATGAAGCTTGGCGCGGGCGTAGTCGCGGCGGCGCGCTTTGGCGCGGCGGAGCTTGTAGACCCCCGCCCTTACGCGGTCGGCAAGCTTGCCGAAACGTTTGCGACTTATCCCAATATCGGGACGCTGTTGCCTGCTATGGGCTACGGCGAACAGCAGGTCAAGGACTTAGCGGCGACCATAGAGCGCGTCGAGTGCGACAGCGTTATTATCGCCACCCCCATCGACTTGCAAAGGATTGTTAAGATAAGTAAGCCCTGCGCCAAGGTCGAGTACGCCTTGCAGGAGATAGGGCATCCCAACATGGAGGACGTGTTGTCGGAGTTCATAGGGAAAATTAAGAGGGGTACAAAGCAATGAAAGTGAGTTTTCAAGAAGTAAGAATAATTAGACACATTGAGCACGTTCAAAGATGCAAAGACTATTACTTGTGCGAAATTTTGCGGCACTCAAACGAATGGTTGCGCGATTACGTAAACAAACAGAATGAAATCTTTGAAAAAAGTTGCGCGGAATCACCAGATGAGGCAAATTATTTTGCTGAGGTATATCAAGAGGAAGTCCATGATTACGAATTGATGGACTATAACGTAGTCGGCTCGACGATAATATCCATAATGAGCATATTTGAACAGCAATGCAAAAAACAGCGTATAGACATTAGAAGTGTTGGAAATAGAATTGCGGAGTTTAGAGAGCTCGCAAATGTAATCAAGCACGGAAAATACGATGATGCTCGTGCTTATAATGCACTGATAAATTCAAACTCAAAATTTATTAAACAAGATATTGATGGGAGATATATTAACGATAATTATTCTCAGTTAAGAACCCTCAATGATGTTATTTTGAATTATTCGCATAATGATTTTGAGGAGTGTTGCGATTTGCTTGTTGAGTTTTGGAATGATTTTCTGGTAAAATTGGAAAAAACAATATGATGGCAAATTCAAAAACCCCGCCACAAGGACGGGGTTTTTGCTAAGAAGACGGCAGTGAAAAATAAAATCGGTTGGGTGTTCCCTTTTTTGTCATCTCGACCGGAGCGGAGCGCAGTGGAGAGATCCCCACCTTTTTTAAGCGGAATAGATTTCTCCACTTCGTTCGCTTTCCCGACTACACCAAAATAAGAAACTATTCTTACGCTCACTTTGGTCGAAATGACAAAATAAAAAACGGATGGCGCCATGCTCCTGCAAGTTTTCCCCCGCCACACACCAACAAACAACTTGACATATATGCGATAAAACGGTACAATTTGTTCATGTCGTTAGTGGTTGCCCGAAATACAATGAACGAAGGAAGAAATATATGCAACTCAACACACAAAAACTGCGGCAAGCAATCGAGAAAAATATGCTTGACTTTGTAAGCGCGAAAACGTTTACCAATTCCCCGCACGAGAAAAACGCGGAACTCTTTTTTGAAAAATGGTTCGCGTCAGTCCCCTACTTCGCGCAAAACCCCGACCTTTGCGGGTTTGACAAAATCGAAAACGACCCGCACCAAAGAGCCGTGCCGTGGTGCCTCCTTAAAGGCAAGGGCGACAAAACGGTCGTCTTAATCCACCACAGCGACACGGTGAACACGCAGGATTACGCCAAACACCAAATCCCCGAAGCCCTCGCCCTCGACCCCCACGCTCTCACACAAGCCTTCCAAGACGACAATTACGGCGTGTTGTCACGCGCAAGCGAAACCGTCAAAAGGGACGCAAAAAGCGGCGAGTGGCTGTTCGGGCGGGGCGTGGCAGACATGAAGGGCGGCGGGGCAATCCACCTCGCCCTGTTGGAGCAATACGCCGCAAACAGCGAAAACTTTGAGGGCAATATAGTCCTCCTGTCCGTACCCGATGAGGAAAACCTCTCCGCGGGTATGTTACACGCTGTCCATCGCCTAAAAACCCTAAAACAAACGCACAACCTTGACTACGTTTTGTGCATGGACGTCGAAGCCCACGAAAGGGAATCCGACGGTCGCGCCATTTATTACGACGGCAGCATCGGCAAAATGATGCCGCTTGTGTACGCGCGCGGCAAGGTGACGCACGTCGGCATGATTTACGGCGGCCTCAACCCTGTTAATATTGTCGGCGAAATCGTGCGGCAAACGGAGTGCGGCAGGGACTGGATTTTTGTCACGGACAACTCCGTCGCGCCGCCCCCCACGTGGCTTTATGTGCGGGATACCAAAAGCGAATACGAGGTTTCCATACCGGGCGCGGCGTGGGGCGCGATGAATATTTTGACGCTGACCGAGTCGCCGCAAATCATCATGAAACGCTTAGAAAAAACAGCGAAAAAGGCGTTTGCAAAGGTTGTACGGGGGCTGCAACAGAGTTATGACCGCTTTTATGCCTTGAATGTCGAGAGGGGCAACACCGTCGCGGACGCCCGTCCCTCTTGGCAGCCGAAGGTTGTGCACTATGCGGATTTATACAAGGAAGCGCGCAAAGACTTCGGCGACGCTTTTACAGACGCATACAACAAAACCGTTGACGCTTTAAAAACACAAAAAAAGACCCCCATCGAGGGCGCGGTAAGCATTATCGAAACTACCCTAAAGTTTATTAAAGACCCCTCCCCCGTCGTCGTCCTCGCGCTTATACCCCCCCTCTACCCCTGCGTGGGCAATAAGGTTTTCGGCGAAAAAACAAATAAGGCGAAGGCGGACAGGGTGACGTGGGTCTTAAAGCAAGCCGCCGAATTTACCAACATGGAGCTTAACGAGGGCTGTCGCGTTAAAGAATACTACAACGGCATATCTGACCTTAGTTACGCCATGTTCCCCTTCGGCAAAAGCGTACGCAAATATATCGACGCAAATATGCTGTACAGCGGAACATATACCCTGCCTCTTGACCTGATTGAGGAAATCTCCATGCCCGTCCTCAATATCGGACCGTGGGGCAAGGATATCCACAAGTACACCGAGCGGATTTATTTGCCCGATTTGTACGGCAACACGCCTCTTGTGACCGATTTTATTATTACGCGTCTGCTAAAAGGATAGTTTTGCCTATAATTATCACCGTCAACAAGCCTGTTTGACGGGAAGGAGCGCATATGACATCATTTAACTTAAAAAAGAATTTCGGGTTTGGCCTTATGCGCCTCCCCATGAAGGACGGCGAGGTCGACAACAACGAGGTCTGTGCCATGGTCGATGCCTTTTTGGACGCGGGCTTCGACTATTTTGATACCGCGCACGGTTACCACAGCGGCAAAAGCGAGATTGCCGTCCGCGAG
>WRDI01000097.1 GCA_009783515.1 Bacillota bacterium | reverse complement strand
TTACTTTTGGAATGCTCCAAAAGTAACCCCGGGGTCCCCAAAAATCAAGATTTTTGGGGTGGGAAATGAGCACCAAGGGGAGAACACTTTCGGCTACGGTTCCCCCCTTGGAACCCCCCTCGCAACGATTTCAAGGTAGAAGAAATTTTTGATGAAATTTGAGATAATTTTGTGTTGTAATTGAAGCTGTCCAAAAAGGGTAGGACATAGTATACGGGCACAAGAAAATGTCGCGCACAAAAGTATTAAAGCAGACAAAATAGTTTAGATAAAAAATTTTTCAAAATCAATCACAAACGTTTCCCAACCTTAAAAGCGCCAATGGGGTCCGGAGGGCACTGCGTTAAGCAAACAGTCCGGGGGACTGTTTGTAGCAAGTGCCGCCGCAAGTGTCCCCGGCGCCTATTTCCACCCCGAAAAATGCAAAACATTTTTTGGGGGCCCCGGTGTTACTTTTGCTACGCAGGCAAAAGTACAAAATAATTATGAGTGCAACAACTGTTTTATAAAAATTATGTAATCTATTGTTGTGGAATTATAGGAAATCATATTAGGAGAAATTTCTTTGTTCAACGCTCTGCTGACATTTTTAACCGCCCTTGCGGCAACATTGATACTTTTACCGCCCATAATCGCCTTGACCAAAAGGCTTAAAGTGCGGCAGACCGTGTTGCACTACGTCAAAGAGCACAAAGGCAAAAGCGGAACTCCCACAATGGGGGGCGCCGCCTTTATCCTCGCGCTGCCCACCTGCCTTATTTTTGCGAAAGGGGACAAGACCCTGCTGCTTGTCGCGCTTGCGGTAACGGTAGGGTACGGGATTGTGGGCTTTTTGGACGATTTTATCAAGGTTTTTTACCGCCGCAACGAGGGGCTGTCGGCATGGCAAAAAATAGTTTTTCAGCTGTTGATTGCCGTCACCGTGTCGCTATTCGCCTATTTCAGCGGATACGTCGGGGATAGCGTGTATTCGTTTTTCGGGTTTAACGAATACAAATTTGGGTGGCTTGCCATTCCGCTGTATGTCGTTATATTTTTAGCGCTGACGAATTCCGTCAACCTTACCGACGGGTTGGACGGCTTGGCAGGCGGTATAACCCTTGTTTATGCGTTGTTTTTCGCGGCGATTATGGGGCTTTATATCGTTTTTGACGGGGGACAGGCCTTGGAGGAAACCCAAAATCTGATATTTTTGTGCATGGCTTTGGCGGGCGGCCTACTCGGCTTTTTGTGCTTTAATTCGTATCCCGCGAAGATTTTTATGGGAGACACGGGAGCATTGGCGTTGGGTGGCGCGCTTGCGAGTTTGGCGGTTTTTTCAAAAAGGGTGCTGATTGTGCCGCTTTTGGGGATTGCGTATGTCATGACCGCGCTGTCGGTGATAATTCAGGTTTTGTATTATAAAAAGACCAAAAAACGGGTGTTTTTAATGGCGCCCATCCACCACCATTTTCAACAAAAAGGAGTGCACGAAAGCAAAATAGGGTTTTTGTATACCGCAGTGACTTCTGTTGTGGGCGTGATTTTATTAATTATTTTTTTCGCGGTGAATGGGTAGAGATAGATTATATTGTTAAAAAACTATTCGTTAATTATGGCACTTTTGGAATGCCCCAGAGATGCCATAGAACAAAAACAAGAGGCAAGAGGTGGAGATCTCCGCTTCGCTCTGAATGATAAAATAAGCTGAAAAAGATACGTAAATAGCCTTTAATCAGTCATTTATAGTCAAAATAACGAATACCTATATGGTATGGAATTAAGGGATAAAAGAATTCTAATCCTCGGCGAGGGAATCAGCGGAAAGGGCGCGTTTTCCGCGCTTGAAGGAATCGCCGCCCGATATTTTTACTACGACGGGTGCTTGACCTCTGCCACGCCCGACGTTATTATTACAAGCCCCGGAATCGCCGCCCACCCCGCGTTAGATTACGCCAAAAAGAATAAAATCCCCGTAATTTCGGAATTAGAATTAGGGTATCTATTAAACCGTTCCCCTGTGTGCGCCGTCACGGGCACCAACGGCAAAACCACCGTCACCCGCCTTATCGGGGACGCTGTACGGGGTGACTATAAAACCATCGTTTGCGGCAATATCGGCGACGCTTTTTCCGCTCTGGCGCGTACCCCGCATAAGTTAGCAGTGGTGGAAGTGTCCAGTTTTCAGCTTTTGGACTGCCACGAGTTCCGTCCCGACATCGCTGTAATAACTAATATTACTCCCGACCACCTCGACCGCCACGGAAATATGGACAACTACATAGCCGCTAAAATGCGCATTGCCAAAAACCAGACATCGGACGACTTTTTGATTTGTCCGCTCGCGCTACGTCCTTTGGCGCAAGGCATTAGTTCCACAGTTTTGTACAGCGGGGCGGACACGCGGGTGGAAAACGGCAAAATTTATTTTCTAAACGAGCCCGTAATGGAGGCGGCGGCGATTAGCCTTACAGGGGAACACAATATTAGCAATGTATTACAGTCAGTTTGCGCGGCAAAGCTGTTGGGGGTCGCCAACAACATGATACGCGAGGCGGTACAAAAATTTAAGTCCGAGCCACACAGGTTTTCGCTTGTTAGCCGCGTCTTTGATAAAAATTGGTACGATGATTCTAAGGCAACAAACGTAGCCGCCACCCTTGCCGCCTGTGAAAGCGTAAAGGGGGACACCGCGCTTTTGCTTGGAGGGAGCGATAAGGGCTACACCTATGAGGAACTGTTTTTGAATCTGCCGGACCACGTCAGGGTTGTTTATATCATGGGGGAGGTGAGACGAAAACTTGCGGCGGCGGCGCGCGGAAGCGAGAAAAGCGTAGTTGAGGTAGAGAATTTGTCGGAGGCGGTACGGCTTGCCGCAGGGTCTGATGTGGAAAATGTGCTGCTTTCGCCCGCCGCGGCTTCGTTTGACTGCTTTCAGAATTATGCGCAGAGAGGAAGGGCGTTTGCGGAGGCGATAGAGGAATTAGGAGTAAGGAATTAGAAGTTAAGAGTTAAGGTTCTTTAAAAACGAGGGGAATTTTATGCGGTCATTTTTTGTATTAAACCTCAAACCTTAACTCCACACTCCACACTTGTTCCGTGCGAAGGAAACTTTTTAAATGAAAAACAAACTAAAAAAGCATAGCGATAAAATGTTTTTTTCAGCGGCAAAAAGCGGAAGGTTTGATGTCCCGTTGCTTGTGGTTACCGTAATTCTTGTTGGTTTTGGCATATTGATGGTCTATTCCGCCAGTATGTACAACGCCAAGGTCAACTATGGCGGCGAGTTTTTCTTTATGTACAAGCAGATTATCGGGGCTGCGGTGGGATTTGCCGCCTTTTTCGCGCTCAGCTTTATTGACTACCACCTTATGTACAAGCTGCGGTACATAATATTAGGCGTGTCAATTTTGCTATTGATATTGGTTTTTATTCCGGGCGTGGGGGTAGAGAATTACGGAGCGCGAAGGTGGATAAACCTGCCATTTTTCACTTTGCAGGCAAGCGAAATAGCCAAATTCGGTTTTATCGTCTTCGCCGCGTCCTACGCCGCCAAAAACCAGCAAAAAATGACCACGCTACTCGGGATTTTGCCCATTGTCGCGGTCGGCGCGCTTATGGCGGTTTTGATAATCTTAGAGCCGAATATATCCATCACCATGTGCGTGGTGCTGCTTATGCTCGCCATGTTGTTTTTGGGCGGAATGCGGATAAAGCATTTGCTGCTGCTGATGATTCCCGTCGCGGCGTTGGTGCCCGTCCTGATTATAATTGAGCCGTACAGGCTTGACAGGTTGCTGGCGTTTCTGAATCCTTGGGAATCGCCCTTGGACGAGGGGTATCAGCTTATCCAGTCATTTTACTCGTTAGGGAGCGGCGGGCTGTTCGGGCTCGGCTTATTTAATTCGCGGCAAAAATATCTCTTTCTGCCCTTTGCCGAAAGCGACTTTATCTTCAGTATAATAGGCGAGGAATTCGGGCTTTTGGGCTGCTTTTTCGTCATAATGCTGTATATCGTGATGATTTCCCGCGCCGTGGTTATCGCGCAAAGGGCGACCGATAAGTTTGGCAGCCTTTTGGCGGGCGGGATTGCCTC
>WRDI01000096.1 GCA_009783515.1 Bacillota bacterium | reverse complement strand
TTATAGTTATTTGTCGCTATAAAACACAACTAAACCAATTAGCTATAGTTTCAGAAAATGAGGGGTTTTGAGTTTGGGTGAGGTACAAAATTGTAAGGGCTTGACGCACCGGGTTAAGCCTTTGTTTGTTGTTCGCATACCACACTCCGGCCAACGTTTAAGCGCGTTGCAAGTTCCTGAGCGCCTTACCCGGAAAATATCAAAATGGAATAAAAAATCATTGTAATTTTTTCGCCGTTGTGTTATAATCATATCGGTTAAGTTTTTTTGTGCTCCTTGTTCAAAACCCTTGTTAACTTTAATGACCGGTATCTGCCCCGGACAAACCAAACCTCGGACCCGCGCGCTTTGCTCGCTTTCCGCCGCAAATAGCGGAATATATGTACCTTTATAATCGGAATCAAATTCAATCAAGAAAGGAAGGTGAATTGTGTCATTTAAGCTATCGGATATGACCGGTGGAGTAACGTACGGTCGAAAGGTCGTTAACTCGATTATCTCACTTGCCGCACAGGAAATCAACGGCGTGGCGGGACTACAAGGGCGCGGGTGCCGCACAGAAGTAGCAGGCGGTAACATAAACGTGGATGTTTTTGTCGACGTTTTTGCGGGCGAAAACTGCCCCGACGTCGCGTTTAGGGTTCAGGAAAACATCAAGCGCAACATCGAAACCATGACAGCGTTCAAGGTTGACGTGATAAATGTCAACATTTTGGGCGTGTCAAGCAAGCGCGCGCCGGTTAAGGAAGTGTTGTAATGCGCTGTTTGGGTTTAAATTCGGTCAATAAAACGTAGGGGCGATCACTGGTCGCCCGCCTATTTCGTGATGTGTGGAGCATTTGCTGAAGTGGTAAAATTGGTAAAAGCGTATCGTCATTGCGAGGAGCGAGGAACGAGCGACGCGGCAACCCAGCTTAAAACTGACCTTATTTTGTGATGTAGGAGGTTATCGTTATGTTTAAAAAAATTGTTTGCCTATGTGCCGCACTCGTCTTAGTTTTCTCCGCCTTTTCTTTTACGGCGTGCGGGGATATGTTGGGGTTACAATGGCAGATTGACGAACTGAAAAAACAGGTCGCACAGCAAGCGGACAGGATTGCCGAGTTGGAACAAGAAAATGAAAGGCTGGCGGGAGAGGTTGCGGAGCTGCTGACGGAATACAAAAACTTGGTTAAGGCACAGTTAGAGGTTTACGCCGCCGTTAAAGGCGAGGATAATTACAGCGAACAAAACTGGGCGATAATAATGGAGCTTGTCGCGGACGGCAAAACAGCGATTGACGCGGCGATGAATAAGTCCGAAGTGGATTCTGCTCTTGAAGCGGTGAAGCAGTGGATTGATAAGATACCACAAAACATTGAAGGTTTTGAGCTAACAATCTCGGCAGAAGAAACAATACTGTCGCAGGGACAAGATTTTAAAGTCAATGTAGAATTAAAAAATATGAGTGGACGTGACCATGAGATAGTATCTCAATGGTTGTTTTTACCAAATATTCCTGATTGGAGTATTTTTGGCGGTGATGAAATTGACTCACCAGAGTTTATTCGTCGGATTATTGAAAACAACGGCGCAATTACAAATATTGGGTTATGGGGAAACAAAGTTAATCATTGGATATTGGGACATGATTTAGAGACAGGAACGCACACTTTAAGATTTGTAGCTCGCTTCTACTTAAATTGGCAACAAAAAGATCAAAAGCTTGTAGAAGTTTGGTCTAATGCAATAGAACTTACTGTGCAACAGACGGATGAAATGACGGGTTTTGAATTAACAATTTCGGTGCAAAAAACGACATTGCCGCAAGGCGAGAACTTTGTTGTCAACGCTGAATTAAAAAATCAGAGCGGAGTGGATATGCGAATATCTTATGGTAGTGCAATACTGTATCCAAGCATAATGGGTTGGAATTTCCCATATCATTGGTACTTTCCTCCGTATGAGGGTCTCGAATTTTTAACAATAAAGAATGATGAATATTTCCGTGATGTTTGGCATCTGGGCGGAAATTATGTCGGTAATTGGGTGCCGGAAGGTGCGGCAAGCTGGTTTTTGCCAAAAGGTACTCACGAATTGAGATTTTTCGCCTCATTTGTTTGGCATTTTGGGGACGAAAGTCAATGTTTTTTTGTTTGGCCACATTCTTGCGGGTGCACAAACCAACAAGGCTTTACTGTTTGGTCAAATACAGTTATAATAACCGTGATTTAACGAAGTTTGAAAGGGAATAAAATCATGAGCAGAAAAGAGGCGAGGGAAACCGTTTTTAAATTGGTATACGAGCGTTGCGTCACTGGGGAGAGTAGCGGCTTCAGCTTTGACCTTCTGACCGAGGGATTTTTTGACGACGACCTTGCGTATATGGAAAAAGTGTACGACGGAATCGGCGAACATAACTACTTTTTAAACGAAACAATCCGCCGCTATTCCAAAGCGTTTAAGCTTGACAGGGTATACCGCGTAGACCTTGCCGCGCTTTTGGTCGCCGCGTACGAGATTCTGTTTTTCGACGACATCCCGTACCAAATCTCGGTCAACGAGGCGGTGGAATTAAGCAAGAAATATTCGACCGAAAAGAGTTACCGCTTTATCAACGGTATTTTGTCATCGGTGGTGAGCGACAGGGATGCGTTAAAGGCGGAATTGTTAGAGGGGGGCGGCGGCAGGGGAGCAGGCGAGCCGAAAGACGAAGAAGCGGACAAATCGGGGGAAGAAGGGGAAGAGATATTTTAATATGTCATCCTGAGCCCCCTTTTTGTCATCCTGAGCAAAGCGAAGGATCTATTCCGCTTTTTTTATATGGTTGAGAGATCCTTCGCTGCGCTCAGGATGACAGAAGTAAAAAGAGGCCGCTTAAAATTCCCCTCTTGAGGGGGACGAAGTGGCTCACGCAAATGTGCCTGCGGCACATTTGTAGCGAAGTCCGAAGACCTCTCTGACAGGGGCGGGGTGGCTGCAAGCATTAAGCATAAGAAACTACTATGTCAGACATAAACAACGGGTTTTTCGACCACAAACGGGTACTATGTCAGACATAGGCATTGGGTTTTTATCCTTTCGCGCTACAAAATCGAATTTTTGCTATTGTCGAAAATATTCGCTTACAGTATCAAAACATAACACCCATACCACTCCTTTTACTTCAACAAAATAACCTAAAAGGAAAACCAAACATGAAAGCACAAATAATCGATGGGGTGGCGCTTGCCGCCAAGGTCAAGGCGCAGGTCAAAAAAGACGCCGAAAACTTCCTCCACCAATTCGGCCGCAAAACGGGACTCGCCGTAATCTTGGTGGGCGACAACGCGGCGAGTCAAATCTATGTCCGCAACAAAATCCGCGCCTGTGAGGAAAACAGCATACAGTCTTTCCACTTTTGCCTCCCCGAAAACACGCCCGAACAACAACTGATAGAACTGATAATCCGCCTCAATAGCGACCCAAACGTAGACGGAATCTTAATGCAGCTCCCGCTCCCCGCGCACATTTCGCAGGCAAAAATATTAAGCTATATCTCGCCGCAAAAGGACGCCGACGGCTTTTTGGCGGTCAACGCGGGCAACCTGATGCTTGGCTATCCGGGCCTTAACGCCTGCACCCCCTGCGGCATTATCGAGATGATTAAGTCCACCGGCCAGGCGGTCGACGGTAAGCAGGCGGTGGTAATCGGCCGCAGCAACATTGTGGGAAAGCCCACCGCGTTGATGCTGCTCGACCTTAACGCGACGGTCACGATGTGCCATTCGCGCACCCACAACTTTGCCAATTTCTCCCGCCACGCCGACATTTTGGTGGTTGCCGCGGGGCGCAAGGGTTTGGTGACGGGCGACATGGTCAAGGCGGGCGCAATCGTCATCGACGTGGGCATGAACCGCGTAGACGGCAAATTATACGGCGACGTGGACTTCGATTCCGTAGCGGACGTGGCGGGCTACATAACCCCCGTGCCCGGCGGCGTGGGTCCCATGACGGTGGCGATGCTGCTCAAAAACATCGTCACCGCGGCGACGGCGTTGAAATTATAGAATACAAAGGGGATACAAATGGCGCATAAAACATTAGACAACGCAATGAAAAGCAAGGTGGACGAGTTTTTTATTCTGCTTGCCGATAAGTATAACGA
>WRDI01000095.1 GCA_009783515.1 Bacillota bacterium | reverse complement strand
GTTTTGGCGTCCATCACAATCATCGAAGCGGATTTTGCCTTAAATTCCTCTTTGGCGGTCATTATTGCTTCGGCGGCAAAGGCTTGGATTTGTGCGTCCACGGATAAGGTGAGGTCGGAGCCGGGTATGGCGGGCACGTACCACGTCGAATTATTGGGAAGTTCCACCCCCTTAATGTCGGCGGCGGTGTAGGCAAACCCGTTCCGCCCCGTCAGGTAGCTGTCGTAGTAACCCTCCAAGCCGTTTTGTCCCTTGTTGTCAATGTTGGTAAAGCCTAAAACCTGCGTCAAAAAGTTACCTTCGGGGTAGTTGCGCTTGCTGTCAAGGGTGAAGTACACGCCTTCTAAGCCTTGTTTTATCAGTGCGTTTGCGACGGCGGGGTCAATCTGACGCGCCACGGTTATTTCGCTTACCACCCGCGCATTGATTTTGCCAAGAAGTTTTGCGTAATCCACACCCAACGCCGAAGAAAGGGCGGCCGCAACCTTTTCTGGCTTCGTAATCGCCTTAGGCCGGGCGTAAACGGTATATACGTCCTTGTTGTCGGCAAGTACTGTGCGGTTTGCGTCATAAATCACCCCCCGCGGCGCGCTTAGCGGCAGGTCGCGGTACCACTGTTCGGCGGCACGCTCCCATAGCCGCCGTCCGTCAATGACTTGAATATAAAACAGCCGCCCGAATAGCGCGATGAATAACAAAACGACGGCGATAAAGACAAAAAGTAGCCGTTTGCGCAAGGAAGTGAGGGTATTGAGTTGTTGGATACGAGGGGAAGTACGAGTTTTCATAGTTGACCTCGCTTTTTTAAAAAATAGAGGTTAGAGAATAGAGTGGTGATCAAATTTAAATAAAAGAAAGCTGCTTATTAATCCGCGAATGCTTCCACGGAAAGGGGCGGGATAGTTCTTGTCAACGCACAATACCAAATGTCAGTTGATTTTAACAATAAGTTTCGCTACCTCTACTCTCTAATAAAAAAAGACTGTTACTTACCAAGCAACAGCCACTCTAACTATATTCGCGCGCGCAAAAAAATATGTTACGCGCCACCTTTAAAAATGCATTTGTTATGATACCAACACCCTAATTATAGCACCTTGCCCCCATCGGCACGGCAAAGGTCATCGGTATTTTCTTACTCCTTGTTTTCCATCCCTTGGGGCACGATGGGTTTTCCAAATCCAGCCCCATGTCCCACGCGCAATCAAGGTAATCATAAAAGAAAATACGCATATTCTCGACTGCTTCTTCCGCCGTCGCACCCGATGCGGCAAGCTGTAAATCCGGCATAATCACAAAGAAGCGCTCACCGTCAGTGTGCATTGCAGCATAATATGTAACGTCTGTGTATTTGTTTTCCATATCCGTGTTCTTCCTTATGAAAAATTCAGGGGAAGTCAAATTACAAATTATAAGTAAATGTTGTTGCCCGCGTGACCCGCAATAATTCATAAATTGTAGCTTATAAAATGTAAATTACTTTTCGTACAAAGTAGGGCCCGGTTGCCCACACACCCCACAACCATTTGTAATTTATAACTTAACTTGTAATTTGTTATCAAAAACCCCAAACCGCATTAAACAAGCTATGTTTGATGCGGTTGCACGCAAAATTATTGCAACTATTAACACTTATACTACTTAAAAAGGTTGCTCAGCCAGTCGCATAGGTTATCAAACCAGCCGCCCGTCGCACCGTAGCTCGCGACCACGACTTCGGGAACGAGCTGAACTTTCACCACTTCGTTGACAAACTCCATGCCATACTGTGTAGCCGCCACGCCAATCTGATATTCGTCGCTGCGAACCAACGCAAGAGGGCCGCTTTGCGCATCAATCAACGTATTGACCTCACCTATCTTGCCCGACGTGTCAAGGTTCCGTTCCCCGATTTCGGTTAAAGCGATGCCCGTACCTATGACAACCGCCGCCAAAACCACTGCAATAATGACGTACGCCGCAAGCAAAACCTTCGCTTTGGTGCTGACCGTCTGCTTAACTGCGGGTGCGGCAACGGATTCTTTCTTGATGCTGGGCATCATTTCCTCGCGCGGCTTGACAAAAACTTCGCGCTTGGTATAGACTTCGGGCTCTTCGGTCACTTTTTGTGAGCCCGCGAACGATTTGCGGTCGTCCTCTAACTCGATGACGGTGTCATACCCCGCATACCTGTCGGTTTCGCCGCTTGCTTTACGCTTTAGAACTACCATGGTTTTTTTCCTCCCGTACCTTTTTGTGTTATCGGTTATTAGTTTTTATTTTTAAGTTTAGAATGGCGTGTGGAGAGTGGATTTGCGGATAAATTTATTAAAATTTGACCTTAACTGTACGCTGTGCACTAAAATACGAGCTTAACTCCACTCTCTATTTTCCGCACTTACCTGATCCCTAAATCTTCTCCAAAACTCTAAGTGTTGCGCTCCCGCTCCTCGAATTAACCGCAAGCTCTGCCATCGAAGGACGGAATCTTCCCAAAAGTCTTCCCTCCGCTTTATGATTGCATACGCATACGGGCAAAGATTTGTCGCAAACGCAGTCCGCAGACAGCCTTTGGAAAGTCCTTTTGACAATCCTGTCCTCGAGCGAATGGAAAGCTATCACGCACAGCCTGCCTCCACTGATTAAATATGAGAAAATTTCCTCGATACTCATGTCCAGTCCTCTTAATTCGTTGTTGACCTCTAATCTAATCCCCATAAAGCTACGCATGGCGGGATTTTGATAAAAAGCGGGAACGCTCGCTTTGATTATTTCCACAAGCCGCCCCGTAGTGGCGATGGGACTGACCCCTCTTTCCCTCACTATCGCCGCGGCTATACGCTTTGCAAACCGTTCCTCTCCGTACTCTTTCAGTATTCTTATTAAATCCGTTTCGCCGTACTGTCCCACCACCTCCAAGGCGGTAAGGTATTGGCTTTGGTCCATACGCATATCAAGCTTTCCGTCTAACCTGTACGACATCCCTCTTTCGGCGGTGTCGATTTGATGAGAGGAAACCCCCAAATCAAGTAACGCGCCGTCCAAAGCCTGTCCTTTCAAAATTTCCTTTGCATTTTTAAAATTCTCTTTATAAAGGGTATAGCGTCCCTCATAACCCTTGAAACGTTTTTCGCACTCGGCTATCGCGTCCGCGTCTCGGTCGGTGCCTATCACCCTGCCGCCCTTACTTAGGATCAGCTCGCTGTGACCTCCCCCGCCAAGGGTGCCGTCAAAGTACAGCCCGTCTTTTTTGATACTTAATGCCTCTATTACCTCTTTTGCCAAAACGGGAACGTGATACATATGCTCTTAACCCTTTGAGGATTCGCGCATAAGCTTTATGGCGGCGTCGAGGTCGGCTTCCTCACTGTATTGCGTCCACACTTCCTGGCTCCAAATTTCCACCCTGTCGAACGCGCCTATGGTAACGATGTTCTTTTTTATGCCCGCGTGCCTAATAAGATTGTTGGGCAACAGTATCCTGCCCTGCTTGTCCTCCTCGGCAAAAATTGCGTTTGACATAAGCAAACGCATCGCTTTGGCATCGACGGCAAAGTCATTCTCCTTAAACTTGGCGGACAGTACTTGCTGTGCGAAAGCAGCGGGATAGACGAACAAACAACCGTTGGTGCCGGACGTAATAAACGGCTTGTCCCCCAGCTCGTCCTTGAACCTGCTTGGGATTCTTATTCTGCCTTTTTCATCTATTTGGTGTGTCGACTGCCCGATGAACATTGTGCACTCCGCCGTAGGGCGACCCCATGAAGCAAGACTACTAACGCTTCTTGCCAAGGTCTTATCGATCGCCCGCCGTCTAAATCCTACAACTATTTGTAATTTGTAATTTAAAAATATAGCCGCTTCACGCAGTAATTAACGTGTCGCCATTATAACATAACAGTTTGACCACAGGCAACCACTTTTGACCCTATTTAACAAGTTTTTTTAGGTTTTTTCGATTTTTTTTGTGTTTTGAGGTCGATAGGGCATTATTGACAGCTATTTTTTACTTTTTTTAGAGTGAGTTTCGATTTTTTCTGAACATTTTTTCAATCACATAAAATGAACTTTTATTATTTCTATATAGTTCTTTAAATGTGAATATATTAACATTTACATCACCTATATTCTCATTATTAAATGTCTTTATTGTAATTAAACATATACTCACACAGCATATAATTAACATAACAACAATAATTATTTTTTTCAGCATTTTAACCCCCTTATCTATCTTTATTT
>WRDI01000094.1 GCA_009783515.1 Bacillota bacterium | reverse complement strand
CGCCCGCTGGCCGTGCTAAAATCCAATAAGGGCGGCGATAAAAAGCGCGGTTTTTACCGCCGCAGTTTTAATTATATGTAACACAAAATTCCCCTCTTGAGGGGTCGCGTAGCAGACGGGGTGATCAAATAAATTTGCCCTGTCGGGCAAATTTTCAAGCTCCGATTATTTGATTTCACCGAAGATAGTAAAAGTATTGATGTTTGATTTTGACAAGATTTTTTCTTTTCTTTTTTCAAATCGCTTCAAATGTATAGATTTAACTCTATTATTTCTAGCGTTTTGCAAAAACACAAGATTTTCCAAATTTTCAAACAGCCAATACAGGTCTTCGTCAACATGTTCACAGCTTGTTTCATAGTATGCGCCATTGATATGAATTTTTGACCAAAAGTAGTCGTAATATCTTTTTGTTGTAAAAGCTCTGACAATAAAATTATCATTAATTTTAACAACGAGTTCATTTTCCGTACTCGTGAATTTTCCAAGAACAATATCAAGTTCCCACCATTCGTGTCCTTGTGCGCCTTGCCATTGGTAATCCGGTTCTTTCATATAATTATAATATTATGATATAACTAAATCATAGTCAAGCATTATAAAAGTTATACGTTGATTTTTTAAAACAAGCATAACTGCTTACCGCATAATATGCATTAAGAACCTCTTGCAAGAGATTTGTAATGTAAACACTATGGAGGTGAATTATATGTTGTGTTGGAACAGGCGATGCTGTAACTGCGGTTGCGGCGACCCGCCGGGCCGCATGGACGGACGTGGCTTTGACGGGGAGAGGGGACGTGACTTCGACCTAGACCGTGACCGCGATTTCAGACGAAACCGCAGTTTTGACCGTGACCGCGATTTCAGACGAAACCGCGACTTTGACGGCAGGGGCTTTGACCGCGACTTTGAGCGCGGTTTTGGCGACGGATGTTTCGATGACCGCAGGCGGATGTATTAAATCAAATCCGGTATGCCTTAACCGGCATACTTTACATAAAAAAAATACACAACAAAAACTCCCTCATAGTCGGAGGGGATTTTTGCTATGTATCTTTTTGTACTTTAGTACCGTTGCGCTTTGTAAGCGCAGACAAATACTATATGTTTAGGACGCGGAGTATCTTCTTGCTGAGTATCATTAAGATAAGGTCCAATACCCAAACAATCCAGCAACCAAAGAAGATGCGAAGAATCCCGGCGACGATTTTGCCCTCGGAAAGCCTCGTTAAGATGCCGAGTATCCAAGCGGTAACAGGGATAATAGCCAGAATAACGCTGATGAGATAACCTAAGCCAAAGTAGTCTTTTGATGATTTTTTTGCCATTTCAAAAAATCCTCCTTTATATTTGTTTTTGATTTATATGGCGGGAGCGTTAAACGCTCCATAAATCCGATAAAAATAATACCCCGCGACAAGCACGGGGTATTGTACAATATCTATTTTTTAGGCAAATAACTTTGAGGTTGTATATCCTCATGCGGAAAAAGCGACAAGATTTGCTTTAGAAGGTTTCTCATTCCAATCTTAATTGCAAACCCGTAACCGCTATCAAGCCCCGATTCGCCCACAAAAACAAACGGCAAAAGAGGTATTTTTATCCATGTTTCTATGTGCAAAAAACTGCCGTCGTGCCATAGTCTAAAAAACATCGGCGCAGTCAGCCACCCGTTGCCTTTTTGCCATAACTGTTCGCCTTCAAATTCCTTAAACTTGTATCCCGCCAAATTCAAAAAATCCGAAATCTGCTGTTGCTTCAGCATATCATTCGGGTCAGCCTTAACGATTGTAATGGTTCTCATATCAGTTTCCCTCTTATCTTTTTCCAAGTCCCGTTAGGACTTGCTTGGTGGAGCAGACAGTTTTGAAAATAGACCTTCCGGTTCCACGCGGCAAAGAAGCAAGCAAGACAAGGCGCGGTAAGCGACGGGGAGGGCGCGTACTTTTGTACGCAACCGACAAGGAGTCGTTGCCGCAACGCCGTATCGCGCAGCTTATGTGCCGGTGGTGGAGATGAGGGGAGTCGAACCCCTTACCTCTTGAATGCCATTCAAGCGCTCTACCAGTTGAGCTACACCCCCAAGTTAATTTATACTATAACATATTCCGATTTTTTTAGCAAACAGATTATTATATGTTTTGACAAAACTATTGCAAGGTTGTATAATAATTTTATTTGTTTGTTCAACAAGCAAAGATTAATGGAGCCGTTTTGCTGAAAATAACCGAATTAACAAAAACATACTATGTTACCCGCTCGGAAATACAGGACGTTCTGAAAGGCCTAACTACCGAGTTTTTTCCCGGGGAGTTTGTCGCGGTGTTGGGGGAATCCGGCTGCGGCAAGTCCACTCTCTTAAACATCCTCGCGGGGCTTGACAGCGATTACGGCGGCATAATCGAGTATAAAGGCGAAATAACACGGGAGTATTCCGAGGAGCAATTAGACGACTACCGCAAAAAAGAGGTCGGAATAGTTTTTCAGAGTTTTAATCTTATCGGCCATATGACCGCATTGGAAAACGTTTGTATAGCCTTGGCGATGAGCGACGTTCCCGATGCCGAGAAGCATATGCGCGCTCGTAAACTGCTTGAGCGCGTGGGTATGTCCGAACACCAAAGCAAGAGGCCTAACCAGCTTTCGGGCGGACAAAAGCAACGCGCAGCAATTGCGCGGGCACTCGCTAACGACCCGGAGGTGCTTTTTGCCGACGAACCGACGGGGAACCTCGATAAGGAGTCCGCCGAAGAGGTTATATCTCTCCTAAAAGAAATTGCCGCCTCCGGCAAAACGGTAATTTGCGTAACGCATTCGGAGCGCGTCGCCGAAAACTGCACAAGGATAATTACCATAGACGACGGCGTTATTGTAAGCGACAAGACGGCGCAAATTTTACAAAAACCGTCGGATACGGAATCAACTGCCGCCGCCGTAAAGCCTCGCGCCATAAAAAACAAAGAGCTGTTTAAGATAGCATACCGCAACATAAAGCAAAGCTCCCAGCGCGTCAAGCTCGTAATAGCCGCTTTAAGCGTGGGCATAGCGGCCTTCGTGCTGATGTTTGCGTTAAGCAGGGGGATACACGGTTACGTTATCGAAAATATGTATTCCTCAAGCTCGCGGCTGCGAATAGACATAACCGTGGACGCATACGCCGCCGGAGCTTTTACAGACGCAAACATAGAAACAATCAAAAACCTATCCGGCGTCGACAGGGTTATTGCAAGCTCGCAAGTAAGTATGCTGGCGGAATACAAAAGCGCGGATATGGCGGAACACAGGGTGCTTTTCCTTTTGCAGTCGCTTTTTGAGGGATTCAACGCAACGCTTGCCGACGGCGAAGAGCCAAAAAATGAAAATGAAATTTTGATTTCGCAAGTTATGGCGCAAAAGTTGTTCGGCGACGTTTACAAATGGGCGGAAATTGCCGCCGCCGATAAAGAAATTGAGATTAAAGTAGAAAAAGCAGGCAGCTTTATCATTTGCGGCGTGATTAAAGACGGCTCATTATATGATTGCGCTTATATTATGGAGAACGCGCTGGCATCGCTGTATGCCTCCGGTACCGCGCCTGTCAACAAACTGTATGTTTTTGCAAAAGATACAGACAGCGCTGCCGCGCTATACGGCGATTTAAGTTTTATATATCACGCCGAAAGGGTTGACAAAAAGTTTGACGAGCTATTATCATATGTAGACGTAGGGACGGTCGTTTTGGCGTCCGTTTCGGCGGTTTCGCTCCTTGTGTCGGCGATAATGATATTTATCGTAACCTACATCGGAATTATCGAACGCGCCAAAGAAATCGGTATTTTACGAGCAATCGGCGCGCGTAAAAAGGATATTAAGAGGATTTTTGTTTTTGAATCGGCGATGACGGGATTTTTAGCAGGCCTAATCGGCAGTCTGATGGCCTTAATAATAGCCGTCGCCGTTGATTTGATTATGCGGACGGTATTTATCAGCTTTAATCCCCTAATTTATATTATGGGCATTATTATCGGGACAGCGGTGAGCGTACTGTCGGCGTTAGGGCCTTCGGCAAGCAGCGCGGACACCGACCCGGTTGAGGCGTTAAGCCAGCATTAAATTTTTTACTAATAAGGAGAAACACAAATGGCAAAAAACAAAAAAATGACGACCCTGCAAAAAACTATCGCGAAGCTTCAGCGCGAGCAAGACGAAACTAAGCGCCAGAGAGAAGAAGCCTTCGGCGTGTCCGCAGACGGTG
>WRDI01000093.1 GCA_009783515.1 Bacillota bacterium | reverse complement strand
ATAATAATAAGGACAATGGGGGACAACCCCCTATTTTTTTTTTGTATTTTTAGATACTATATCAGGCATAGGAAATGAGTTTTTACAATACGCAGTGCTTAAGCACAAGTAAATTGGACTTCTTGCTTGAAAGGGAACAAGTAAACTATTATACAAATATGACTGTATACTAGACTTGTATTTTAACCTAACGCGATAGTATAACGAATAGATTTTTTAGGCTAAACCCGTCAAAAAGCGCAGCCCATAGCAGCGCTATGAGCGAGCATTTTAGGCATCGCTTTTTGTCGTTGGCGGGTTTAAGCAAAAAAGACACCGTTAGATTGCGCGGGAGGTTGTGATACAAGTCTAATAAAAAAACCCCGCTCAAGCAGGGTTTTTGTTGAGATTACAGTTTAGTTTTGGTTTATTATGCAACCGAAAATAACGACCTTATTTGCAGTCGTCAGTCGGCCTTTTTTGCGGTGCGCATACAGCGGGTGCAGACATACTCTCTTTTTTGCACTCCGTCTATTTCGACCGTGGTCTTGTGGACGTTGGCGCCGAAAGTGCGTTTTGTCCGCCTGACCGAATGGCTTACGTTGTTCCCGCTGCTGCGGCCTTTACCGCAAACCACACATTCTCTGCTCATATTTTTTACCTCCCAAAGGATAATCATTTGACTAAGTTATAAATCGGAATAAATCAGAGTAAAATGTATCAAGTTTTATAAAAAAAAGCAAGCGAATTAGGGCTGAATTGGGGAAAACTTGGGGCGAAATTGCGGTGAAAATGAAAAAAAGCGGGAAAAAACTGCCGATGGGGGTAAAAACTGTTGCAAATTATTTGTAAACAAGGTAAAATATTGGGCATAAGAGGGGAATTGCGTGATAATGTACAATGAAACAACGTGCAATGAATGTCAAATCATAAATTATAATTTGACAACCTCATTGAGCATTATGACATCGAACATTGCTTTAGCCGCTCCGCCCCTGTCAGGGAAGCCTTGTGACTTCGTTATAAATGTGCCACAGGCATATTTGCTTAACGTTCTGTTCCCCGTTGGGAAGGGGAATTTTAAGCGGCCAACTTTAAATTAAATTTGACCTTCCCCAACCCTTGACCCCCGATCCCTTTACGGCACACCAAAACAGATACGGAGAAAAAATCTTGAGCGTTAATACTTCAAACGCATACGGACGGATTACCGTCACCGAGGAAGCGATCGCGCAGGTGGCAGGTTGCTCTGCGCTTGATTGCTACGGGATAGTCGACCTTATCTCTAAGCGCCTCTCCGACAGCCTTGCCGACCTTTTCCGCCGTCAGCGTACCAGCCGCGGGGTGAGGGTGCTCTGCAGCGGCGACAGGATTTTTATCGACCTTTACGTCATTTTGAAATACGGGGTGTCGATTGACGCTGTCGCGGAGTCTTTAAAGAAGTCAGTCAAGTATGATGTGGAGAAGTTTACGGGAATGCTGGTGGATACGATAAAGGTTAATGTGGTGGGCATCAAGGTTTAGTGGTCAGTGGCTGTGATGGATTTGGTTTGAAGGGTGATGACTGAAAACGACCGATGCGAATGACTTAAGGCTGACGACTGAAAATTTAGCCCCTACCAACATAATACGGAAATTATTAGAACCCTTATGGATGGATTGAACAATAGCACGGACAGGCGTAAAAATCCATACTCGTTACGCTCGTGCTTCGTAGCGAAAATCCATCATTTTCAACCATCAATACAGGTTCTTAAAACAGACGACCGATGGTTGCGCCCCCGTGATAAAAAATACGACTGTAAAATTCAAAAAATAAATGACTGACGACCGAAAACCGGTCACCGGCCGGTGAAAAAGAGGAATAATGGCTAAAACGATTAACGGAGCTGTGCTTCGAAAAATGATATTAAACGGCGCGCACGTACTTGACATAAACAAGCAACATGTCGACGCCCTCAACGTGTTCCCTGTTCCCGACGGGGATACGGGTACCAATATGTCGCTGACCATGCACAGCGCGGCAAAGGAAGTTACCAACTGCCAAAGCAACAAGTTGGAGGATTTGTGCGCGGCGTTTTCTAAGGGCGCCCTGCGCGGCGCGAGGGGCAACAGCGGTGTGATACTAAGCCAAATAATCAAGGGTATGTGCAACGTCCTGTCTCAAAGCGAGGAAATCACCCTTAAAACCTTGGCAAGGTCGCTCGCGTCGGGCACGGAGGTCGCGTACAAGGCAGTCACTAAACCCAAAGAAGGCACGATACTTACGGTGGTGCGCTCGATGGGCGAATGCGCCCAAAGTATCAACAAAAAAGGGTTAAGCGCGGGCGAATTTTTGCAAAAGATAATCGAGGCGGGCGAGGCGACGCTTAAGCTTACCCCGGAAATGTTAGATGTCCTGAAAAAGGCGGGTGTCGTCGACGCGGGCGGGCGCGGGCTCTTGATTTTATTCCAGGGCTTTGCCAACGTGCTTAACGACCGCGAAGACCAAGCGTTAGAGTTTGACGAAAACACTGTGGGATCCACTCCCTCGCAGTTTGAGGAAGAAGCCCACTTTAAGTATACTGAGCTAAGCGAGATAGAATTCGCGTACTGCACCGAGTTTTTTATCATAAACCTTTTGAAAAAGACCACCGAGGCGGACATCGACAGGTTTCGCGAAAAGCTTGTGAATTTGGGCGACTGTGTATTGGTCATAGGCGACCTCTCTTTGGTCAAGGTCCATGTGCATACAAATACCCCCGGACAGGTTTTGACGCTTGCATTGGATTTGGGCGAACTTAATAACCTGAAAATCGAAAATATGCTGGAACAAAACCGCGAATTAAAGGCAAAGCAAAGCGAGGAACTAAAGCCCTTTGGCATGGTGTCCGTTTGCGCCGGTACAGGGCTTATTTCCATATTCAAAGACCTTTTGGTGGATAGCATTATCGAAGGTGGTCAGACTATGAATCCCAGCGCGGACGACATCGCGCGGGCTTGCGACAGTGTAGCCGCCGAACACGTCTTTGTTTTCCCAAATAACAAAAACATAATTTTGGCGGCCGATCAGGCGAAAAACCTGTCCAAGCGGCAGTTGCATATCATTCCCACGCGCAACATCCCCGAGGGTCTTGCGGCGGTTTTGGCGTTTAACCCAGAGGACACGCTGGCGGACAACGTCGCCAACATGGAAGGCGCGCGCACAAGCGTAAAGGCGGGACTGGTGACCTACGCGGTGCGCTCTACCCAAGTGGACAATTTTGACCTTAAAGAGGGCGACATAATAGGCATGGACAACAGCGCGATAATCGCCAAGGGAGCCGAGGTCAAAAGAGTCACCAAGGAACTCGTCAAAAAGATGATGGGCAGCGACATCAGCAATATCACTCTGTATTTCGGTAACAACGTGGGAGAGGACGAGGCGACGGCGGTGGCGTATGAACTCAGTAAAGAGTACAAGCGTTGTGACGTGGATATCCATTTTGGCGGGCAGCCTTTATATTATTATATAGTATCGTTGGAGTAGGGAAGGGGCGGCGCCGCGAAAATAAAGAAATGTTTTATAAATACTGACGCTCAATACCGTTTTCTTTTGGTAGCGTCAGTGTTTGTGTGTGTTATCTTGTAGAGCTTAGCTAATCATGGTGGCCATGGCATTTCGTATCGGAGGTATATCGGTGAATGGAAAGTAAAATTGTAAGAAGGTTGAATTGCTTGATAGAGGTCTTGTTTTTAGCTGAACTGACCGTTTGTATAATCGGATCGGAGTTGTAAAATACCATGAAAAGAGCATGGAGGAAGCACCTGTATGATTAAAACAAAAATAGTCTGCACCCTCGGTCCGGCGACCGACGATCCGAAGGTGCTGGAACAGCTGATTAAAGCCGGCATGAATGTGGCGCGGCTGAATTTTTCGCACGGTACGCACGAGGAGCAAAAGCGGCGCGCCGACATGGTCAAGGACTTACGCAAAAAGCTGAAAGTCCCCGTCGCGCTGATGATTGACACAAAAGGGCCGGACGTTCGTGTGGGGAAATTTAAGGACAATTTGGCGGAACTTTTTAGCGGCGACACCTTTACGCTTACCACCGAAAACGTCGAGGGCACAAGAGAAAGGGCGCATATCACCTTTGACGGACTCCCAAAAAAGGTCAAAATCGGGCAAAAAATCCTGCTTGACGACGGTCAAATAGTGATGACAGTCACGGAAAAAACGGATAAGGACATCATTTGCCTCGTTGAAATCGGCGGGATACTTGCCAACAACAAAAGCGTCAACGTGCCGGGCGCAAAGCTCAGCATTCCCTTTAT
>WRDI01000092.1 GCA_009783515.1 Bacillota bacterium | reverse complement strand
CGCGAGCTGGGTTCAGAACGTCGTGAGACAGTTCGGTCCCTATCCATCGTGGGCGCAGGATATTTGAAAGGATTTGTCCCTAGTACGAGAGGACCGGGATGAACGCACCTATTGTGTACCGGTTGTCGCGCCAGCGGCATTGCCGGGTAGCGAAGTGCGGAGCGGATAAACGCTGAAAGCATCTAAGCGTGAAACCCACCTTAAGATAAGATATCCCATATCGAAAGATAGTAAGACTCCTTGAAGACAACAAGGTAGATAGGCCGAAGGTGTAAGCACAGTTAATGTGTTCAGCTGATCGGTACTAATAAGTCGAGGGCTTAATCACAAAATTAGACCCATTATAAAACACAAGAATTTTGAAATTTCCGTATGCAGTTGTGAGTGTGCAAGAAACTTGTACCCTTTTTTGCCGATTGATAACAAGAATGTGCTACGGCGGCAAGGAAGGGGGATGATCCTAAGTTACACGTTAATAGTGGCGATACAACAAACGAAAGGCTTTGTGTCACTTGAAAAGGTAAGGAAGGATTAGCCAAACATCAAAAAGGCGCACTTTGCCATTGTGGTGACAATATCGCAGGGGAACCACCCGTTCTCATCCCGAACACGGAAGTTAAGCCCTGCAGAGCCGATGGTACTTGTCTGGAAACGGGCCGGGAGAGCAGGTCGTCGCCACATTTTTTGCCAAAACACGGGCGTGATTCGTAATGAGTCGCGCCCGTTTTATTTTTGTGGTTTTTTTGTTTAGATACTGTCCGTCGTACAGGTCGTTCATTCTTTGTTTTTTGTTTTGTCTGCAAGAAAAAAGCCCGATTTTACGAGAATTGCGATCCCCGCCGGAATCAGTATAAATTCTTCCGCAATAAATACCAGGTATTTGCCGAAGTCGATAAAACTGCCGATCACCAACATTACAAGTCCGCACAACATCGCCGCCCCGCAAGCTATGTAGATGTAGTTTCGGATGATTTTTTGCTTTGTTTGCCGTGATTTCTCTTTATCCGACCTCGTGAAATAAAACGTCACCCACACCCACATCATGCCAAAGCCTATCCCTGACCCGACAAGGTGGACTATGCCCGACACGTGTGGCGGCAGGCCCAGCAGACCCACCCTTGCCTCGTCCACGTACGGGCTGTCGCAGACCTGCATGGCGACGATGGCAAAGCCGCCCCCTATAATCTTGGTTATGACGCGCTCTGACGCGCAGTAGCCTTGGTACGAGATTGTGAACGTGAACATACAGCCAAGGGCAAAAGGCAGCAGCATACCCGCCATGTTGCCCGTGGTCGCGCTTTCGGATATGCTGGTCAGCGGCGACAGCCCGTGAACAAAATGCGCGTCCAACATACACAAAACGCCGACAAGAAGGGATACAAAGCCTAAAAATGTGAGTTCGATTTTTGCCGATTTGCTTGCCGATTTGCTTGTTGCGGCCGTGTTGTCCATGTTATTTCCACCGCCTTTTTATGGTTTACGCTTAGCGTGCCCCGTGTCCCGTGTCAAGTATATGCCGTACTTTGGGCGGTGGGAATGGGGTTAAATGAATTTATGCCGGATTATTCCGTCCGTTAAATACACTCTGTTAAATGTATATTCTTTGTTTTGTGCCGAATGACAACAGATCTGTCCGCCCCCGTCGACACTGACAGGTTTTTAAAATACAAAGTACAAAAAAGGTTCAAAAGGCAAGGCAATCGCTTGTCGAAAATTTTCTAATGTGCTACACTTATACGGGCAAAAATATGAAACCATACGTCAAAACATACAAACTAAAAAACACACAAACCGAAAAGGTAAGTGGATAAAAATAAAAAATATGAAAAAAGTGGAAATTTATACCGACGGCGCGTGTAGCGGCAACCCCGGCGCGGGCGGCTGGGCGGCAATCCTTATTTACGGCAAGGCTGAAAAGAGTTTTAGCGGCGGGTGCAAGCTGACCACAAACAACCGCATGGAGCTTTTCGCCATAATCGAGGGGCTTAAAAAGCTGAAGGAGCCCTGCGCCGTCACTATTTACAGCGATTCGGCGTACTGCGTGAATGCGTTCAACGAGGGCTGGCTAAATTCGTGGCAAAAGAATAATTGGAAAAACTCCGAAAAGGAGGAGGTCAAAAACCGCGATTTATGGGCCGACCTTTTGCTTGCCATGCAAAAACACAAGGTGACCTTCGTCAAGGTGAAGGGGCACAGCGACAACGAGTACAACAATTTGTGCGACAAGTTAGCGCGGGAGGAAATAGCCAAGCTTTCGGTACAGTAGGGCGGAGGCGCAAGGGCAGGGGACAGCGATTATTATTTTAATATGCCGAATTTGCGGGGTTTTGTGTCGCTTTCTTTGTGATGTTTGCGGCCGTCTTTTGTTTGTACCTGACATAAAAAACCTAAGGTTATTGACATATATTTATCCTTATAATAGGCGGCGGCGGCACATAAAATAGTAATAATGGGCAGGGGAAAGAAAAAGTTGAGGGAGAAGGGGAAAGGCGGGGAATTCGTAGCGGATTCCTTAATTTGTCATTCCGACCGCAGCACCCCTTTTTTTTGTAACCGCGAGCGAAGCGAAAAATTGAAGCCGCTTTCCACCTCGCCCCATAGCAGGGAGCACTCGCGGGGCACCTGCGGGGAGGGGGATTTGCGGGACACCCATTTGTCGCTTAAAAATAACCATCAACCTTCGTTGTGTGTTGTGCGTTGTGCATTGTCCGTTGACAATAATCCCCCCGCTACCGGGAACAGAAAACGTGCCATCACCGACCTTGGCTTCACCCTCCTTAACCTTGCCATGACGGTGGCGTCCTGCTTTTTGCTTAACGACTTAACAATGTTAATCCGCGTGGGCGCAGTCCTCGCGTTTTTGCTTTTGTGCGTGCTGATTCCCTCTTTAAGCGACAGGTTGCAAGCGTTTCGCAAAATGCTGATGACCGTGTCGGTCTTTTTGTCGCTTTTCCTCACCGCATACATAATTTTGGATTTGACGGGCTGGATTTATTATTTGCAAGACTTTGACGTCATTAAGGAATTTATTTTAAGCACAAAGCAGTGGGGGGTCATCGTCTACCTTCTCCTTACAATATTTCAAGTGGTGGTGCTGCCCATCCCCGCCGCCGTCACCATATTGATTGGTGAGGCGATTTATGGGGCGTTTTGGGCGTTTGTGCTGTCGACAGTAGGGACGTACATAGGCGCGATAATCGTTTTTTGTTTGGGGCGTACATTTGGCAAAAGATTAGCGTCGTGGATGTTCGGAGAAGAAAAAACCGAAAAATATACAAAACTGCTTGGCGAAAAGGGCAAATGGCTGTTTGTGATAATGCTGCTTTTCCCGTTTTTCCCCGACGATTTGCTGTGCATGACGGCGGGCATAAGCAAAATGAGCACCAAATTTTTCCTGATTTCAATGATGCTGACGCGGCCCGTCATGATTGCGCTGACGGCGTTTTTCGGGGGCGGGGATATTATCCCGTTCAAAGGTTGGGGGATTCCGGTGTGGATTGGGATATTCGCCGCGGTCGCCACATTGTTTGTGGTGATAACGGTGGTAAGAAAGAGGATTGAAAAGGGGCGTAAAGGGGAGAGGAGGGGTAAGAGGTCAGGGGAGAGGGTAGAAAGAAAAAGACAGAAGAACGGTCAAATTTGAAATAAAATAGACCTTCCCTAACCCTTAATCCCTAAAAAAATATGCATTATGCATTAAAGTCTATTTTTAGTTGACAACACCATACAAAGAGTGTTATAATTATTCAATGCTGTACTCCAAAGAAATTGTAATAATGCACGCGATTTGGCTGCCCTTTATCACCGTCGTCAGCGTGGGACTCTACTTTCTTTTAAGAAATAAAAGCGTCAAAGCAAAGCTCATTCCCTTTATGGTGATTGCGGCGATAATAGTCGTCTTAGAAATTGCCAAGCAGATTTACGAGTTTTCGGACGGGGATTACGGACTTTTTTCGGTGCCCCTCCATGTATGCAGTGTATTTATTTTTTCGTTGCCGCTTGCTGTGTTTTTAAAGCAGAAATGGTTTATCACAAAGGTCTTTTGGGCGTTGTCCGTGGTTGTAGGCGTAGTTATGGCGCTGTCCGTCTTAATCGGGCCCGGACAAATTATGGACGGCGGAATTAAAGGGGTGCTAAGCGGCACCGCATTTTTCTTGGATTGGCACACGGTTTTTTTCCACTACCTCATCGTCATGTTCGTCGTTTTGGCGATAATTTTTAAGCCGTACAAGCCGCAGTGGAAGCATTTACTGTGCGCGGGGGCTATTTACGGCGTGTTCATGGGACTTTCCGCCTTGATAAGCCGTATACTTTTCGAGGCCGGGCT
>WRDI01000091.1 GCA_009783515.1 Bacillota bacterium | reverse complement strand
CGACAAAACGCCGTCAAAAAAAGGATAAAATTCCCACGTATTTTGTATGCGGGGGCAGTTTGGCTTGACAAAATTATTCAAATATGTTAAACTTTAAAACGGGCGGCGGCTTTGTTAAGAAAATGCCGAAAAAAATGGAACAAATTATTAACAAACAAAAAAAGAAATATTTCAGGTGGTACTTTATCGTCTCTATCTCGATGATAATGGTTTTCCTTATCGCCATACCCTCGGTCACGGTCGCCCTCTTGTCACGGGCGTATAACGAGCGTATCGAAAGCGAAACAAGGCAGGTCTCGCTTGCCATACAGCAGACGGTGCGTTCGTTTGTGGACGGGGTTTACAATCTGAGCTACGAGATGGCGGACTTATTAGACCCCGATACCGCCGGGCTGAATAACGAGGAGATTGCCGCTGCGCTTAATGAATGTAAAAACCGCGATGGCAACGAATATTTAGATCTTTTGTACATAACAAAAGTGGTAGAGGGCGTTTCGTCCAACGTGTACGAAACAAAAACCGTCAGCGACGGAACGGAAGACAAAACCGTGCACGTTTACACAAAAAAGGACGGCAGCACAGCGGCGTACGAGGTCGTAAAGGTTGAGGTATGGGACGGGGAGCAGGGCAAGAACATAACGGAAACAAGGTATATAAGGGTCAATTACACCGAATTTGAGGACAATAAAAAAGTAGACAGGATAGAGTACATAGACGGCAATATCGAGGACGGTCCATTAAGCCTGAGCGAACACGGTTGGCAAATAGCTCGCTCGGACACCGTCGCAAACAAGACGACGGTAATAAGTGGCGTCCCCGCTTTCCGCGGCGCCCGCTGGTGGTTTACCAAAATGATGGACATGGACCCGCACCGGCCATATGTGTCCAAGGCGGGCTTTTCGGCTACACCCCCCAACAAGCCGTACGTCGGGGTATATATACCCATATTCCACCAAGGCGAGCTGACATATATTTTCGGCGCGGATATCTCTCTCGCGTTTATTCAAGAGTTGATCGGGAAGTTTGAGGACCTTGAACACGGACGTTTTTCGTTTGTCATCGACGGCGAGGGCGTAGTCATTGCGCACCCCGACGATTGGCTGCTGCAAAACATCAGCAGCTATAAGGACAAAAAAATTTATTCCCACATAAAGAACGAAAGCGGGGTATCCCTGACAAACCCCGATGGCAGCGTTCGGCAGGACGAGGGCGCGGACATTGACGTTTCCGACGGGTTTTGGCAGGCGATCGAAAAGGTTATTTACGGTGACGGCGGTTTAAGCGTCGTAAGCTACAAGGGTTTTGAACTGCGTAACCCAAGCTTTGACTTTAAGGGCGAGGCTTTTTATATGAGCTGCGAGCCCATAACCTTACCGGGTAATTCGGCGTCGTGGTCGGTCGTCACCTTACAGGACAGGACAGTCGCAATGCAGTCGGTCACGCAGACGGTAACGTGGACGTTTACGCTTATCGGGGCCATACTCCTTTTGCTTGCCGCGGTAATATTCTATTTCTTTCGCTCGCTGCGCCATTCCATGCAGTCGCTCGAGCTTGCGAAAAGTCAGGCGGAGCAGGCAAACAAGAGCAAAAGCAGTTTTTTAGCTACCATGTCGCACGAAATCCGCACGCCGCTGAACGCAATTATAGGCATAGCGCAGATACAGCTTCAGAAGGGGACGCTACCCGGCTCCTGCGCGGGCGATTTGGAAAAGGTGTTCAGCTCGGGCAACAATTTACTCAATATTATTAACGATATTTTGGATTTGTCAAAAATCGAGACGGGGCAGTTTTCGCTTGTTCCCGTCGAATACAACGTGCCGGAGCTTATCAACGATACCGTGCAAATCAATATCGTACGAATCGGCACAAAGCCGATAAAATTTTTGTTGAGGGTGGATAAAACTCTGCCGCAAAAGCTTTTGGGCGACGAGCTGCGTATAAAGCAGATTTTGAACAACCTTTTGTCAAACGCCATAAAGTATACCAAGGAAGGGTACGTAAAGCTTACGGTTGGTCATATCGCCCATGGAGAAGATATGTTGCTGCGCCTTGCCGTCGAAGATACGGGACAGGGTATATCCAAGGAAAATCAGCAAAAGCTGTTTGCCGAATATACGCGCTTTAACGCGGAGGCAAACTATAACACCGAGGGCACCGGCATAGGTCTTGCCATCGTCAAAAGATTAGTCGACATGATGGGCGGCGAAATAGGGGTGGAAAGCGAGGTCGGTAAAGGCAGCGTGTTCACCGTGACGGTTAAGCAAAGGGCGGTCAAATGCCTTTCGATAGGGGCGGAAACCGCGCAAAAACTTTCTGATTTTGAATTTGCCAACGAAAATCAAACCTACAAGCCCTTAGAGATTAAGGAGCTTCCGTATGGCAAGGTGTTAGTCGTGGATGACATAGAGCTTAATCTTGACGTTGTCGAGGCGATTTTGCAGCCGTATAAGATGCGCGTCGAGCTTGTCGACAGCGGTTACGCGGCGATAGAGAAGGTCGAAAACGGAGCGGCTTACGATATTATATTCATGGATCACATGATGCCGGGAATTGACGGTATCGAAACCACGAAACGGTTGAGGGAGATGGGATATAAGGGGGCGATCGTCGCGCTTACCGCCAACGCCCTGGTAGGTAACGAGGAATTATTCGCTCAAAACGGGTTTGACGGATTTGTCCCTAAGCCCATCGACATGCGCGTTTTGGATGAAGTTTTAGATAAGTTTGTACGCAAATAGGTATCAGGTAGCGGTCAGAAATTAAAGACTGCGTCACCTCTAAACCTTGTGCGTTACCTTATACCTTATGTTTGAATTAAACGCAAGAGACGGTCAAATTCTCTTGCGTTTTGTTTCACAATAATATATAATGATAACTAGGGAATTTTTTACCAATACCAACAACAAACGGAGGACAAAGATAAAAATGAAACTGAGCAATCTCGCGACGGGAGTTTCGCCATCGCTGACCTTGCAGATTTCGGCCAAGGCGGGTAAATTAAAGGCCGAGGGTGTGGACGTAGTGTCATTCGGGGCGGGCGAGCCCGACTTCGATACACCAAAATTTATATCCGACACCGCCAAAGAGGCGCTTGACAAGGGCATAACAAGGTATACGGATTCGTCTGGTACGCCAGCGTTACGCAAAGCGGTGTGCGACAGCATTTTAAGAAAGCAGGGATTGATGTATAATCCCCCGGAAATAATTATTTCTAACGGGGCGAAACACTCGTTGAGTAATGCCGTGCGCGCCACAGTCGAGCCGGGTGACGAGGTGATTATCCCCGCCCCCTACTGGCTGACATATCCGGAATTGGTGAAGCTGTCTGGGGGGCTGCCCGTTTATGCCGAAACGAAGCATTCAAACTATAAATTGACCCCCGAGATACTACGCAAGTATATCACCCCTAAGACGGTGGGACTGTTTATCAATAATCCCTGCAATCCCACGGGCGTGGTATATTCGCAAAAGGAGATTTTTGCGCTTGCGGCGGAGCTTGAAAAGCACGAAAATATATGGATTTATTCCGACGAGATTTACGACCAGTTATCCTATGGCGAAAAAGTGGTGTCCATAGCGACGTATTCCGACGCAATAAAACGCCGTACAATTTTGATAAACGGCGTGTCCAAGACCTACGCGATGACCGGCTGGCGGATAGGGTGGAGCGCATCCGAGCCTGCCGCAGCAAAGGCGATGGGCAGCATTCAGAGCCACGCGACCTCCAACCCCAACAGCATGGCGCAGTACGCAACGGCGCGCGCCCTTACCGACCCCAAAGGCGACGAGTTTTTGGCCGAAATGAAGACGGTTTTTGCCCGCCGCCGCGCTTTCATGGTGGATATTTTAAAAAAATCGGGGCATAAGATAATCGAACCGGAGGGTGCGTTTTACGTCATGATTGACGTGACGGGGTACTTTGGCAAACAATACAAGGGGCGTGTTATAAACAGGGCGCAGGATATAGCGGAATTACTCTTAGACGAGGAGTTTGTCGCCACCGTCCCCTGTGAGTCCTTCGGCGCGTCGGACTTTGTAAGATTGAGCTATGCGTGTAACGAGGCGCAGATTGAGAAGGGACTGAAACGGATTGATAACTTTTTGAGTAAGATTTAGTGAGAAATATCATTCCTACCTTTGTATTTTGCCTTTATTGTCATCCTGAGCGAAGCGAAGGATCTCAACTTTATTTTAAGCGGAATAGATCCTTCGCTTCGCTCAGGATGACAAAAGAAAAAGGATTGGAAAATAAAAAAACACAAAGGAGTAAAAAAATGCCTTGTAAAATTTGTGGTAAATATAGCGGATATTATCCGTTATGCAAAGACTGTTACCTAATGTATGAAGAATGCGAATTATGTGGAAAGTATTATTT
>WRDI01000090.1 GCA_009783515.1 Bacillota bacterium | reverse complement strand
CTTGAGCCTGCTTGCGCTCCACTTCCGTCAATTTTACCCTGTGTTTCTTGTTCATGTTTATACCCCTTTGGTTTGATGAATATAGTATAACATGAATATTTAATTGTGTCAAGCAACTAGTGTTTAGGAAGGTAACGCGAAATTTTATGGTCAAATTTATTTTAAGTTAACTGCAATTTAGCATTTAGCATTAAATCCGACCCTTCCTGACCCCTGTTAATACGTATTCTCATACTCTACAAGAGTAAACTCCTGAAGGAAAACGCCGTGCTTGTACGACATCTCGACCAAAACCTTTTCGGCGGCATAGCGCGAATTCGAAATATAGCTACTTACCGTAGGGATTGCGGAATAATATAAATCAATCGGCGGACCCGATTTTTCTTCGGTCAGTTTAAGCTCGGTTTTATAACAGTCAAGCGCAAACGTATCGCTGTTTCCGTCGAAAAGCTTGTACAAATCCTCACCGACAACTATTGAAGACAAACCGGTCGCCGTGCTTTGTTGCGCGCCCTTTGGCGATGTACGCTTTGCTTTTGCGTAAAGGTCGTCGAGTGGAGATACGATATTAAACGCCCTGCTCCCGTTCGTATTTACCGAACGCATCGCCCGTATTATAAAATAGATTGATTCGCTGTCGTAATAGCTCCCGCCTTTTATCTCCGTGTTAAGTGTGCTGCCAAGGGAGTCGACAAGCTTTGCCCCGATTGTACCGGTTATTTCGCCCGTATAATCGGCGGTCAAGGTATAACTCTTATTGTTCCCAGCCTCTATCACGGCGTTTTTGTAGGTAAAGACGGGGGCAAGTGAGTATGAATTGACTACCGCAAAGGATTCCATTGTGTCTTTTTTGCCCGCGCACTGATTCACTACCGCCGTATTTGCGATGTGGTTTAGTTCTTCCTTTATCTTGTATTCTACGGTCAGGCTCATTTTTATAAGGGTGAGATCGTTTTTCGAAACTTCCTTGTATCCGTCGCCGTGCGGCTCTACGCTGAAACCCTCCATGACGGTATAGGCAAGCTCGCCGAAGGAATTAAGCTTGTATCCCTTGGTTTTGTCCTCGCCGCTTAGCACAAAATTTTCGTCCACGGTCATGCCGGTCAAATAGCGCGAAAAGCTGTAGGTAGCGGTTTCGACACACTTATGTTCGCCGTCCGACCATGGGAATTTTTCGTCAAAGGGCTGACTGTTATCAGTCCCCGCGCAGCCCGTGAGGGCAAGGCAAAAGACGGCGGCAAGAAAAAAACATAAAATTTGGCGTGATTGTTTTGTTTTCATAAAAAATAGTTCCATTTTTCAAAGGGTTGTCCCGGTAATCCTGAATAGTCTAACACATTTCGCTTGATTTATCAACCGTCTAAAGGTACAATATGGGCGTGGAAGAAAAAATACTGAAATTTGATACATACCAAGGCGCTTTAGAGGCGGCCATCGGGGCCATAAAGAGGCGGAAGGTCGATTTAAACGTCAAACACATACTGCTTGTCCCCGAAAAAGATACCTTAAAGTGCGAGCGGCTTTTATTTAGCGGTGGCGGGGCGTTTGACGTCGAGGTCTATTCGCTTACCCGCTGGTTTTATAAAATTGGCGGTGGGCGGGTGCTTAGCCGTACCGCCGCGGTGATGATACTTAAGGACATTTTGCGGGCGGCGGATTTAAAGTGTTTTTACCGTTCCAAAAGTTTTTCCGGGTTTTGCGTAAGGCTGTATGATACGATTTGCCGTTTTTGGGACTATTCTCAGGGGTCAGGGGTCAGGGGTCAGGAGTTAGGGGACGAGAGTCAGGGGGCAGGGGAAGACGTTTTGGACGTAAATGGGGTTTTGAGATTGAAGTTAGACGATTTTGCGCTGATTATGGCAGAGTTTAAAAAACGGACGGAGGCGCTTTATGTGGGGCGGGGAGGGATAACGCGCCTTATTGCCGAAAAGCTGAAACAAGATGATTTTCTGAGTAATACCCACGTTTATGCCGTTAATTTTGACTGTTTGACCCGCGCGGAGGCTGATTTGTTCAATCTTATCGGGGAAAAAGCGAAGTCATTTACGCGCACGGAGGTGGCAGGCCGCCCCAAAATCACCGCAAATACAGAGGTCTATAAAGCGCCCGATATTATATCCTGTTTAAAGGCGGCGGCGCTAAGAATCCGCGAAAAAGCAAGGGGCGGAACGCCCTTTGACGATATGGTAATCGTCGCGCCCGGGATCAGTTTCGAGCAAGCAAAACGCATAATGGATGAAAATGGCATTCCTTTCTACGTCGACAAAAGAGAGAAGCTGTCAGATACGCGTTTGGCGCAGTATCTGACAGCGCTTTTCTCGCTTAAACGATTGTCCCGCCGCGAATTTATTGTTTTGGCTAAAAATCCGTTCGGCGGCGTGGGCGCGGACGACGCGGACGTCTTTGAAAACTATGTAAACGCGTTTGCCATAGACTATTTGGGGTTTGCCTCGTCCTTTACGCTTACCAATCCTTTGCGCGATTACGAGGGCGAAAACGCTAGGCTGAAGATTGCCGAAAGGGTGCGGAAAAAATTGCATGGCACGGTCGCGGGTTTTTGGGCAAAATTGGACAGGGCGAAAAGCGCGGCGGAGTTTTGCAGCGCTGTCAGAGGTTTTCTGGACAAAGCGTGCGGCGTTTGTTCCGAAAAAGAGAAAATCAATCAATTACTTGACGAGATCAAAGAGTTTTTGCCCATATTTATGGGTACCGCAAGGCTGATTGAGGCGATAAAGGAGGGCATGGCGGCTTTAGAGCTTTCAAGACTGCCCAAAACCCAAAACTGCGTTTTAATCGGTGACGCGGGCATATTCAAGGGCGACAAAATCAGACACGTTTTTGCGGTGGGCTTTAACGAGGGGGTTATTCCGTCGCCGAATGCCAGAGATAGCCTCTTGACCGAAAACGAGATATGGACGCTTAATAAGGCGGGGGCGGAACTGCCGCTTAACGAGGAACTTGACCGTCAGCACGAATATGAATTATTGCAGGTTTTTGCGGTCGCCGAAACGCTTTTTATAAGTTACGTCGAAAGCGGCGAGGTGCGCCCCTCCCCCCTTTTGTATGCGCTGAAGGGGGAAATAAAGGACATAATGTGCAATGATTCCGTAAGCGAGAGGCAAAAGGCGGCCGCGGGTGTCATAGCCGCCGCGATTAAGGTTGCGGGAAGTCAAAGCGCGGCGACGGAATACTTGATTTTACATCCCGAAACGGCGCTGAGCGAAGCGATAAAAGAAGCGTCTGGGAAGCTATTTCACTTTTTCCACCCCGCCCCGCCACCCCGCCCCCTATCAGGGAAGCCTTCGTGGGGCACCCCTCAAGAAGGGAATGAGGAAGCCTTCGCGGGCACCCCTCAAGAGAGGAATTTTAAGCGGTCGTATTTTATTTCAAATATGACCTTTACTCCTCACTCCTCACTCCTCACTCCTCACTTAAAAGACAACCCTCACTCCCCACTCCCCACTCCCCACTCCCCACTAATCCAAAAGCTATTTTTTAAAAACGGCACGGTATCGGCAAGTCAGCTACGTTCGTATTTTTTATGCCCCTACAAACACTTTGCCGACTATGGGCTTAAGATAAAGGCTAAGGATAAAAACGAGGCGGACGTTTTAGATGTTGGCGGCGCCACCCACGGTGCGTGTGAAAAATATGTTCTGTCGGGCCTTGACGACTCGCGTTTAGAGGAAATAACCGAGGGAGTTTTAAACGGCGGCGTTTATGCTTACAAGCTGGTCGGGCGGCAAAGGGACAGGTTAAAAAGGGAAATAATTAAGCTTTGTCAAAAATTCGGCGAAAATATAAGGCGCGGAGTATTTAAGCCTTTGGGCGCGGAAATCAAGTTTGGACGGTTTTTAATGCACAATGCGGGGTGCACAATACGGAGTGAAGGTGGAGCGGAAGGAATGCACAGCGCACAGCGCACAGCGCACAATGAAGGTGGGATTGGTAGAAATACGGGCGACAGCGTGGACAATACTGGCGACAATATATTCGAAACGCCGGGCAACAATAGCGGCGCGATTGTGCTGAAAGGAATAGACATCGGCGGCATTACGCTGAAAGGTTCTATCGATTATGCGGATGTTTATTGGGACAAAAACGGCGAATACACAAGGATAGTCGATTATAAAACGGGCGCGGCGGAGTTTAGCGAAAAGGAACTTTATTATGGAAAGGCGTTGCAACTGCCGCTGTATATGCGCGTTATGGCGGAGAACGGATACAGTCCCGCCGCCATGCTGTATTTTATTTTTAAGGAAAAGTGGAGCGGGGACTACCGTTTTAGTGGCGTTTACCTAAGGGACGTGGCTATTTTGCAGGCGTTTGATACGGGAATGGAGGACGAAAACGCCGTCGTCACCGCGGGTGTCAAGACGCTTAAGAGCGGCGAAGTAAGAATAACGGGCAGGGGCGGCGTCAATAATGCCGATTTTCAGGCATACCTTGATTACGCGGCGGAGGTGGCGACGTTGGCGGTCAAGCAGATAGAGGGGGGCAATATTGCGCCCTCGCCACTTGATGACG
>WRDI01000089.1 GCA_009783515.1 Bacillota bacterium | reverse complement strand
TTTCGGACACTTGCGTCCCTCCCGGTTCGCGCGTGAATAGTGCGGGAAAGCCCTGCCCCTCAAAATGCTCTTTTAGGTGAGTGATGAGGGTGGATTTGCCCACCCCCTCGCAGCCCTCTACCGTGATAAAAAGTCCCCTGCCTTGCACAATGCCTCCGATAATTATTTACAATTTACAATTTACAAATTAAGGTTGAATATATTTGGTGGAGCAACAAACAAGGCTCTATTGTCATCCTGAGCGTAGCGAAGGATCTTCTCGGTTTGTAGCAATGACTGTAAATAAGCCGTTTTAAGATCCTTCGCTACGCTCAGGATGACATTTTAGTTTTTTTCACAAAAACCCAAACCTTAACTCCACACTCCAAACTCCACACTCCATACTTACCTGCCCAACTCCTCCGCTAACCTGTCAACGTCCTCCGCCTTGTCGCAGAGGGTGACGATAAACACAATATGTCTTTCGTCGTATTTTTCCGCCGCAATTCCGTTTTGTAATAAACGGCGGTAAATCGCCTTAGTATCCCCCACGTCCTTACAATCGACGACAATGCGGGTAAAATCGTCGTTTTTCAGGCAATTTATCCGTTTTTTAAACGCCTTAACCGCCTTGTATAAATCGTCGTATACCGCGCGATTGTTGTACGCCTCGTCCGCCGCCGCCTGCAACCTTGCCATAAAAGGGTAATACGGGCTGGTCGTCCCCAAAAGCTTTAAATTGCGGTCCACTCTCTTGATTTCCGCGTCGCTTACGCACAAATACGCGGTTTGGGTATACGCGCCAAGCGTCTTATGCGCGCTCAGATTGAACATATCCGCGTATTTAAATATGCTTGTATCAAACAAATCGGGACGGAAAAACGCATGCGTAGCGTGCGCCCCGTCAATCAAGAGGCGTAGCCCCGCTTTTTTGACCGCCTTCGCCGCTCCCGCGTCCGGCATTAAGCCGTAATAGTCGGGCGCGGTCAATACCACGACGCCGGTGTCGGGAAAGCGGCCGAGTGCGGTTTCCACCTGCTTTTTTGTAGGCGGTAAGGTGAGCCCGTCCCGTATATCCGCGTCAATGTAGTAAATTTTCGCTCCGCTTAGCTGCGCCGCCTGCGCGATAGAGGGGTGGCAGCCCGCGTTTGCAAGTATATCGCCCGTCCCTAAAAGCGCCGCCTTTATGCCTATAGACGAGCCGTTGGTAAGGTATCTCAAATGCTCCGCTTTGAAATATTTCGCCGTTTCCCTCTGCGCCCTTTCCACAAAATCAAGCGGAAAAACACCGTCGATTTCGGTTATGTCGTCCTTTTTCAGCGTCCCTTTGTGCCCGGGCGTACAAAACATTTTAAGGCTCACAAGCTTTTTAATCTCGCCGTCCAAAGAGGTTTTCGAGTTAGCTTCCCCGCCGTTTAATTCAGTTGTTTTGTTTTCGTCGGTCATCTTTTTTAATGCTCAATGCGCAATGCTCAATGCGCAATGGCTGCCATGTTTTTTTGAGTGAACAATTTTTATTCTTCAAGATACATTTCTTAAATATGCCCTTCATTGAGCATTGCGCATTGCGCATTGTACATTACTTCCTTGGTTTCATCGTCGGATACAGCATCACATCCCTGATCGAGTAATTGTCCGTAAAAAGCATCACCATTCTGTCAATGCCCAAGCCCAAGCCTCCCGTCGGCGGCAACCCATACTCCAAAGCCGTGACGTAGTCCTCGTCATATGGCTGCGCCTCCTCGTCCCCCAATTCCTTTAACTTAACCTGCGCCGCAAAGCGTTCCCGCTGGTCAAGGGGGTCGTTTAACTCCGCAAAGGCGTTCCCCATCTCGCGTCCACAAATAAATAATTCAAATCTATACGTCAAATCGGTATTAGGAATACGTTTCGCTAACGGGCTGACTTCCACGGGATATTCCGTGATAAACACGGGGTCAATCAGCCTGTACTCTACAAACTGGTCAAACGCCTCATACAATATATACCCCTTACTATCCTTCCCCTTTTCCAGTTCCAACCCCAGCTCTTTCGCCTTTTTCTTTGCGGAGGTGTCGGATAAAGCCGAAAAGTCCACCCCGACATACTGCTTGACCGCCTCGTTCATGCTTAAGACCTTGAACGGCGTCCTAAGGCTAATTTGGTTATCCTGATAATTTATACTTTCGCCCGCGCCGACAGCCTTTCGCACCGCGTCGAAAATATTTTGCGTAATCGCAATCATTCCGTCCAAATCCGTGTACGCCTGATACAGTTCCATCATGGTGAATTCGGGGTTGTGCTTTATGTCCATGCCCTCGTTACGGAACATCCGCCCGATTTCGTACACCTTCTCGAAGCCGCCCACTATGAGCCGCTTTAAATACAATTCCGGCGCAATCCTCATGTACATTTTCAAATCAAGCGTGTTGTGGTGGGTGACGAATGGACGTGCTGACGCCCCGCCCGCAAGCGTGGATAAAATGGGCGTTTCCACCTCGATAAAGCCCTCGCCGTCCAAATAATCGCGTATAGCCTTGATGATTTTTCCGCGCTTTATAAAAGTTTCTTTGACTTCGGGATTAGCGATTAAGTCCACATAACGCTGACGGTAGCGTAAGTCGTTGTCCTTTAACCCGTGCCATTTTTCGGGCAGCGGCAAAAGGGATTTTGAAAGCAGCGTGATTGCGGCGACCTTAACCGAAACTTCCCCCATGTGAGTGCGAAAAACCGTGCCGCTCGCGCCCACAATGTCGCCGATATCGTACTTTTTCCATTCCTCATAGGCTTCGCCCAGCTCGTCCGCTTTTAGGTATAACTGGATTTTGCCCGTGCCGTCCAAAATATGTGCAAAGCTTGCCTTGCCCATCATTCGGCGGGATACAATTCTCCCAGCGACGCTCACCTTTTGCCCGTCTAACGCGTCAAAACCTCCCAAAACATCACTTGACAAATGGGTTTTATCAAAATAAATCAAAGAGTACGGGTCCTTCCCCGCCTCTACTAAGGCTTTCAGTTTATCCCGCCTTACTTTTATAAGTTCGGACAGGTCGTCCTGTAGCTGTTCAATTTCTTCCATTGTTCCTCCGTTGTTGATAATGCACAATGAAACAACGCACAACGCACAATGAAGGTCAAAATTAATTTTAGAGGCACCCTTTAATGTCATTCCTAACGCGAAGCGAAGGATCTATTCCGCTTAATAAAATGTTGAAATTCTTCGCTTCGCGTTAGGAATGACAATTAAGAATATTGGCGCACCCAACCTTGATTGTGCATCCTTTCTCATTGTCTCATTGTGCGCTGTGCATTATCCTATTTTCAAAACCTTATAACTCCTCTCCCCGCTTTTGACCTTAATCATCACGATATCCCCCTTTTTGCGTCCCAAAAGCTGACGTCCCACGGGCGATTCAATACTGATTTTGTTCTCGAAGGGGTTGGCTTGGTGCGACCCCACAAGCTCGTAGACCACCTCGCCGCCGTTAGTTAAGTCGGACAGCTTGACGTTGCTGCCGATGACAATCTTGTCCGAGCGCGTTTTTTCATAGATGACGGCGTCGCGGAGTTTCAACTCGATTTCCATAATCCGCGCCTCCATTTTCGCCTGTTCTTCCTTTGCGATATCATACTCGGCATTTTCGGACAAATCCCCAAATTCCCGCGCCGTGCGAATCCTCTCCGCCATCTCCGGCCGCCCCACTACTTTCAAGTTTTCAAGTTCGGCTTGAAGCTCCTTCAAGTCTTCCTTAGTCAAATGTTCCGCCATATTTGCACTCCTTTAATGCGTATTTGGCATATTATAGCGGGTTTGGCAAAAATAGTCAAGCGTTATTGCAATGCTCAATGCTAAATGCTCAATGCTCAATTACGTTGTCATTTTTTAATTAAGAATTATCCTTCATTGTGCGTTGTTTCATTGTGCATTGTACATTATATAAAATTTGACATTCACTGAGCATTGCGCATTGGGCATTGAGCATTTAAAAGTTGACATTCCCCTCAAAACCTGCTATACTCCCCCCATGTTTAAAATATGGGCAAGAACGATGAGCGGCGACAAAATTATCAAAAGCCGCGTGTTCCCGTTTGACGGCGCGTATAAAAGAGCCGATTTTTACGCGTATCTGACACACATCTGCGAAGCAATAGACATTCCCGTGCCGGTGGTGCTAAAAAAACATACCTTGCACTTCGAAAAGTTCAACAATTCGCGGTTTTTGCCTTCAGATTTTGTCGAAGCGGTCGATTTTTCCGCTTTTATCATCGAAAATACGCCCTCCGCCGACAAAAAACCAAAAAATTTGGATCTTTATATATGAACTTAAATATTACTTGAGTATTATTTGAGTATTTTTGGCATATTTCACGTACTCCAAAAGTGCCGCCAGTCTTACCCAAAAATCAAGGTTTTTTGGGGCGGGGGTGCTTACTTTTACAAAAAGTAAGCAAAATGGAACAAACATTTGCTGTAAACGAAAAATAGACTTCCCAACAAAACTCAACGTGGTCGGATAACGAGCGGATTTTTGTCGAGACGGAAACTTGCGAGGCGGGGGTCCAGCGCTACGTACCTGCCGAGCAAGGATTTCGTCCCGGCGAAAAG
>WRDI01000088.1 GCA_009783515.1 Bacillota bacterium | reverse complement strand
TATCTACCGCGTTTTTAAAACGGCGCATACTGCCGCGTATTATGTCCTCTTCCATGACGTAAAGCGGCGTGCCGTACTGCCCCGCAAGCTCGACCGCGGATACTCCGCCCAACATCAAATGCCCCTGCGCATTTATTTCCTTTTTCATCGGCAACATATATTGATAAAACCTTCTTTAAGCAAATTTAAGCGAAAAAATTTTTATTTTTTAGTATAACACAAAAAAAAACTTATTGCAAACAATTGACAACGTTTTTTTTATGTGTTACAATATGTTTCGATAGAGGCGCGGAGCTTATCAGTAAATACTTTTAGCCTGCCGAAGGGCGATGATAAAGTATTGAAAGGATGTTCCGCCGAAGTCAGGGACAAGTTCGGCTGTTCATGACTGGTCGTATGGTTAAGAGCCACCCGACTGTCGTCATTATTGACCTGACCACTACCCATAATTGCGGTGTTTTTACGTGTCTTTTCGCACCTGTCTGCGCTGATTTTCCTTGCCGTAGCGCTGCTACGGCGGCGTTAAAACCGCTTGACAGGTACAAAAATCCATCGTAAATCCGCTCGCAATTAGGATAGCGGACAGGTCTTAGCAAGTGGCGGAGCGCTGTCGATTTAAGTTTTTTGTATACCGTAATTTTTCGCGTATATATATTTACTTAAGCCGGCACACGCCGGCTTTTTGTTTTGCATATTTATTAGGGGATAATGCTCAATGCACAATGCTCAATGTTCAATGATGGTAATAATGAGCATCGTACCCGCGTGCTTGGGTTAATACCTTAATAAAACTTAACATTCATTGAGCATTGAGCATTGTGCATTAAAAAAGGAGGATTTATGACTTACAGAGTAGGTATAATCGGCGCGACGGGAATGGTGGGACAGAGGCTTGTCCTGTTACTCCATAGCCACCCGTGGTTTAAGGTCGTGGCGCTGGGGGCCAGCGCGTCTTCGGCGGGACAAACATATAAGGACGCGGTGGCGGGACGGTGGAAGATGTCCGCGCCCCTGCCCTCAAATATAGCCGAAATTACGGTAAAAGACGCGCTTGTGTCGGCAAAGGAAATAGCGGCGGCGGTCGATTTTGTATTTTGCGCCGTCGATTTGCCCGCCAAACAGACCTTGGAGTTGGAAGAAATGTACGCCAAGCTTGAATGCCCCGTCATTTCCAACAACAGCAGTAGCCGCATGACGGCGGACGTCCCCATGATTATCCCCGAAATTAACGCCGGCCACACGGCGGTAATCGCCGCCCAGCGCAAAAGACTTGGCACAAGGCGCGGGTTTATAGCGGTAAAGTCAAACTGTTCGATACAATGCTATGTTCCCGCGCTTCACCCTTTGAAAAAGTTTGGGTTATCCCGCATTTTGGCGTGCACTTATCAGGCGGTTTCGGGAGCGGGCAAGACCTTGGAGAGCTTCCCCGAAATGATTGACAGCGTAATCCCCTTTATCGGCGGCGAGGAGGAAAAATCCGAGACCGAGCCGCTTAAAATCTGGGGGGAGGTGGAAAACGGCGGAATAATAAACGCAAAACGCCCGTCCATAACGGCGCAGTGCATAAGGGTGCCTGTGTCCGACGGCCATCTCGCTGCCGTTTTCGCTTCGTTTGACCGCGCTCCCGACTTATATGAAGTTGTTGATTTATGGGATAATTTCAAGGGCGAGGCGCAAAAATTGACGCTACCGAGTGCGCCCAAGCAGTTTTTGCGGTACTTCAGAGAGGAAAACTATCCGCAGACAAGGCTTCATCGAGATTTAGAAAACGGAATGGCGGTATCTATCGGGCGGCTACGGAGGGATTGCCAATACGACATAAAGTTTGTGTCGCTCTCGCACAACACGTTGCGTGGGGCGGCGGGCGGGGCGGTGCTTATGGCGGAGCTTTTATGTGCGCAAGGGTGGATAAAGTAACGGATAATGCAGGAATCAAGTGACACCACAAATCCGTAGGGTAGCCCCTACAAAACTAAAAAATAATTTTGGAGGAAGAAATATATGAAAAAACCTGTTTTCACGGGCTCGGCGGTGGCGATATGCACGCCGTTTAACAATGACGGCTCGATTGATTACGACGCTTTGGGGCGGCTGATCGACTGGCAGATAAGCGATGGTACAAGTGCCGTCGTTTTAATGGGGACGACGGGCGAAAACCCCACAATCTCCGACGATGAATTTTCCGAAAGTGTAAAATTTGCCGCGGGACATATCAATAAGCGCGTGCCGCTGATTGTGGGCACGGGACGGAACGACACTGCGCATTCCGTTAAGCTAAGCAAGATTGCCAAAAACTTGGGCGCGGACGCGCTGCTTGTCGTCACGCCATACTACAATAAAACCACGCAACGGGGGCTGATTGTCCACACAGAAGCCATAGCCGCCGCAACCGACCTGCCCATAATCTTATACAACGTGCCTTCGCGCACAGGGATGTCCTTTACCGCCGACACTTACGCGCAGCTTGCGAAAATACCCACCATAAACGGAGTCAAGGAGGCAAGCGGCAATTTTACTCTTATGCTGCAAACCTTTAATAAATGCCCTGCCGATTTTTATATGTACAGCGGCAACGACGACCAGATTACCCCCATGATGTCGCTGGGGGCTGTGGGCGTTATCTCTGTGCTTGCCAACATTATGCCCAAAGAGACTGCGGAAATCTGTCGTTTTGCGTTAGAAGGCGACTATAAGAGGTCCTCTGCGCTGCAAATTGACCTCTGCGACATAATTGACGCGCTGTTTGTTGAAACCAATCCTATTCCGGTTAAGGCGGCTCTCGATGCCATGGGGCGTTGCGGCGGCACTCTGCGTTTGCCCCTTGTGGATATGGGCGAAAGGAATAGGCAGGTATTGATGGAGAGTATGAAGAAGCACGGACTGATTTAGGTATCAGTTATTGGTTATTAGGTAAGGGTGGAAGGGTCGGCAAACTATAAATAAAAATTGACCGATATCTGATACCTGATAACTGATACCTCAAAAAAACATTTACAAAGGAGTATCGTATGTTAAAAGTTATCCTGTCCGGTTGCGGAGGCAAAATGGGCGCCGTCGTTGCAGGCGTTGCGCCCCAAAACCATGCGGAGATTGTTGCGGGGATAGATAAAAGCACAGTTGCGAGAGCGTACCCCGTGTTTGAAAGCCCTTCGCTGTGCGACATAAAAGCCGACGTCGTTATAGATTTTTCTCATCCGTCCGCGCTTGGCGGGCTTTTGGATTACTGTGCCGCTAAAAATCTGCCCGCCGTCATCGCCACCACGGGGCTGACGGAGGAATTGAGGCAAAAACTGCAAAAGACGGGCGAAAAGACCGCGATTTTTTACGCTTCAAACCTATCCGTGGGCGTGTTTGTCCTCAATAAATTAGTTAAACAAGCTACCCTGGACCTGACCGGCTTTGATATAGAGATTACCGAGCGGCACCACGCCCAAAAAATTGACGCGCCCAGCGGCACCGCGTTAACTTTGCTAAATAGTATTCAGAGTGTGTTGCCGTCGCTTCACCCTGTCTTTGACCGCCACGCGGTAAGTAAGAAACGGGATAAAAATGAGATAGGTATACACGCGGTGCGCGGCGGTACGATTATGGGCGAGCACGAAATACTTTTTGCGGGAGAAAACGAGATTATAGAAATCCGCCACGCCGCTTTATCCAAGGATATTTTTGCGAGCGGGGCGTATCGTGCGGCGCGGTTTATTGTTTCGCAAAAGCCGGGGCTGTACGGGATGGGAGATTTGATAAATTAAACAAGTGTGGAGTTTGAGTTATGTGTGAGGAGTTAATATATGATAAAAATCGGAATCTTGGGCTACGGCAATTTGGGCCGGGGGGCGGAAAAAGCCTTGGCGGGTGCGCCCGACATGCGGTTATCCGTCGTTTTTTCGCGCCGCGGCGACCTTAACATAAGGACGGCGGGCGTAAAGGTCGAACCCTTTGAAAAATTGGACGACTACACAGGCAAGTTAGACGTTGTAATATGTTGCGGCGGCTCGGCGACCGATTTGCCCCTCCATACCCCGCTGATCGCCGCAAAATTCAACTTTGTGGACAGCTTTGACAATCACGCGAATATCCCCGCTCACTTTGAAAAAGTGGATAAAATCGCGCGCTCCCACGGTATGGCCGGGGTTATTTCCGCAGGGTGGGATCCCGGTCTTTTTTCGATTATGCGCCTGTTTGGCGAGGCGTTTTTACCCTTTGGCGCGGATTATACCTTTTGGGGCAGAGGAGTAAGCCAAGGACACTCCGACGCGATACGGCGCATAGAGGGGGTGGCGAGGGCGGTGCAATACACCATGCCTTCGCAGATCGCAATCGAGGCGGCGTTAAGCGGGAATCAACCGCAATTTACATCGCGGGAAAAGCATACGCGGCTTTGCTTTGTCGTTATTAAAGACGGCGCGGACAAAGAGCGAATAAGGCAGGAAATCATAACCATGCCCGATTATTTCGCGCCTTACGACGTGATCGTCAACTTTATTTCTGTGGAGGAATTTGAAGGGAGTCACCTTGGTATGCCACATGGCGGGCGCGTCATAAGATCAGGCGGGACAAGCGAAAGCAACAATCACACAATGGAATTTAAACTCAAACTTGATTCTAATCCCGAATTTACGGGAAGTATACTTGTCGCCTGCGCCCGCGCCGTATACAGACTGAAAGCGGAGGGCATGGTGGGAGCGCGCACGGTATTAGATATTCCGCCCGCCTACTTCTCGCCAAAATCGGCTGCGCAGCTATACAAGGAACTGTTGTAACAAGGAACT
>WRDI01000087.1 GCA_009783515.1 Bacillota bacterium | reverse complement strand
GGTTGCGTATCGCCCCCGCCACCCCGTTGCGCGGTTTTTTCAGCGGCTCCGATGTGCCTTTCCCCGCCTCCGCCTCCTGCGCCACTGCCTTATTATACCGCTCGAAGGCGGATTTTTTCATAATCCCCTCGCCTTGAATCTCCACCGTGTCCGCAAAATCAATCGACAAAGGCACGGATTTTATGGTCAAAACCTGCGCCGTCACGTCCTCGCCTATGCTACCGTCCCCCCGCGTCGCCGCCGTGACAAGCCGCCCGTCCTTGTAAGTCAGGCAGAGCGTCAGCCCGTCAAGCTTGTATTCTAAGGAGTATTTGACCTCTCCCACCGCCTTTTTGATTTTGGTGTCCCAGTCCTGTAATTCTTCATAAGTATTGCATTTGTCCAAACTGTAAAGGCGGGCAAGGTGGGTATGCCGTTTAAAGCCCGGCAAAATCTCCCCCCCCACCCGTCGCGTGGGCGAATCGGGCAGCGTCGTCCCCGTGCTTTGCTCCAAAAACACAAGCCTGTCGTACAGCGCGTCGTAATGCGCGTCGGACACAGACGGCGCGTCCAAAACGTAATATTCGTAGGCGTATTTGTTAAGTTCCCTCACCAGTTCTTTCATTTCTTGCGTTGTTTTTTCGTCCATTTTTGCTAAACCTTTTTTTGCTTTTTTCTGCAATCTTTCCGCCATAGCATTGCGCTTTCCGCCCCGCCCCAACCACCCCGCCCCATTTCGAGGAAGCGTTCGTGGGGCACCCCTCCACAGAGGGGAATTTTTGCACTCCGCTATACCCAAAGCAGCCTTTTTTTCCCCGTCATTGCGAGCCTAACGAAGCAACCCAGCTTAAACCAAAACATCTTTCTTTTTTTGTCATTCAGAGCGAAGCGAAGAATCTCAACCTTTTATGTTTTGCTGATTTTCACTCGTTTTTATGTACTATGTCAGACATAGGCAGCGGGTTTTTACCGTTAATATCCTTAGCTGACGCTCTGAATGACATCTCAATGTTCCCGTGACATAATGAAAAATCCCAACATCCTAACAATAATCGTCAATAGAATCTTCACCGGTCCATTTTTTTCCTTGAGCAAGAGTAAACTGTTTTTCTGCCCCGTCCGGAGTAAAGAATCTTCCGAGACTCGTGTGTATATATAATTTGTTTTCGTATGTGACTTCTGCCAGAGCCCAAGGTTTATTTTCATCGTCCCCTAAGGTCAATACCAATATAGATTTTTTGTCATCATGAACAGCAAATCGTAGCACGGTTGATTCACCGTATTTATTTTTAGCAAATATTGCCCCTTCTTTAAGTTTCTTAACATATTCGGTTATAGCTTTGCCATCATTCGTCTCTGTTGGGCAACAAGGAAATTCTGTTGGCGTGAACCATTTGCGCTGTGCGGCACCTTTTGTTAATGATGCGATTAAATCAGAGGTCGCACCATTTTTATCACAATTATCATTACCTGTTTTAAAATCCTTATCGCTTTCATCCTCTTTTTTCACCCAAGTCTGTACTTGCTCCAAAATCGTAATCGGCGCAAACTCCACGCTTAACGTAATAAGCCCTATCGAGTCGAATTCCACGTCAACCTGCTTACTCTTGGGGTCAACGCTTTTGATTACCCCCGCGCCCAGTCTTTTGTGCTTTATCTTTGTCCCTGCTGCCAAACGCCCTATGTCCACGCCCGTGGGCGGCAGCTTGTTAAGCGGCGAACCCTGCGACGACGAGGACGAAACGGAAAACGACGAGGAGGACGAGGCGGAGGACGAGGAAAAACGTGACGAAGCCGGTGCAAAAGGCGGGACGGAGGCGAAAAACCCCGTTCTTTCCCGCGCCTTTAATAATCCCGATTCATATAAAAACCGACTGGGCATAGAGGGCTTGCTCTGCCCGTACATGAACCGCGCCCGCGTGTGGCTGACAAAAAGCCGCTTTTTCGCCCGCGTCAGCGCGACGTACATAAGGCGGCGCTCCTCCTCTAATTCGCCCACGCTGTCCATCGCGCGAGACAACGGAAACAGCCCGTCCTCCGCGCCCACGATAAAAACGGTATCAAACTCCAGCCCCTTCGCGCTGTGGACGGTAAAAATGCTGACGCAGTCCCCCTCCGGCTCGCCGTCAAGGTCGCTGTAAAGCATGATTTGCTGTAAGTAATCGCTCAAGGTCATGTCGGGGTTCTGCCTTTCTGTCTCGACCACCGAGCTTATCAATTCGCGCACGTTAAACCTGCGATTTTCGTCATCCTCCGTGCCGTCCCCAAAAACCTCGCCCAAGTTGAGCATATTGTAGAGGAATTTCAGCTGTATGCTGACCTTAGCGTCCTTGTTTTCCTCCATAAGGTTGAGCTGTTTCGCCAGTAATGACAATTTAGCCGTAAGTGCCCCGCCCAATTCCTGTTTTACCAAGGCGGATTTGGCTTTGATTTTTTCATTTGGCGGCGCGTCGAGTGCGCCGCGCCCTACGGCGGGGGCAAGCCCCCGCCCTACTGACTCCTCATTATCCTCAACATTAACTCCTAACTCTTTATCCCCAACCTTCACTGTGCACTGTGCACTGTGCACTGTGCACTCTAAACACGCCATCACAACTTCATAAATCGAAACTCCCAACTCCCTCGCCAAACCCACAATCTTCCCCACGGACGTCTCCCCAATCCCCTTCTTGGGGAAGGCAAGCACCCGCATCGCCGCCTCGCCGTCCCTATGGTTGTCAAGCAGCTTAAGATACGCCAAAACGTCCTTGATTTCCCGCCTGTCGTAAAACTTAAACCCGCCGTAAAGCCTGTACGGTATGCCGTAAAACATGAATTTCTGCTCAATCGCCCGCGACAACGCGTTAATCCGCATCAGTACCGCCATAGACTTATATTCCTGCCCGGAAGCGTACAGCCCTTTGACCGACTGCATGACAAAATCCGCCTCCTCGCCCTCGGAACCCGCGATAAATAATTGAGGGCGCGCCCCCTCGCCGTTCTCCGTCCACAGCTTTTTGTCGATTCGCGTCGTATTATTTTTAATCACGGCGTTGGCAAGGCTTAAAATGCTGTTACTCGACCTATAATTTTGCTCCAGTTTATAAATGCGGCAATCAAAGTCGCGGATAAAATCGCGGATATTCCCGATGTTCGCCCCCCGCCAGCCGTAAATGCTCTGGTCCTCGTCGCCCACCACGAAAATATTGCCGTACCCGCCCGCAAGCAGCTTTACCAATTTATATTGTATCACGTTGGTGTCCTGAAACTCGTCGACGTGAATATAGCGGAAGCGTTGCTGATAATACTCTCGCGCCTGCTTTGACTGCGCCAAAAGGTCATAAGTCACGTACAAAAGGTCGTCAAAATCCATGGCGTTGCGGGCAAGCATCTCGTTTTGGTACTTGTACATGCACTCTACAATGTCGTCCGCGTCGGGCAGGAATTTGTAGTCGTCGGCATAAGAGCCGATGTCCTTGCCCGCGTTTTTAACGCGCGAAAGCGCGACGTCCGCCGCTTCGGCAAGTCCGTCGTTGTCCTTGTCAACTTGTTTTGCGACAAGTTTAAGCACCTTTTTACGCTCGGCTTCGTCATAGATTGTGAAGTTGCGGTTATAGGACGTGTTTTCACCGTTTTCGCCTGTCGCCGTGTCGTTTGCACCCCTCGCGCCGCCGTAAAAACCGCTGAGATAAGCGCCGCCGCCGCTTAAATTCTCGATAAAGCGGCGGAGTATCGTAACGCACATCGAGTGGAAAGTGGAAATAAAAATGTCCTCCCCCTCGGGCAACATGCGTAAGAGGCGCTCCTTCATCTCCCGCGCCGCCTTGTTGGTGAAGGTTATCGCCAAAATATTATACGCTGGCACTTTGCCGTTGATTATAAGGTTTGCTATACGGTATGTCAAAAGGCGGGTCTTGCCGCTTCCCGCCCCCGCCGTGACCAAAACCGCCCCCTCGGTATCCATTACGGGCAGCAGTTGTTCTTTATTAAGCGCTGATAAATCAAGCATGGAAATATTGTAGCACATTGTGAGCGGCAAAGTCAAGGGATGAGTGGGATATGAGTGTGGAGTAGTGGAGTTAAGGTTGTATTTTAGTGTACAGCGCACAGTCAAGGTCAAACTTATTAAAAATTCACCTTCATAAGCGAAGCACCTTCATTTTCTAAATCCCAAACCTTAACTCCACTCCCAAACTCTACGCATTGTTCCGCGACGTCTTCTCCTTATAATACCTCTCCCTAAGCTCGCTGTATTTGCGGCTTAGCTCCAAAACATACCGCTGCCGCCCGCCGTCATCTAAGCGCTCGTACTCGTCCTTGTCGATAAGCCGCCCTATGGGGTTACTTACGTATTCATTTTCGTCCAAAATTAATTTGACGCGTTTATAAAGTGCCTCGTCGCGGCTGACGACGGGGTTGTTTATAAAGACGTTGGCATCACGCTTGATCTCGGCGCGCTGGACCTCGCTGATAAGCTGTACATTCTGCTCGGTATTGCCTACCTTTGAGAGCATTTTTTCACGCTCGTCCATAAGTTGTTGCCAATACCCCATCTTCATGCGCTGTTTGGCTAAGAGAGCGCGTTTTTTAAGCTCGCTGTAGTTTTGCATAAGTTCCTCCCTTTTTAGTGTGTTTTTGTTTGCCTGCTTGTACCGTCATGGCGGCGTAAATTTTTTTTTGAGGTGCTCCGGTTTTGCCGATTTATTAGGCTTGTCTCTCGAAGCGATTATATCATAGCACAAAAAACGACAAAAAAAACCGCTTTTACAAAAGTAGCCAAAACAAGTCGTTATTAGCTATAAACCGCCGAATAATTTTTCATACCAAAGAAAAAAGGCGGTTTTTTAACCGCCTTTTATAGATCAGTACTCTTCCGTCGAACAAATTCCCCTCCCTCTT
>WRDI01000086.1 GCA_009783515.1 Bacillota bacterium | reverse complement strand
TTTTTTAACATGAGTTCTCCTTTTTAATGCGCAATGCTCAATGCTCAATGATGGTTGTGTTTTTTTCAGCACATAAATACTCAATCTTTATGGTACATTACTAAAAATTATCTTTCACTGAGCATTGCGCATTGAGCATTGCGCATTACCCCACAGATACATTCCCCTCGGGATACCTAACTGCTTCGCTCCCGCCACCACTGAACATTATGCTGCCTACGGTTATCGCCCCCGTTTTGCCGAAAAACATGGCGAAAATAACGATTACCTTGCCACCCGTTGTCAAAAGCGGAGTGATACCCTCGGACACTCCCACCGTCGAAAACGCCGACACCGCTTCGAACACGACGGCCTCAGTGTCGAATTCGGACGGATGCTGTATGACAAGCAGCAAAAATGCGGCCAGGGACACAATCAATAGTCCCGCCATCAGCGTCGCCGCCGCTTTTACGCAGGTTTTGTGGCTTACCTCGCGCTTAAAAACCACGATTTCCGACTTGCGGCGTAATCCCGCCATCAGCATAAGCAAAAGCACCGCGACGGTGGTGGTTTTTATGCCGCCCGCCGCCGAGCCGGGCGAGCCGCCGATAAACATCAAAATAAACGAAAAAAGCTTGGACGGCGCGGTCAGCGCGGATTGGTTGAGTGTCTGAAAGCCTGCCGTCCTGAGGGTAACCGCCTCAAAAAACGCGTTCATTAGTGTGTATCCGAAATTCGCACCGCCGAGCGTATCGGGGTTGTTTCTTTCGCACAAATAAAATACCACCGTGCCAAAAAAAAGCAGTGCGGCGGTCGCCGCTAACGCGATTTTGCTGTGCAGATGGTATTTTTTGACGCTGAACCTGTACCTGCCCATGTCCGCAGCGACTACAAACCCGAGGCCTCCCAATATTATCAAAAGGGCAATGGGAAGAACCACGAAAGGGTTTGCGCCGTAATCTGTCAATGAATTGCCGAAAAGAGTCATGCCGGCATTACAAAAGGCGGAAACCGCGGTAAACAGCGCGAAATACGCGCCTTTGGCACCCGCCGCCTTGATAAACGGAATCAGCAGCAGCAAAAATCCACATCCCTCGACGGCAAAGGTGAAGCGGGCTATGTCGCGTGTAAGGCGCACCACGCCTTTGTTCTGTTCACTGCCCAAAGCCTCCTGCATAACAAGACGGTCCTTGAGCGTGAATTTTTTGCGTAACAGCATAAGCAAAAGGGTGGCGAAGGTCATTATCCCGAGTCCCCCCACCTGTATCAGCAAAAGAACGACGATTTGCCCGACCACATTAAAGCTTTGCGCGATTTTGACGGTGGTAAGGCCGGTGAGGCACACCGCGCTTGCAGAGGTGAAAAGCGCGTCAATATACGTCATGTCGCCCGTGCGGCAAAAGGGCAGCCACAGGACAAGCGAGCCGGCGAAAATCAATCCCAGCATACCGAGCATTATGACTTGCATGGGTCTAAGGCCCTTTCTTTTCTTTTTGATGACGGTTTGCATATAAACGGCACTTTACCGTCGATTAACGCTGGCGGCGGTTTGCGTATAATAGCGTGTAAAAACAAGAATATTTTAGCATTTGTATTTCTATTTGTCAACACATAATACGGCTGCGGAGGCAGCAATCGCCCGCGCTTGCCCGATAATTCCCAAAAATTCCGTGGTGGTGGCGGAAATATTCACCTTTGCCGCGTCAATCCTCAATAAATCGGATAAGTTCTGCTTTATTAAGGGAACAAAAGGAGCTAATTTCGGCTTTTGGGCTATCAAAACGCAAGATAGGCTGGCGATTATTTTGTTTGCTTCGTCCAAACGATTTAACGCCTCCGCCAAAAAAAACGCGCTGTTTAGATTTTTGTATTTGTCGTCGTTGTCGGGGAATAGGACGCCTATGTCCGGCTCTCCTGCCGCCGAAAGAATTGCGTCGGTGACGGCGTGAAGCAAAACGTCCGTGTCGCTGTGTCCTAACAATCCTTTTTCAAACGGGATTGTTAAGCCGCCCAAAACCAACTTGCGACCGCTCACCAATTCGTGGACGTCAAAGCCGCTACCGACCGCCGAAAAGGCCGTGCAATCCGCAAAATCCAGAGAGCTTGTCAGCTTTTTGTTGGCGTAACTCCCTTCGACAAGGCGCGGAGAGAAGCCCGCGAGCGCGTACACTTCGCTGTCGTCCGCATAACTTCCTTTGACTTTTTGGTATGCCACGGCAATTTCACTGTATCGGAAGCATTGCGGCGTTTGCAGACAATATAAATTTTCTTTTTTTAAGTGGGTGATTTTTTGGTTTTCGGTAATATTGGCGTGGTTTTCGAGCAAAACCGCCGCGTCAGTGCTTTTAGTGGCGGCAATCCCGCTACCCGCCTCCCGCGCGGACGCAAACGCCCTCTTAATAATGTCGGACGTAACAAAGGGGCGGGCGGCGTCGTGAATCGCCACCAATTCGCTGCCCTTCGCCGCGTTTAATCCAGCGCGGACGCTGTCCGTCCTTGTCGCCCCGCCTAAAACCACGGTATGCACGGGATAAAGATTTTTTAAGACCTCAAAATCGGCGGTCGCGGCGACCAAAATAATCCTGCCATACGGCACAAACTCGTCGATGACAGTGTCCAGCACGCTCTTTTTCCCCAGCGGATAGAATATCTTGTTGTACGGAAGTCCGGAACGTGTCGCTTTACCTGCGCAGACTATGATTATGCTGTTTTGTAAGTTTTTCATGTCGTTGAATTTTTTCATTTTATTTTACCTATACAGCACTCATGCTAGGAATGTTATGTGAAAATGCAGTCGCGCCGCATCGGGGTATCCAAATATTACTACGGAAGTGAAATATATTGCTTTTTGACGAGCGGATTTTAGATGCCAAAGCCTTAAAAACCGTTCTTTTGCGTACTGGAAGTACGCAAAATGGTTGTTTTTGAGGCTTTGGCGCTAAAGGACGCCGCTCAAAAAGTATTCTTTTTCGCTGCCGTAGTAATAAATCCTTTAGATTTTTTGGGGTGATAGGAGCACAGCAGCCCCATGCCGCCGAAGCGGAGTGTCTCACTTGCCGCACATGGCCGAGGCGGCGACCGAGCCGACAAACCGCTTGCGGTTTGCTAACTTTGCGTCAGCAAAGTTCAGAAAGGCGAAGTCAAGCGCGGCGCGAATACGGCGGTGAATGTTTTTTACATCACGCCTTCGTCGATAATCTCATACATCTCCGCCGCGTCCGCCTTCTGCGCCCTCTCGTTTAGCAACAAGACGCGAAACTTTAGCTCCCCGTCTCCGAACACGATGGTCACCGCGTCGCCGATTTTCAGCTTGTGCCCCGGCTTAACTTCGCGTCCGTTAATCAGTACCCTGCCGCTGTCTGCGGCGGACTTCGCCACGCTGCGCCGCTTTAATAATCGCGACACCTTTAAAAATTTATCCACTCTCATGTTCATTATTATACTATAACGGTAGTCACACTGCTATTATACCGCATTTTTTCATTTTTTGTCAAGTGAAAAATATGGTCACGCGGATTCTGGTGACACCGCAAAACCGCAGGGACGCCTCTACTTTAACCACGACCTTCAATGACCACTGACCCCTACTTCAAGTTCTCCGGGTTCAAACTTAGCAACTCGTCCACCACAAACAGCCCGTCCTTGCGTATCAACACGTCGTCAAACCAAATCTCTCCCCCGCCGTAATCCGGCGTCATGATAAGCACCAAATCCCAATGTACCGCAGACCTTATACTGTTGTCCGCGGTATCGTATGACGCGCCGGGCGTAAAATGAATTGACCCCGCGATTTTCTCGTCGAATAAAATATCGCCCATGGGTTTAGTGATGTAAGGGTTGACGCCTATCGCGAATTCGCCCACGTACCGCGCCCCCTCGTCCGTGTCTAATATTTCATTAAGCTTGTCGGTGTAGTTCGCCGTCGCCTTTATAATCTTGCCGTCCTTAAACGCCAGGCAAACATTTTCAAACTTCAAGCCCCTTTCGATAGAGGGCGCGTTATAGGTTATTACGCCGTTTACGCTGTCTTTGACGGGCGCGGAATATACCTCGCCGTCGGGAATATTGCAACCTCCCGAACATTTTACCCCACCGATGCCCTTGATGCTGAAACTAAGGTCTGTGCCCCCCGCTACCAGCCGTACCCTGTCGGTCTTGTCCATAAGCGCCTTAAGCCCATCCATTGCCCTGTCCATCTTCGAATAATCAAGGTTGCATACGCTGTAATAATAGTCCTCGAAGGCTTCCGTGGACATACCTGACAACTGGCTCATGGAGTCGCCCGGGTAGCGTAGCACCACCCATCTGGTGCGGCAGACGCGCTCCTCCTGATGAACGGGATGACCGTACAGCTTTGCGTACATTTCGTTTTGCGCGCTTGGGACATCGGACAACTCGAAGGAATTCCGTCCGCCGCGCACGCCTATGTAGCAATCTGCGTCCTGCATGCGAACAAGGGCATACTTTGCCATAAGCTTAACCTGCTCCTCGGTCGCGCTGAGCAAGATGGCGCGCTGTACCCTGCGGTCAAAGGTTTCGACAAAGGCTAGCCCGCCTGCAACGGCGACCGCGTTTACCAGCTCGCATACAAACTCCGAGTCGGTTTCGTATGACTCTATCAGCACCTTTTCACCCTTTTGCACCTTTAGCGAATAATTCACCAAATTGGACGCAAGCTTTGACATTCTTGGATCTTTCATTGTTTTCTCCTTTATTTTGATTTTTATTTGATTTTTTGATAGATATACTAAATGACTTTCTGATTTTGGATAAGTTGCGAGCAGATGTTGGAAGTAAAATCGTCAAAAAATTGAGCTCGTACTTCGTGAAAGTTTTCGTCACTCGGCAGTGCAAATCTGTTTGCACTGCTCCCGTTTCCTTGGCTTGAATGCAGCGTTATATGCAAGATTTTTAGGGAAACCTTTTTAAATGACGATTTTACGTTAAATATGACGCCGCAGAATATGTAAAATCAAAAT
>WRDI01000085.1 GCA_009783515.1 Bacillota bacterium | reverse complement strand
GATTTAATTTCGACGATTTTTCAAAGGTTTCAACCGCTCTTTATTATGGGCTATATTCCGACACAGGAGGCTTTACTGAAATCACTCACCCGCTTGACATGGATATGCGCGACAACCTCCGTCACGACAAGGCGCTTTTTAAAAGGCTTAAAAACTGCAACCTTTCTATGGAGGATTTAGCGATTGCAGGCAGCAGCCTTATCGTACCCGTGGTTGATAAAGCAAACCAAAGCGCGATTTTCCCCGCCCGGCCATGCGATCCCAACGTCCTTGGCTTTATCAGCGACCTTGCCTTACAAGCCGACAGCGTGGAAACTTGCGTAGTTTTTTGCGAGGTCAGCGGTGGGATTAAGCTTTCGGTCAGAAGTTGCGTCAAAGAAATTATGGCGTACGAGCTTGCGCAACAGCTTTGCCTTGGGTGTGGTAGCGGCGGCGGGCACGCGGGCAAGGCGGGCGGCTATATATCTGGCGATTATATCGCAAAGAGCGGCAAAACCCCGTTAGAGTTTTTGTCCGGACGCTATCAAAATTACTTTAAGCAATACGACCTTGTATATGCGGGCAAGTACCACCCCGACCTATCCGAGTTTGAAAGGTACGAAAAGCTGAAAATCCCGGTCGGCTTCGTGCGCACGACGGATATATTTCCGGAGGGCACAGGCATGATTGTGCGTACCTTAGAAGGAGACACGCCTGTTACTTCGGGACAAGACATCTATATCATGGTTGGGATAAGGCAGGAAATTTACCCCATAAAGCGAGCGAAATTTGAGGCATCGTATAAGGAGCTCGACGGCGAATATAGAGTCATCCCTCAGTTATTGCCCGAAAACCACTACAAACCGGCGGTCAAAAACAGTTTAGAGGGCATCACCGAGCAAATCGAACGCTTTATCCGCCCCTGCGTGAGCATAGGCGAAGTCAAAATTTTGGCAAAACAAATCCCAAAGGACACCAAGGTCTTTACCACATGGAATCCGGAGGGCTATATGTTTGGGAAAGCGGGCGACTGGCTTGCCATCCGCGCCGACGACCCCAACGACATTTATATAATTGAAAACACTATCTTTAAAATCATCTACGGCAGGGCGTGAAAAACTTCAGAATCCGTATTCATGGTTGAAAGTAGTGGCTTTTTTTTAAAAAAAGTGTTATAATACGAGCATGAAAAAACTGAGGATGTTTTTGGTCGGGCTTTTTGTCGTCGCGCTTATATTGTCGGCGTTTTGTTCTTGCGTTCACGGCAGGGAGTGCAAAAAGGGCGAAAGCACGGCAGACTTGATAGAAAGAGTAAAGTACGGGGTTGTCGAAGTCGAGGCAGAGGCGGTTAATGGCGGGGCGAAAACCTACGGCAGCGGCTTTGTCGTTTCGGCAGAGGATGGCCGATACTTTATCGTTACAAATTATCATGTGGCGGCGCCTGATAAAAATGCTGCAGGGACAAATAACATCGTTCGCGTCAGATTTTTTGACGAGGATGATTTTGTGGAAACGACATTACGGGGATACAACGAGGAATTCGACGTCGCCGTGCTTATTGTAAGCCATGTGCCGCAAAGGGTTCACGTGTTTACATTTGGCGACGCGCCCGCGCTCGGGCAGGACGTCGTGTCTTTGGGGTACGTGGGCGGTCGCCTTTCCCCCTACGACGGCATAGTGTCAGTGAAGGATAAGTGGATCAAAACGGGCTTGGATTGGCATTATGTCTTCGAAACCACCGCCACTGCGCCGCAGGGCACATCCGGCGGACCTTGTATAGATAAAAATGGAAACGTGACAGGGCTTAATCGTTATAATTATTCCGTGGACGGACTGCTGGCGGGAATCAGTTACAAGGTGCATTCCCCCGTCGTCGCCACGATTTATCAGCGGATAATTATTTCGGAAAAAACAGTATCCAATCCCGCGCTCGGCTTTATGGTCGGCAAGGACTGCTTAACCGTGTTTGACGTCAACGGCGGTTTTGACATTTATCTGGCACCAAGCGGCACGCTTAAAATACGGAATTCGGACAATCCCGCTTTCCATGACGACGATACTTTTTTTATCGAGGGAAAAGAGACGGATTTTTGCGCCCTCGTCGCCACGCTTATCAGGGCGGGAACGTAAAAAATTAAAGTAACAAAAAACCTTGCGCTTGCTTCCGGACACGTACAATACATATATCATTTTTTGGCTTGCTTTTTTAATGCCTCATTGTTTGTTTTTTTTCAGCAGTAAAAAGGTTTCAAGTTTGTAACGATTCAATTCGTCTTTTGGAATATCTGGCAATAAAATATTGTCGCAGCACCCCTCGGCGTTAATACCGATGTCGTCCAGCATACATTTCTTGCTGTCGTTATAAATACAAAAATCATAATCGCAATTCGGATATTTTATCATAAAAACTCCATTATTTAAGGGCTTTTTGCACTTAACGATTCATTCTATCACATTTTGCACTAAAATGCAAACGGTGAGGGGATAAAAATGGATGTTTTTTCGGAAAGGCTAAGAGAGGAAAGGAAATTTAGGGGATATTCTCAATGCGTTATGGCTGAAAAATTGGGAATCACTCAAGGCACATACAAAGGATACGAATTGATCGGCGAGAAGAACGGCAGGACGCCGCCGCTTGATATGATTCGCAAAATTATCAAAATATTAGAAATAAGCGCCGATTATCTTTTGGGTTTGGAGGACTGATTGCGGGCTGATTTCGGCAATTTCACAAAACATAAAAGTATTCGTTGGTTTATATTTTTCCCTCTTTTTTTGAAAAATCAACTGTTTGCGGATAACCGGTGGTCGCCCCTACGGGTTTGTTGTAACCCGAATTTAACGAAAAAAACGATCAATTTGCTAAGTCGGCAAATTGGTCGAATTGATTTCTAAAACTTCTTTTTAAGCGCACATCCCGTGTCTGGGTCGCCCACAAGGCGGGAGTAGCGTAACAGACCGCCGGACAATGCGTCCTCGGGGGGTTTTTGTTTTTTAAGCCTTTGGCTAAACTCCTTGCCGGGCAGGTCCACATTGATTTTGCCTTTTTTAAAGTCGATTTCGACACTCTCGCCGTTTTTAATTACGTCAAAAGCCTCGCCATGGCACAGGCTGATACACGGAATGTCGGCGGTTTCGAGCACTCTGCCGTCAGTGACTATCACTACGTCTGTAAGCCCAACCGCCAAACACGCAGACATGACGTCCAATAGCGGCATTCCGAGTTTGTCTGCACTCTGCCCTTTTATGATTACAACGGAGCCGTTTTTTATGTCCCCTGCGGCGGCTTTTAGCTGCTCCTCGCTGCCGACCACCACTGCGTTGCCCTTAAAACTCTTTAATTTGGTTTCGCGCTTAAACACCCCACAGTCCATCATGTTGCCGTTTAAAAGCCCGAATCCACCCTCTTGCGCGAAAGGCGCGGAAAGCTTTGATATAACGTCATGGTCATTGGTCGATGCCGCGTCAGCAATAGATAAGCCGCCTATTTTTATGTTCGGCAAAAGCTTGGGAAGCCCCAAAAGCGCATTAAAGAGAGCAAAAACGCCGCCCGCCCGCGTAAACTCCACAATGCTATGCTGTCCGAAAGGGGCAATGGAGGCAAGACGGGGAAGCTTTAAATCCGCGACGTCGGATAACCTGAAGTCGGTTTGGTTTTCCTCCGCTATTGCGAGGATATGTAAAAGCGCGGCGGCAGTCCCTCCTGCCGAAATAAACGCCGCCACCCCGCATTTTATCCCGTCGCGGGTCAAATCTGTGCGTGGGTAGCTTAACGCAACCGTCCGTTTTGCCGCTAAAAGCCCGGAAGCGCGCGCCGCCCTCACCTGTTCGTCTGTTGTCGCCGCGCCCGTCGCGTCCTTAACCGCTATGCCGCAACCCTCCAAAAACACGCATAGGCTACCCATATTGTCCATTTCCGCGCTTCGCCCGCAGGAAACGTCGCCGAGGCTTTCGAGTTCGCTAAGGGCGGCTTTGCCGACGCTCACCCGCGACCTAATGTTATACAAATGCGACGGATAAAATTTTGAGTTAATAAAAGAGGGCAAAAATGCGAGGGGGACGTTACGCCGCACCGCGCCCATGATTGCCCCCGCCGCACTGCTTTCCGACGATGCGACGATTGCCGCGCCGTCCGCGCAGTAAAGATTTAAAAGGGCTTCTACCATATCCGCCGTCGTCTCTCTCGCATACAAAAGGCTACTTCTTCCCATGCTTTGCACCCCGCGCCCATCTAAAGCCGGTAGCGTAAGGGGAATCGCCGCGCATCCGCCGGTCATCACGCCGTATTTTACGTGTTCCCCCTCTGTTTCGCAACCGCTTTCGACAAAAACAAGCACGCGCGGCTTTGTCAGGTCGTCATCACTTAAGCCGAAAGAGGACAGGGTGTGTTTGGTAAAAAACTTATCTATACTAAAAATTTCGCGCGACATTACGGACGCTCCTTGTGTTTTTGGATAATTTGTATGTTGAAACTAAACAGGGTTGCTTCATGTGATATACTTATTATATACCATTGTCCTTTGTTTGCAAAGTCTTTACGGCGTGGTTTGATGTGAAATTTACCTACAATGCGCAATAAAAATTATCATTCTCTTAGGGCTGAATATTATAGCGGAGAAGCGCAGTGGGTTTATAAACAACCTAAAACAAAGATAAAATCAAACAAGGTGTCTCTGGATAATCGCAAAAACCCGTAAAAAAAACCTCTGCACGAAAATAGTGGACAGAGGTTTTTATATATGGTTATTGTTTAGTTTTTCTATCGAATTTTTTATGCGGAAGCAGCGTAGTCCTCATGCAGCCGTTTCAAACTGGCTGTTGTAAAGCTCGGCATAAAAGCCGCCTTTCGTAAGCAACTCGTTATGACTGCCGCTCTCGATTATGTCGCCGTCTTTCATAACTAAAATTAGGTCCGCATTCTTTATGGTGGACAGTCTATGCGCTATTATAAACGATGTCCTGCCCTGTGTCAGCCTATCCATAGCATCCTGAACTATGCGCTCTGTGCGTGTATCTACCGAGCTTGTCGCCTCATCTAAAATAAGCAGCGGCGAATCCTTTATAATTGCCCGCGCTATTGTCATAAGCTGTTTTTGTCCTTCGGACAGGCTTGCCTTGTCATTCAGCACAGTATCGTAACTATCGGGCAGCGTCATAATAAAATG
>WRDI01000084.1 GCA_009783515.1 Bacillota bacterium | reverse complement strand
ACCGAAATAACTCCACAAAAAATGTGCAGTGGCACTTTACTACCGACAACGCAAGAGGAAAGCTAAAATGGCTATACCCGAAAATCTAATTGTGTCAAGCAACTAGGGTCTGTTCACGTAAAAGCAGCGGAAGAAGCCTTTTTAATGAAGCTAAGTATGATTAATCTTTATACGAGCGGATAATGCGATGTTTTTACCTGAACAGACCCTAATTCGCGTTAAAATTTTTGTATTCTTGCGCGATTGCCCTTACTTCGTTTTGAGTCAACTGTTCCGCTCTGCTGTCCGGCGGAACGCGGGCAGCACTCAAAACGGCTATAGCTGCGTCGCGGCTTAAATTCAGCGCACCGCAAAGGTTGTTAAGTACGGTTTTGCGCCGCATGGCAAAAAGTCCCCGTATCACCTTGGACAAGAGGGGGTCGAAAGGTCTCTTTATGTCTATGCGTACCACCGCGCTGTCTACGTCCGGCGAAGGCACAAATACGCTTCTTTTCACTGCCCTTGTCAAATACACATCGGCGCGGGACTGTACGCTCATAGAGAGCGCGCCGTATGTTTTGCTGCCAGGACATGCAATAATCCTTTCCGCCACCTCTTTTTGCACCATTACGGTCATATTTCTTATGTCAAGCGCGCCTTCCAAAAAGTGGAATATTATCGGGGTAGTGATATAATATGGCAAGTTTGCGACGACCTTAAACGTGCCGCTCGTGATTTGTGCGATTTTTTGATGAGTAAGTTTTAATATGTCCGCAAAAACAATTTCAACGTTGGCGAAGCCAGTTAAATTTGCCGTCAAAACAGGGACAAGGTCGCGGTCGATTTCTACGGCGATTACCCTGCCTGCTTTTTTAGCCAGTTCCGCAGTCAAGGTTCCCGCGCCCGCGCCCGCTTCCAGCACGGTATCGGTTGCCGTTATTCCCGCGTCACCGACAATGGCGGCAAGCAAGTTTTTATCAAAAATAAAATTTTGCCCCAAACTTTTTTTAAATTTTATACCCTTCAGGTTATCCATGGCAATATTTTAACATAAAACGGCGGAGAAAAGCAAATATTACTGCCGTAGTAATAATTATCCTCCTTGTCCCAAAACAACATGGCCGGTATCTATTCCGGGGCAAAGCCGCGGGGTATGTACCTATAAGGTCGGAATCAAGAAAAAATGAAATAAAGACAAGCCCGTCAAAAAACATTACCGTAAACGCTTGACTCGCACAGCCCGAAAAGTGTAAAATGCAAGTGTGGAAAATATTATTCAGGAGGAATCAAATATGAAATGTCCCTACTGCTCCCACGAGCAAACAAACCCCGCCGCCGCCTTTTGCGAGCAGTGCGGCGCTAACATGAGCCCCACATGGCAGACTCCACCGTCGTATGGCGGCTTACAAACAGCACAGCCGGTACCCTCTAAAGCTACCAGCATTTTCGCGCTTCTCTCATTTATTTTTGGAATCGTTTCAGTTTCTGCGGGTGCGCTGACAACGGGTTTGATCCCCCTCCCCATTGTAGGGCTTGTCTTCAGCATCATCGCCACAAAACGCGGCTATGTCGGCAACAAAGCGAGAATCGGTAAGATCCTCTGCATAATCGGTATAGTCGTAACGATTGTCGCCACTATTGTGTGGGGTATAGTGTACGGAATTTTAGCAAAATGGGCGGCGGAAGATTATACGTGGTTGTGGTATTAAACGTCGCACCAATGTCCTAACCCAAACCAAAAAAACGCCCGTGACACTCGATGTCCTGGGCGTTTCCATTATCGAACAACAAACTTGCCGGACACCTCCCGCAAAACAAGCCGTTACGGCCAAAAAAATACTCGCAAAAAAATAGAGGGTTTAGCCGCCGGGTAAAAACTACAAACCGCAAAACAATAATCTATAAAACATGAAGTGGGTTTGTTTTAGCCTTCCTGCGGTTGCTCTGCGGCTTCCCTCACCGCTTTTTCAAACTCCTTAAGGATAAGGTCGCGCAGACGCTCTCTAGTTTCGGTGTTTAAGGGGTGCACAATATCCTTGTACTCGCCCGTCGAGGTCTTTTTGCTGGGCATGGCGATAAAATGGTCGTCTGTTCCCTTGATAATCTTGATGTCGTGGACGACAAAACAATCGTCGATGGTGATGGTGGCTACTGCCTTAAGCTTTCCTTCGTCTTTCTTTACAAGCCTGACGCGTACTTCGGTGATGTTCATTTTTATTTTTTTGCTCCTGAAAATTTGAGTAGTTTGCACCGTCCCAGCATAAGACCGGACAGCACAACTCTATTATACCACTTTTTTCAATAAAATCAATCGGTTTTTCACCCTTTTTGAAAAATATTTTGTATTTTTGACTCCCACGCGGCGGATTTGCGCATATTATGGGAAGTATGAGAGCGCATTTTGTCGGCTGCGAGGGCGTCAGCATGAAAATGCTACGCCGTTTAAGCGAAAAAAAGGGGTACATAACAAGCGGTTCTGACATTTCTTTGACCGGTCACGACGCGAAAAATGTCGCCGGAGCCGATTTTGTGGTGTACAACGCCGCCATACCGCCATGCAACCCCGAATTATTAAGGGCGGGGGAGCTTGGGATAAGGACAGTGGGGCGTTCCGATTATTTGGCGGAGATTTGCGATGGGTATGATTTCTCGATAGCCGTCGCGGGCACTCACGGCAAGACCACTACCACCGCAATGCTGTGGGAGGTACTTTTGCCGCTTGACCCCACCGTACATATAGGCGGCGACTACAAAGGGGAAAACGGCAGGATCGGCGGCGAAAAGCTGTTTGTTACCGAAGCGTGCGAATATAAGCGCGGCTTTTTGAATTTATCCCCCGACGTCGCCGTGGTGCTTAACGCCGACCTTGACCACACGGATTGTTATAGGGACGCCGCCGACGCGGAGTGTTCCTTTTTGGAGTTTGCCCGCCGCGCCAAAAAACTGGCTGTCGTCCCCGGCGATGGAGGGTTTGTGACAACCGGTTTAAAAAACTATATGACGGTGGGGCTGGAGAAAAGCAATGATTATCATCCCGCCGCAGTCAAACGCGAGAAGGGGCGGTACAGCTTTTGCGTTTTTAATAGGGGGGAAAATCTGGGACGGATTAGTTTGAACGTCGCGGGACGGCATAATATGCTTAACGCGCTGTTTTGTGTTGCCGCGTCACTTGCCTGCGGCTTGTCGTTTAAAGAGATTGCGGAGGGGCTTGCCCGATTTAAGGGAGTAACACGCCGTACGGAATATTTAGGTAGCCGCGGCGCAAAACAGATTTTTAGCGATTACGCCCACCACCCTCGCGAAATCACCGCGACCCTGACCTCCGCGCGCGAAAGCGGGTACAAAAATATCATTGCGGTATTCGAGCCTCACACCTACACGCGGACACAAAGCTTTTTTAAGGAATTCGCCGCCGCGCTACACTTAGCCGACAGGGTGGTTTTGCTCCCCGTTTTTGCGGCGCGCGAGAACCCCATTGACGGCGCGGATTCGCATCTTATCGCAAGCGAATTAAAAAACAGGGGCAAACCCGCCGTGCTTTGCGACGGCTACGAAGCCGCTACGGAATATTTAAACAAGTATTTGAACGCGGATTTAAAAAAGAACGGACTTGTTTTGTTCATGGGCGCAGGCACAATCGACAATTTGGCGCGGGAGTTTGCCAAGGGTTATTGAAGTAAAGATTGCGGTTGAATTTATTTCTCAAGCAAACCTATTCTTTTTGTCATTAGGTCCTTCGCTGCGCGTCAGGATAAACTCCGCGAAGAATCTTTACCGCTTAGACAAACCTTGCGCTTTTCTACCCGTTTAAGTGTCTGCTTTTTATATTTTTCCATAGCCTCTTCGTCGATACAAAAATCTATACAATCATCGCAAAGCCCCGCCGCCGATATTCTGACGCTTTGCAGGCGGCATTTCCTTTCCCTATTGTAAATGCAAAATGTACATTCGCATAAAATCATTGTTCACCTCCTTTTCGACTGGCGATTGCCAGTAATAGAGACATTTTACTGGCAATCGTCCATAATATCAAGAAAAAAGGATAGTTTTTATGGACATAGGCGAAAAAATAAAAGAATTAAGGCAAGAAAAGGATTTAACGCAAGCACAGTTGGCTGAATTATTGAAAATTGATAAGTCTACCATAGCAAAATATGAGACCGACTCCAGAGAACCCAAAGTATATATCCTGTGTAAAATCGCGGATTTTTTTGCGGTTACTTTGGATTATCTGACCGGACGGGAAAACTGATTCATGGAAAACAGATTGAAAGAGTTAAGGCAAGAAAAAAACTTAGCCCAAAAACAAGTGGCAGCATTGTTAAATATGTCGCAAACCGGATATTCAAAATATGAAACCGGTGAAAACGACATTCCCACAAAAATTCTCATCAAGCTTTCGGAAATTCACGAGGTAAGCGTGGGTTATCTTTTGGGCGTAGAAGATTGAATGGATTTGTGGGTTTACGTAAAACAAATCGCCGCTTTTATTAGTCGATTTGAATAACTCAACAATAATGTTACTCTTTTTGAAGTATATTGTCAACAAAAAGAGTGATGTAAATGGACATTTTTCAAAAAAGACTAAAAGAAGAAAGAGCCGGTCAGGGTATAACGCAACGGGAAATGGCAGGTAAACTCCAAATTCCGCTAAGAACTTACATCAATTACGAGCAATCCGGAAAGGGAAACCGTCAGCCCGATTTGGATACCTTGGTCAAAATCGCGAAAATTTTAGGCGTAAGGTCAGATTATCTTTTGGGCATGGAGGATTGAGGTTTTTCGCCCCGCCCCTCGTCACTTGACTTGGTACATAAATCAAGTCCGAAAGGACTTTAACATGGATAACCCCGTGTGAGCGAAGCATAACGCGGGGTGAGAAACGCCTAAATCCACACTTAACTCCGTAGGAGTGCGACAAATAGTTGAACTCCTACGGAGTTCGGAAATATTATGCCCTCCCATGCCCCGTGTTACGCTTCGCTCACACAGGGTTATCCACATTCCACGCCTACGGCGTGGCCTTGTGCCCGACATGGACGGCCGATGGCCGCCCCTACGGTTTGTCTAACCCCCCACCAACCACCGGCCACCGGTCACTAATTTAACCCGCTTTTCACCCATTTACGCTTGTTTTTATTTGACTAAAAAAAAACAATAATATATAATGATGTCGGCTTATGAAAAAAGGGAGAAAAAACAATATATCTCCCTTTTTGTTCACGTAATTACCCGTGCAAAAGCCAAAAAAAATCGGAGGAAATATCATGTCTTACGCTTTGCAGGTGTTAGCAGAGGTCGAGAAAAGACACGCCAGCCAGCCTGAGTTTTTGCAGGCGGTTAAAGAAGTTTTGGGCACACTTACGCCCGTCATAGAGGCAAACGAGTCCCTCTATCGTCAAAACGCCCTTTTGGAAAGAATGGTCGAGCCCGACCGCGCGATTATTT
>WRDI01000083.1 GCA_009783515.1 Bacillota bacterium | reverse complement strand
GGGCTTAAAAACATTGCGGCGGGCGCAAACCCCATCATCATCAAAAAGGGTATTATGAGGGCGACCGAGGTTGCCGTCGCGCACCTTAAGTCAATCAGCCGCGAGGTTGACAGCAAGACCGCCATCATGCAGGTGGCGAGTATTTCCGCCAGCGACGATGCGGTAGGCGTAATCATCGCCGACGCTATGGAAAAGGTGGGCAAGGACGGCGTCATCACGGTTGAGGAAAGCAAGACCATGGATACCAATTTGACCATTGTCGAAGGGATGCAGTTCGACCGTGGGTACGCTTCGTCATACATGGTCACCAACACGGAGAAAATGGAGGCGGTTTTGGACAACCCGCTTATTCTCATTACGGACAAAAAGATTTCCAATATACAAGAACTTTTGCCCGTTTTAGAGCAGGTTGTACAGGGCGGTCACAAACTTTTGATCATCGCCGAGGATATAGAGTCCGAGCCGCTTGCTACTTTGGTTGTCAATAAATTAAGGGGAACCTTTAATTGCGTGGCGGTAAAGGCGCCCGGCTTTGGCGACCGCCGCAAGGAAATGCTTGTAGACATCGCTACGCTTACGGGCGGACAGGTAATCAGCGAAGAAACAGGGCTCACTTTAAAGGACGCCAATTTGGATTATTTAGGGCGCGCAAAGCAGGTTAAGGTCGACAAGGAAAACACAATAATCGTAGAGGGTGCGGGCAAGCCCCAAACCATCAAAGATCGCATCAACATGATAAGGACGCAAATGGCGGCGACGACCTCGGATTATGACCGCGAAAAATTTGCTGAAAGATTGGCAAAACTCGCGGGCGGCGTGGCGGTAATCAACGTGGGCGCGGCGACGGAAGTCGAAATGAAAGAGAAAAAGTTGCGTATCGAGGACGCGCTTGCGGCGACCCGCGCTGCGGTGGAAGAAGGCATAGTCCCCGGCGGTGGCACAGCTTTGTTGTCCGCTATCCCCGAGGTCAAAAAACTTGTCTCGACGCTTAGCGGCGATGTGAGAACGGGCGCGATGATAGTGATGAAGGCGTTAGAGTCTCCCGCGCGGCAAATCGCCATAAACGCGGGCGTGGACGGCAGCGTGGTAATCAACAACATCATCGAAAAGGGGCGGAACAAGAAAAATTACGGGTATGACGCGCTTAACGACGTGTACGGCGACATGAACGAGCGCGGCATAGTCGACCCAACCAAAGTCGCGAGGTGCGCACTCCAGAATGCATCAAGCGTTGCCAGCATCCTTCTTACAACCGAGAGCGTGGTCGCCGATATCCCGGTTAAGGAAACTCCCGCTGGCGGCGGCATGGGTGGCATGGGCGGCATGGACGGAATGTATTAAATCTTTCATATATGCCGGATTGTTTTTGTTTATTTGGTTCCTCCTATGGCTTATTGACTCGGCTTGCAACCGCCGCCTCGATTATGTCGTGGGAGGAACCATTTTTGTTATCATGAGAGCAAAAGTCAAACAAAAAATTGTCAAAGGATACGAAAAACCCCTCGAAAATCTGTCCGCCAAAACGTATATATTTAATTGCGTCAGGGTACTTGAGTGTATTAACGTAAAACCGACGATATTACCACTTTCTGTACGGCCTCGTTTGTATCGCGCCTTTATACGGCGTCTATATGGCTAAAAGCCTTATAAAGTTTCAAACTTGCGAATAATTAGTATAAACACCCCTTCATTTGCTTGATTTCTTTGTTCGCGTTTGATATAATGTCGAGGCTGATGCGGATGTGGCGGAATTGGCAGACGCGCCGGCCTTAGGAGCCGGTATCTACGATGTGGGGGTTCAAATCCCTTCATCCGCACCAAAGAGCGGATAATCAATCGAAAAAGCGACTAATAACAGCTGATTCTGCGCTAATGCGACAAAACAAACAACCAAATAAACCATGCGGAAGTGGCTCAGTGGTAGAGCGTTGCCTTGCCAAGGCAAATGTCGCGAGTTCGAATCTCGTCTTCCGCTCCATGCAGAGTATAACAAAAATCTTGTTTATACCCAAAAGAAAAGTAACCCCGAAAACACAATATATTGTGGTTTTGGGGCTTTCTTAACCACGTATGCAAGGATATAACCGAGTAAGGCAAAAATAGCGCCTAAAAATAAGTCTTCATTTTGGATGCGCTGGTCGGGCGCATTTCTGATTTATGAACGGAAAAAACCGAAAACACAAAAAAATCAAAATAAGTTTTTAATACGGCGAAAAAGCGACAAAAATGAAAAATAATCAAAAACGGCATTACCGCGATGTGTTACGGTGTTTTTCTATTTGAAAGACTTAATGTGGCTACCGGAGCACTAAGCAACCATGTATATTCGGCGTTCTCCATGCGTCACACCCCACGAATAATCACTATGTTCCAAAATAACTCTAATAACTCTATTCCTTATCAAAAGCCAAAATCGACTTGATATCCCGTTTAAGTGCGCTTAATTCGTCCAAAATGTCGCCGAAAGCTTCCTCATCGGCGTTTTCGCCATTTAAACCCTCCGCCCGCCCTGCGGTATTGCCACGGCCAGGGGCAAGGCTTCTGATTTCCTGCCGCATTTTCTCTAATGCCGCGGCAACCTCGCCGCGCGAAAGGTCGGTTTCCTTTTTTAAGGCGGCAATTTCGGTCAAAACGCGGCTTAAAAGTTCGTCATTTTGTTTTATCTGCGCCACCCTGCCGCCCCCAACACCCGCAAGAGGGTGTGAGACCCCGCCGCTGATTTTAAGGCGGGCAAGCCTTTCGGCTATTTCGTCCAATTTGGTTTGATAATTCATGACTATATTATACAACACTGCGAAACATAAGTCAATACAAAAACATATTTACGTTATACAAAATGCCATTATTCAGTATCATTTTCTTCGTCTTTGAGGATTAATGCCATTTCTTTCAGGCTTTCGGACATAAATTCTATGGTTTTTTTGATTGATTCTTTCCGCCGTTCTTTTCTGTCGCCGATTGTCTCCCAATGCCGACAAGGCTTAAAAGGCCGACTATTATAATTTTTTACGCCATTGTACACGCAATGGCCGCAAAAAACCTTCTCGTATGTTATTTTCTGCTTTGAATAATGTTGACAGAAATAGCGGCAATTTTCACAGGTTTTTTGTTGATTGATTTCTTGTGTCATTTTTTTACTCCTAACGAATGTTTTTACACCAATTTGATGTTGATATAATACATCACACCTAAACGGTGTATGTCAAGACTTTTTACGCCATTTTGGTGTATAATATATAATATGAATAATTTTGCAAACAATTTAGCAATGTTGCTGAAAGGAAATGAAACTTCCCAAAGTCAACTGGCAAAGACTTTGGGTGTCAAACAGCAGACAATAAGCCGTTATATAAATGGTGAAAGAGAGCCCGATATTGATACTATAATCAATATAGCGCAATATTTCGAAGTGTCAACAGATTGTTTGTTGGGGTTGGAAAATTAATAACTCGCTTTTTTGTCATTACTAACGCGAAGCAAAGAATCTATTCCTTTTTTAAGCGGCCAAGGATCCTTCGCTTCGCGTTAGTAATGACATTTTTATGCTCAGGATGACATTTTTATTATGTATGTCCATTATGTATGCCTAATCTTTATCCGTTCCCAACCTTTAACTCCTAACTCCAAACTCCACACTTAACGGCGGGGGCAAGCCCCCGCCCTACTAAACCGCAATTGTCCCCCCAACTTTACTCCGCCCTCCACTCTGCGGACAACCAATAAGACCGCACAAAGAAGCATTCGTGATCTTGCTTCGTAGGGTCGCCCCTGTCCTGACGCGAAGCGAAGGATCTAATACTAACCTTCACCGTGCGCTGTGCACTTAAAATTCCCCCAATTCCTCACCTCTTTCGCTTGCGTTATTTTTTACCGTATTGTATAATGCTATTATCATAAAACAACACAATAAGGAGCAAAACAAATCATGCGTGTTTACAATTTTTCCGCGGGTCCGTCCATACTGCCCGAGGAAGTTTTACGGCAGGTTCAGTCCGAGATGCTTGACTATGGCGGCACGGGAATGTCCGTCACGGAAATGAGCCACCGCGGCAAGACCTTTGTCGAGATAAACGACGAGGCGGAAGCCGGCTTACGCGAGCTTATGAATATAGGCGACGACTATTACGTGCTTTTTCTTCAGGGCGGCGCGTCCATGCAATTCGAGGCAATCCCCCTCAATATGCTGGGCAAAAACAACAAAGCCGACTACCTTGTGACCGGCAACTTCGCCCAAAAGGCGTACAAAGAGGGGCAAAAATACGGCGACCTTAAGGCTGCGGCAAGCAGCAAGGACGCAAACTTTACCTATATCCCCAAGACAACCCGTGAAAGCTTCCGGCCGGACGCCGCGTACGTCCACATCGCGCAAAACAACACGATTTTCGGCACCCGCTTCACCGCCGCGACAATGCCCGACGTGGGCGACATCCCCTTGGTGTCCGACATGAGCAGCAACATCCTGTCCGAGGTCATGGACGTTAACAAATACGCCGTGATTTACGCGGGTGCGCAAAAGAATATCGCGCCGGCCGGCGTCACCGTGGTTATCGCCAAAAAGTCCATCGTGGACGACCCCGCGAACTGCCTCCCTTACTGCCCCACCATGCTTAAATGGAAGACTCAGGCGGACGAAAAAAGCCTTTACAACACCCCGCCCTGCTTTTCGATTTATGTTGCCAACTTAGTGTTTAAGTATCTGAAGGCTTTCGGCGGCGTAACGGCTATGCAAAAGCAAAACGAATACAAAGCAGGTCTTTTGTACGACTTTTTAGACCAGTCTAAGCTGTTTAAAACCGCCGTCAATAAGGTCGACCGTTCTATTATGAACATACCGTTCGTAACAGGCGACGAGGAATTGGACAACAAGTTTGTCAAGGAAGCGAGCAAAAACGCACTTGTCACCCTTAAGGGGCACAAATTGGTGGGCGGAATGCGCGCCAGTATCTACAACGCCATGCCCGTTGACGGCGTCAAAGCGCTTGTAGAGTTTATGAAAAAGTTTGAGTGCGAGAATAAATAACGTAATAACGCGCAATGCTCTTTTTTAATGCTCAATGCGCAATGCTCAATGCTCAATGAAGGACAAATTTAAGAAATGTACCTTGAAGGAAAGTATTGTGCGCTCAAAAAAATGCAACCAATATTGCGCATTGAGCATTGAACATTGAGCATTCTGCTCAATCGAAAAAAAATAATAAGGAGTAAAACAAAAAATGCCTAACATTTTAAAACTTAATAAAATAAGCCCCCTGGCGGAGAAAATCCTTCCCGCCGGTTACAAGTTGAGCGACGCTTGCGAAAATCCCGATGCCATCATCGTGCGTTCGTTCGAAATGAAGGATTACGCCCTCCCGGACTCCCTATTAATGGTGGCACGGGCGGGCGCGGGCACCAACAATATTCCCGTTCCCCGTTGTAGCGAAAAGGGAATCGTCGTTTTCAACACCCCGGGCGCGAACGCCAACGCCGTTAAGGAATTGGTTATTTGCGGCATGTTTATGTGCGGCCGCAAAATCGTCGACGGTATCAATTGGGCACAGTCGCTCAAAGATCAGGACGAGGTCGGCAAGAAGATAGAGGACGGCAAAAAGGCGTTCATCGGCGGCGAAATCATGGGCAAAACCCTCGGTATTTTCGGAATGGGCGCAATCGGTATGCTTGTCGCTCAGGCTGCGATAGCCCTCGGAATGAACGTCTTAGGGTTCGATACCTCGATGCCCGAAAAGATTGAAACGTTGGTTCCCCGCATAAAAATGGTCAAGGACCCGTCCGAAATT
>WRDI01000082.1 GCA_009783515.1 Bacillota bacterium | reverse complement strand
GGGAAATAGCATTTTAGATAAAATTTTTAACATTTGTATATTTTATAAAAGCTTATTCAATATCTAAAATTTCATCCGCCGATACGCCGATGATTTTGCAAATGCGGACAAAGGTGCAAAGGCTGGGCAAGGTGCCTTTGTGGAAATAGTCCGAAAGACTCGCGTCACTGATATATGCCTCTTTCGCGATAACGGTTTGGCTAATCCCGCTTTGTTTTATGGCAAGCGCAAGATTTTGCCTTATTTTATCTCTTATGTATTTGTCATCGTAACCTTCAAACATCGATTATATTTTAACCTACAACTTAATTTTTATCGGCAAATTAAGTTTCGCCCTTAAAATATGCAAATAAATTCAAAAAGGCGACACAAAAATGCCGCCTTCTGTTTTCGTTGCACGTTTAAAACCCAACCGCCTCCCTGCTATCTCCCCTTTTGAATCATCCTACCTCTATCAGGGAACCACCCCGCCCCAATTCGAGGAAGCGTTCGTGAGGCACCCCTCCGAGGGAGGGGAATTCAAACGGTCAATTTTTATTAAATCTGACCGTCACTGACCACTACCATTGTGCGTTGCTTAATTTTTCATTGCACCTTACCGCCCCTCTATCAGCCGCAAAGTCTCCCGCGCAATCACCAATTCCTCGTTTGTGGGGATAATATACGCCAATAAGCCGCTGTCGTCGGTCGAAAGGCGGGCAATCTTTCCCCGCCCGGGGTTTTCGTTGACCGCTGCGTCGTATTTAAGCCCCATAAAGCCCAACCTATCCATAACAAACCGCCGCACAAAAGGCGTATGCTCCCCCACTCCGCCGGTAAAGGCAATCATGTCGCAGCCGCCCAATGCCGCCGCATAAGCCCCCACATACTTCAAAACGCGGTACGAAAACATTTCCATGGCAAGCCGCGCCCGCTCGTTCCCCGCTTCAAACGCCGCGGTCAAATCGCGAAAGTCCGAGCTAACCCCGCTGATTCCCGCCACGCCGCTCTTTTTGTTGAGGTACGACGTAAACTCCTTAATCCCCATTCCGCGTTTTTCGCAAAGATACTCGTGTACGGCGGGGTCGAGGTCGCCGCAGCGCGTCCCCATTATCAGCCCTTCCAGCGGCGTCATACCCATGGATGTGTCAATCGACCGCCCGCTGTCCACCGCCGAAATACTCGCGCCGTTGCCCAAATGGCAAATCACCAGCTTGTAGTTTTTGCGCCCCAAAATCTTCTCGGCCTCGCCCGCGATAAACATGTGACTGGTGCCGTGAAAGCCGTACTTGCGCACGCGGTACTTCTTGTAGTCGTCGTACGGCAGCCCGTACATATACGCGTAGTCGGGCATGGCGGAGTGGAAAGTGGTGTCAAAAATCGCCGCCATTGGCGCGGTGGGCATATTTTTGCGGCACGCCTCTATGCCCATGATGTTGGCGGGCTGGTGCAGGGGCGCCAAATCCGTGTTGGCACGAATAATATCCATGACTTTGTCGTCGATAAGCTGGCTCGACGTGAAGTCCTCCGCGCTGTGGACCACCCTGTGCCCCACCGCCGCGATGTCCTGCATGGAAGCAATCACGCCGTGGTCGGGGTGGACAAGCGCGTCCAAAACCATCTTAATAGCTTCGACGTGGGTGGGCATAGGGCTTTGTATTTCTATTTCCCGCCCCGCCGCCTTATGCGTGAGCTTTGACCCCGATATTCCGATCCTGTCGCAAACGCCCTTGGCTATGGCGTTCTCTTTTTCCATGTCGATAAGCTGATACTTTATCGACGACGACCCCGCGTTAATAACTAAAATTTTCATGTGTTTCTCCTAAAAAGGTTTTTTGATTTATTGTTTTGTTTATGGTTTTATTGTTTTGTTTCAATTTGCTTCAATCGTATGTTTGTATGGTTGTATTTAGTTTTTTGTGGCGTATTTAATTTTGGCGTTCCGTAGGGGCGATCACTGGTCGCCCGCCATAATAAAAAATCCGCTTATATTACCGCTAACACACACAATCCTTAGGCGACAGGCGGGCGAACAGTGTTCGCCCCTACGGTTTCGCTATATCCCTCGAATTTTGCATTGTCCATTGTTTTTTTACTTTTTTACCTCAATTTTCCCTTCAAACAGCTTTTCAAACTCCTTAATTGTCCCCTTGACTATCAGATTTTTTTGGCAAATAAAATAGCTTTGACCATAGTGGAAAATAATATGGTACCATCCGCCCATGTCGATAACCTTTGCCACCTTCGATACCCGACCGACGGTATTGTTTTTCTCGCCGTCGATTAGTCCGTCCTTGGGCAGTCGCGGGGAAACCTTGAGTCCTTGAGAACCATACCTTGTACGGATAACTGGATATAGATTTTTTGCGTAAAGGTCCCCGCCTTTTCCCGGCGCCGAATAATATTCGTAGTGGTCTACGCACTCGATACTGATTACTTCGTTTTCGTCGTCGATTGTCACTTTGTTGGGAATTTTTGACCTAATCAATCGCCGATTGCCTTGAATAACTATCACGCCGATAGCGGCGACCGCGATTAGTGACGGTATAACAGTCTGCCAAGCGTCCCGCAAAACCCAAATGATAATCGGCGGTAAACTCAAAATCACGACCAACGCCAAAAACTTCAGGTACAGCGATACTGTCACTTTTTTAACTATATAATCTTTGCACTTAATGCTGACTTCGCCGCAAAACCCAATCGTACAACTATCCTATATTTCAATCCCATACTCCAACCCCCCCCCCACTCCGCACCATTACCCGCTACCTAATAACTTGTACCTACACGAAGCAGGAATACGAACCCGTACCTCGCATGGTTTCATACCTTGTACCTGATACCTGATACTTATTTGAACAGCTTTCCCCAAAACCCTTCTTTCTTCCTCTTCGTCGGGACATCAGCGTCCAACACCATATTCAAAAGCCCCAAACTTGACGATAGCTCCGGTTTTTCCATCTGCGGTATGGGCGGCGCAATCGCTTCAAATTCTTTTCCCGCCGCCTGCGACAAAAACTCCTTCGCCCCACGCATATAGCTCACCCCTCCTCCCGTCAAGCCATAAAAAGCCCCCGCTGGAAGCTCGTACTTGCACGCCGCCAAGCACTTCTGTATCATTCGCCCGATCGTCGACAACCTTGCCGACACAATTTTATTGACCAAGCCCGCCTCAAACTGCTTGCCCCTGATTTCGTACACGTCGTCATCCGCAGGCGTCAGCGAAATCATCGCCTTGCGCTTTAACGCTTCCGCCTCGCTAAAAGAAATACCAAAGTACCGCGTCAAATCCCCCGCGATATGCCCGCCGCCTAACGAAAAACTGGACAGCGCAAGCAACCCATCCCCGCGCACCACCGCGACAAAGGAGGTAATGTACCCGACGTCCACCAAAACGGCGGTAGTATCGCGCATTTGTTCGCCAAACAAAAACATCGCCTCGGCTAAGGGCGACGACACATATTCCGCCGTTTGCACCCCCAAATTTTCCATGATGTTATCCACAAAATACGTGAACTTGTGCTCCGCCAATATGTAGGACATAAGACCTGACAGCTTGGTCGTCGTCTTGCCCACGGGGTCGATTATGCGGCGGTCATTATCCAACGAGTAATATATCGGCTGACGGTTTACAAGCGTAAAGCCCTCCGCCACATATGAAAAATCGTCGCCCTGACGGTACATGTTTTCGAGATCGGCGGGAATAACTTTATGCTTTTTGCCGAAAGAAACGGACGCCTCGCGCACCACGCAGGTGGAGAACTCAGCCGGCACACCTATAAACAAGTGTTTTATTTTGTTTCCCGCGGCCGTCTCCGCCGCGGTAATAGCCAAGGACACCGCCTGCGACAATAGCTCGGGGCGCAAAAACGCACCGTCACAAAAACCCGCGTATTCCGCTTCTCCCCTGCCCGTAATATCTAAGATTCCCGCCGCACCCCGTTTCCCCACAAGCGCGGTCACCTGCCCTGATCCAAAATCCAAAACGGCAATATCTTTTGTCATTTTTCCTTTCCGTCCTTCTTTTTATTGTAATGTTTTTTTGTAAACAACCAAGTTTTTAGGGATTAGGGGGTTAGAGGTTAAAGACCATAGCCGGTCATATTTAATTTTAATTTTGGCCTTTCCTAATCCCTATTCCCTAATTACTAACCCATTAACTGACCCTTGATCCATGGTCCTTAATACCTGTAATCACTGTACGGGTCCATCGCGCTCTTGGAACTAAGCACGTACGCCATGCGGTAACGCCCGTCCTGCCCTTTTGCGCGGTCAAAAAATGGATCGATAACCGTGGTATACCCCAACTGTATTTTCCCGAATAATGAGCCTATGTCTGATGCCCCCTCAATTTTTATAAGGTTGTTACCGCCCGCCAGTCCGATATAAATACAGTCTTTTCCCGCCTCTATGTCGATAAAATCAAATCGCGCCGCCGCCTTCTCCTCCGCCAAGTCTAATCTTTCGAGCGCGGACACAATTTCGCTTATAATCTGCCGCTTTACCCCGTCGTAAATATACCCGCCAAACTCTGGCGCGGTCCCGCTGTACACAATCCTTATGCGTTGGTCGTCTGGCTTTGGCGCAAGCCTTGGTTCTTCGTCGATTACCCGTCCCTCGTGGGTCAGCGAATAATAAAACCCGCCCACAGCGATCTCGTAATAATCAAACAGCTTTACGTAATGCACGGTAAGCCGATCGGGAAATTTGCGCTCGATATTTACCACGCTTACCTCGGGCACCACTTTTTCAATGTTGGCGATAAGCTCGTTTTCCTTGATAAAAAATATGCTTTTGCCCTTGATTTTTTCTAAGTCCATACTGTCGATAATCCTTTGGTCAAGGGCAGGGTCGGAAAAGGCGTGATTAAGACAGCGCGTGGTGGTAGAGCGTACGGTAAAAATTACGCTGCTTAAAAGCACCATAAGGGTCACCGCCACTAAGACGGAGAATATAATAATCAGCCGTTTGTTGCGCATACAATGTTATTATATCAGTTTGCATAAGATAAAGCAAGTTTTAACGGCTATAAATTTTTATTTTTCAACAAATTCGCAGGGCACGGAGAATCTTTGATGTGCCGAATGACTACCGCTCTTTTCTTACAATGTCGCCGTTAAGCATACGTAAGTCCTCTTCTATGTGGTAATACCCACGATCAATGTGCTCTACGCCGTGAACAGACGTTGCACCCCGCGCCGCAAGCCCCGCCAAAACCAACGCCGCGCCCCCACGCAAGTCCTGCGCCACAACGCTCGCGCCTTTAAGCGCTGCCACTCCGTTTATCACAGCCGAGCAGCCGTTAGCATTAATCTCTATGTCCGCACCCATTTGCTTCAGTTGCGAGACGTATCTAAAGCGATTTTCGAACAGGTTTTCCACTACCATACTCTGCCCCTCCGCTACGGACAACGTCGCGGTAAGTTGCGCCTGCATATCGGTGGGAAAGCCGGGGTACGGCATCGTATAAGTTTTTGGCAACGCCCGTAAAGTATCCCCTGACGCACACACAACAGCGTTTTTTTTATAGCAAAAACGGCAGCCCGCCGCCTGCAATTTGTCGATTATAGAATAAATGTGCCCGATATTGACGTTGTTAAGCTTTATTTTGCCCCCGCACGCCGCACACGCCGCCAAATACGTCCCCGCCACAATCCTGTCGGGAATGGGAGTATGCTCACCGCCGCTCAGCCTTGTCACGCCTTCTACGACAATAGTTGATGACCCCGCGCCGAACACCCGTCCCCCCATTGCATTAATAAAGTTTGCCAAATCCTCGATTTCGGGCTCTCTCGCTGCGTTGTTGATTGTTGTCGTACCCAAAGTAAGCGCCG
>WRDI01000081.1 GCA_009783515.1 Bacillota bacterium | reverse complement strand
CTTGACGAGGGTTTGATGGACAAAACCATAGCGGAGCTTATCTATGTGGGGCTGTCCACCGATACGGGGCATTTTTTGTACAGCAACACCACAAAGGAAGTGTTCGAGTTGGTATCAAAGCTTTATGACTATGACATAGACAGCTGCCGCATAGCGCGCGACCTTTACCGCAACGGCAGTTACAACAAGCTACAGCTTTTGGTAAAGGCGATAAATTCTATGCGCTTTTTTGTAGGGGGGCGCGTTTGCGTTATGTCGCTGACCTCGCAGGACTTGACGGACTGCGGCTGTATTATCGACGACACGGAGAACCTGATAAACTACGCGATGGGGCTAAAGGATGTCGAATTGGCGGCTTGTATGTCGCAGTTTTCTAAAAACAGCTATAAGGTCAGTTTCCGCAGTAAATTTGTTGATATATCGGCGGCGGCGGTAAAGTTCGGCGGCGGAGGACATAGGCACGCGTCGGGATGTATGCTTTTTGGGCACTACGAGGATGTGTTCAATACGGTGAGGCTTGCGTTGGTGAATGAGATAGAATAGCCAGTTTAATGCTTAATGCGCAATGCTCGATGAAGGTCAAATTTAATGAACGCACAATGAAACAACGCTTTAGCGCAACAATGAAAGATAATTTTATTAAAATATATCAACGTAATTGCGCATTGCGCATCGTACATTGAGCATTAAGAATGTTATGAAAGGAATTCTAAACCTTTATAAGCCCAAAGGGATGAGCAGCGCGGCGGCGGTAGGCAAGGCGCGGCGGATACTGGGTGTCAAAACGGCGGGGCATTTCGGGACGCTTGACCCTGCGGGCGAGGGGGTACTGCTTATCGGCGTGGGCAGGGCGGCACGGCTCTTTGACTTTTTTTTAAAGGGTGAAAAGAGGTACGAGGCTGTGTTTACGTTTGGGTATCAGACCGATACGCTTGACGGCGAGGGCGCGGTGGTAAAAGTTTCGGAGATTATCCCTACCGCGGTTGATATAGGTGACGCCTTGCGCAGTTTTGTCGGAAATAATATGCAGCTTCCGCCCGCATACAGCGCAAAATCCTTGAATGGGGTGCGAGCATACACACTGGCGAGGCGTGGAGAGGAAATAGAACTAAAGCCCGCCGCCGTACAGATTTTTGATGCGCAACTATTAGGTTATAACTCGCCCGCCGCCCGCGTGTTAATCCGATGTTCCTCCGGCACCTATATCCGTTCGATTTGCCGCGACGTCGCCGAAAAGTTAAACAGTGCGGCGACCATGACAGCGATAAAAAGGGTAGCTTCGGGGGCGTTTAAGGTCGAAAATTCGATAAGCTTTAAGGAACTGGAAGCCAAGAAAGGGGTTATGCTAATCCCCCTTGAATATGTTTTGAAGGATTTGCCACAAGTATGCTTGGACGGTTCGTTTAAAAAGAGATTAGACAACGGCGTAAGAATTTCTGTTTTGGATACGGAAATGACCCTGCCAAAAAGCGACTTCACACTATATGCAGACGGCGAATTATACGGTATTGCGCACATAATAGATGGCAAAATCGCGATAAAGACATTATTAAAAGATTGACACAATCACTAAGAAATGCGGTTCGTCGAAGCGCCGGCCCCCTGCGACATTTTCTCAATAAACGTCCTTTATGTCTGACATAGTACCTTTAACCCACTGCCTATGTCTGACATAGTACCTAAACAATCGGGCGAACGGTGTTCGCCTCTACGAAATGAAACGACACCCAGCATTAACCCCACCCAAATAAACCTGAGAAAAACAATGAAAGAACTAACCACAAAAACCAACAAACCGATTGCCATCGCGCTTGGGTATTTTGATTGCGTACATTTTGCCCATCGCAGGATAATTGCGTGCGCGGTCGAAACTGCGCGTGAAAAGGGTATCGCAAGCGCGGTGCTGACCTTTTCTAACGAGCTATCAAGCAAGGGGTCTCCCCCCGTTTATGCCTTTAAGGAGCGCAAAAGGCTGATTTCTCAGTTGGGCGCGGACTATGTTATTCCCTTTCACTTTGACGAGCAGTTTAAAATCCAAAGCGCGGCGAAGTTTTTGGAAAAGCTTTTTAACACCTACGACATTCGTTTTATTGCCTGCGGGAGCGACTATCGCTTCGGGCACATGGGCGAGGGCAATGCGGAGTTTTTAAAGGGCTTTGCCGCGGGGAAAAGCGTGGAGGTCAGAGTTTTCGAGCCTATCACCATGGGCGGCGAGGTGGTTTCCACCAGTTTGATTAAAAAAGAATTGACGGCTGGCAACATTAAAAAGGTCAATCGCTTGCTTTGCAGCCCGTATTTTTTTGAGGGCAAGGTGACGAAAGGCAAGGGCAGGGGGCAGGGCATGGGGTATCCCACTGCCAACCTTAGACCCTGCGATAGGCTTTTGCCCAAATTCGGGGTCTATAAATCGCGCACAATATTGGACGGAGAGATTTTTAACTCGTTGACCAGCGTGGGCGATAAACCGACCTTTGATGATCATAGCGTGACGGTGGAAACCTTTGTCGACGGCGATGTCTTTAATTTATACAACAAAACTATCCATGTGGAATTGATTGATTTTTTGCGCCCTCTTAACAAGTTTGCCAGCGTGTCGAAATTAAAAGCGCAGATAAAGAAGGACTTAGAGAAATTATAGAATATAGAATGCTCACTAGACTTCTTCCGAGACTCGACAGGGCGCATTTATCGGCATCTTTTTGGTTTAAAGCCGTTTTATCCACAAAAATTTGCTCGCTGTCTGACCGTGTCCGGTTTCGGAATAACTCTAACGTATGATGCGTAATGCTTAATGAGGAATAGTTTTGAGTAATGTACCCTGAACTTTAAGCAATGATGTGCTTAAAAATACGACCTTAATTGAGCATTAAGCATTTCGCATCGAGCATTAAAAGCCAAGCATTTATACGAGGTTAAATATGTTACGAATCGGGCCTGCGGGCAACAGCGAGAGTTTTTACGCGGAGGGGCATCAGCATACGCACGAGGCCGCTAAGTGGCTCCATGGCATGGGACTTAACGCCTTTGAGTATTCCTTCGGGCGGGGGGTTAACATTACTCCGACCGCCGCCGCAAAAATCAAGCAGGCGTTTGAACAATGCGACGTGCAGATTTCCGCACACGCGCCGTATTACATCAACTTCGCCAACGCTGACGCGGAAATGGTCAAAAAATCCTTCGATTACGTCGCCCGAAGTATTACGGCGGTACAGGCGTTTGGCGGTAGCCGCGTCGTTTTTCATCCCGCCGCCGCCGCAGGAAAGGACAGGGGAGAGGCGCTTAAGTTGACTCTTGCCAATATTGATTTATTACTTAATTTCCTTGACAAAGAGGGCCTCGATAACTTTATCCTTTGCGCCGAAACTATGGGTAAGCACAACCAAATCGGCTCGGTAGACGAAATAATCGAGATTTGCAAGCTGGGTGATTGCGTTTACCCGTGCTTTGATTTTGGACATATCAACAGTTTTACTGGCGGTGGCCTTAAAACAAAGGACGATTACCGCCGGATTTTGGATAACACTTTTGCGCGCTTAGGCAGCGAAAAAACCGCCGATATGCATATACATTTTTCCAAGATTATGTACGGTAAATCGGGCGAAATAAGGCACCTTGACTTTACAGACGACGTGTTCGGCCCCTATTACGCCCCCCTTGCGCAGCTTATTGACGAGTACAAAATGACTCCGACGGTAATCTGCGAATCAAACGGCACAATGGCGGAGGATGCGGTAACGATGAAGGCGTGCCATGGCAGGGGTTAGATAACAGGCACAAGGTATAAAACCGAACAAAGAAGTATTCGTGGTCTTGCTTTGTAGCAAGGCATTTTGACGAAGGCATAGCAGCGTGATCCGAGCGGTCAAACCGCTTGCGATTTGCCAAGATTTGCGACAGCAAACCCCGGAGTCCCCCAAAACCTTTATTTTTAGAATGGTTTCAGGGAGGTAAGGTGTTTAGGAAAATTAGCGCGGATAAGCGCAAAAAGACCCGCAAAGACCGTCGTTTGAAATTATGCACACAGGTTCAAACAAGATAATATATTGAAGATAGAACAGATTCCGCGTACAACAAGTTTTTTTAAGGAATACTTATGTCTATCTTGCAAATATTTATCGAGGCGCTCCTACTTTCGTCGGCTTGCTCTGTGGACAGCCTTATCACCGGCTTTGCCTATGGGGTAAACAAGGTTAAAATCCCCTTTGTTTCCGCGCTTATAATAAACATAATCTGTAGCGCCGCGCTGACGGTATCGTTGTTTTGTGGATCGCTTGTCGGCGGTATTATACCCGACGCGGTGACAACCGCCGTTTGCGCGTCAGTTTTGGTATTACTCGGCGTAATAAAAATTTTCGGTCCGTTTTTTAAAAAACGGTCTAAAAAAGGTAATACCGTTGCGGAAGGGCAAGACGGCGGCGCGCAGGACGTCGACGGGTTTTGTGGCAGCCAAAAGCGTGGCAAAAGCGGTTTGGAGGCACAAAATAAGCTTTCGCTCGCCGGAGCCGTTCTTTTAGCGTTAGCGTTGTCCGTCGACGGGACGGCGGTGGGTTTCGGGGCGGGTATTGCAAACCCTAACGCAGTACATTACGTCGCGGTCGCTTGTCTTTCCCTCGCCACGGGCATGGCATTTTTGTTATTCGGGCGCTTTTTGGGTGGCAAAATAGCCAAAAGAACGTCGCTTAACCTTTCGTGGCTGAGCGGCATCCTCTTTATCGGATTGGCGATGATGAAAATTTTTTTATAGCCGTTGGTAGTTTTGCGGCGCTGATAATCTATGCACAGCTTTTAATATTTATCTGATTTTGACCTTATTCGACAGTTCAAAATTGCTTTACTATTCCTAAAAAATGTGGTATAATCAAACGCATAGTATCATGTAGCCTCTCGGCTTTCCCTCTATCCTCAGCCCTTTTCTAACCCCCAACCTTATGTTAATTCTCGTGGGTTTGAATATTCCTTCGACGGCTTTTATCTTAAAAATCCGCTCAAAATAATTAATTAAAACACACGAGCAATTAGCATTAACTCCACTCTTCACATTCACCAAAGGAGCAATTATGTTCGACAACATAGACGCCTGTGTAATATTCAATCCCGTCAACCGCTTTTACTTCACAAAGTTGGAAACGTCATCCGGTTGTGTCATTTTGACGGAGAGCGAAAAGATTTTTATTACCGATTTTCGGTACATAGAGGTAGCCAAAAAAGCGTTGCCGAATTATCGGGTGGTGATGAGCGAACGTAAATTGTTCCCCGCTGTCGCCGAAGAATTAAAAACTCTTGCGGTCTGTACAAAGCAAGAGGGCGGGGAATTGCGCCTTGGCTTCGAGGATGAATTTTTATCCGTTGCAACTTACGCCAAGCTCAAAGAGGCAATCGCGGGCATAGTCGAAAACGCGAAATATGTCCCCATATCGCGCCAAATCGCGCTTAAAAGGGCAATCAAGACCGATGAGGAAATCTCTAAGGTCGCCGCGGCGCAGGTCGTCGCCCAAAAAGCGCTGACTAAAACGATTGCGTCCCTTAAGGTGGGCGTGACCGAGCGCGAGGCAGCGGCGGAGCTTCTGTACGAGATGCAGTGTTTAGGCGCGGATGGGATGTCCTTCGATACTATTGTCGCTTTTGGCGCGGGGTCCGCCATGCCTCACTACAAAACGGGGGATAGACGGCTTGAGAAAAACGACATAATTTTAGTAGACATGGGCGCGAAAATGAACGGCTACTGTAGCGACATGACCCGCACGTTCTGCTTTGGCGACGCTGGGAAACGCTTGGAGGAAATCCACGCGTTGGTGCTTGCCGCCCAGACCGCCGCGTTAAAGGGGATTAAGGCGGGCATGACGGGGCGCGAGGCGGACAGTATCGCCCGCGAGTATTTTAAGGCCAACGGTTATATCAAGGAATTCGGGCACTCTTTAGGACACGGCATAGGGCTTGAGGTACACGAAACCCCGTCGCTTGCCGAATTAAG
>WRDI01000080.1 GCA_009783515.1 Bacillota bacterium | reverse complement strand
ATCAGCGTTTTTATGCCCACGCGGTAGGCGGCGAGCGATTTCTCTTTCAGCCCCCCAATCGGCAAAACCTTGCCTCTTAATGTGATTTCGCCGGTCATAGCCACAGTGCTTTTGACCTTGCGCCCGCTTAAAGCCGACAAAAGGGCGGTTGCCACGGTGATTCCCGCGCTGGGACCGTCCTTGGGGGTCGCGCCCTCCGGAAAATGGATGTGGATGTTATGATTTGTAAAAACGTCGTGGTCGATTTTATACTTGTCGGCACGGGACTTGACTAACGACAATGCCGCCTGACACGACTCCTTCATCACGTCGCCCAAACTGCCGGTAAGGATGATTTCCCCTTTGCCCCCGTTTATCAAAACTACCTCGATGTTAAGAGTAACCCCGCCCACGCTGGTCCAAGCCAAGCCCGTAGCCATGCCCGCCTCGTCCGCGTTCATCAACTCGTCAATCAAGAATTTTTCCGCACCTAAATAGGTCGGAATATCGCTCTCCGTTATATTAAAAACCGCACTGCTCACCGCTTTTTGCGCACTTTCTTCCGCCGCCTTAATCCTTTTCCCCTCTTTGCGCTTTTTCTTTCCCTCTTCACTCTTACCTAACACCCGATCTCTAATACCCGATACTTCACATTCATTGAGCGTTGCCCCCTCCCCTTCCTCCAACACCTTCACCGCAATCTTTCTCACCACCGCGCCAATCTCCCGCTCCAAATTCCGGACCCCGCTTTCCCGCGTGTAGTTGTGAATAATCTTCTTTATCGCCCCGCCATCGAACTCCACGTTATCCGCCGACAATCCGTTAAGCTCCAACTGTTTTTTCACCAAATATTTTTGGGCAATCTGTAACTTTTCCTCATAAGTGTACCCGCTCAGTTCGATAACCTCCATGCGGTCTAAGAGGGGCGGGCTGATAGTATCTAAAGTGTTGGCCGTCATCACGAACATCACCTTGGAAAGGTCGTACGACACCTCTAAATAGTGGTCCTTAAAGTTGTAATTTTGGTTGGGGTCAAGCACTTCTAGAAGCGCGCTGGACGGGTCTCCGCGAAAATCCGAAGTCATTTTGTCCACCTCGTCAAGCAAAAACAGCGGGTTAATCACGCCCGCACTCTTCATCGCGCTGATAATGCGCCCCGGCATTGACCCTATATACGTCCTCCTATGTCCCCTAATCTCCGCCTCGTCGCGAACGCCGCCCAACGACATGCTCACCAATTTTTTACCCGCCGCTCGCGCGATAGAGTGTGCAATCGAAGTCTTGCCCACGCCCGGAGGTCCGACAAAGCACAAAATAGGCGCCTTATGGTTTTTAGTCAACTTATGCACCGCCAAAAACTCGATAATACGCTCCTTTACTTTCTCCAGCCCGTAATGGTCCTCGTCCAAAATTTTTTGCGCTTTGCGTAGGTCGAAGGCGTCTTCGCTTTCCTCCTTCCACGGCACATCAAGCAGCCAATCGACGTAAGAGCGTATCACTCCCGCTTCGGGGGAGGTCGGGCTCATTTTCTCAAGACGGCCAAGTTCCTTTAATACCTTTTCCGCGGCCTCGGCCGACAATCCCCGCTCCTTAATCTTAATCTTGCAAAGCTCGATCTCATCCTCATCCTCGCCCAGTTCCGTCTTAATCGCCTTTAATTGTTCGCGCAAATAAAACTCGCGCTGGTTTTTGTCTATGCTGGCACGTACTGCCGCCGCGATTTTCCTTTCGACCGCCGCGATTTCTCCCTCTTTCAGTAGTTGCGCCAAAATGTCCTCAAGCTGACAGTAAACGCTACGGAGGGACAGCAAATTCTGTTTCAACGTGTCCGTGCGGTAAATAAGCGGCGCGATAAGCCCGATAAACCGCTCGTATTCGCCGCCGTTAATGCTCATTATAAGTTCGGGCGCAAGTCGCGGGTCGATATTTTTGACCTTCTCAAGCTCCGGCATAATACTGCGGCGGACTGCTTCCAACATGATTTCGTCGCTATTTTCAACTAAAAAAGGCGCCAACTCTACTACAAAGTGCGGCGAAAGCTGCACGTATCCCTCGATTTCCATGCGAGCGATCCCTGTCACCATCACGCGCACAAAGTCGTTGGGCATCCTCATAACCTGCGTTATGCGCGACAGCGTCCCTATGCGGTAGATGTCCTTGGGCGACGGGTTTTGGTTGCCTGGATGCTTTTGCGCGGCCAAGAAGATATCCTCGCCGTTCTGCATCGCCTTGTTTACCGCGTCAAGCGTCTTGTCGCGGGCAATGTCGATGTGAATCGTCTGACCGGGAAAAACCACGACGCCGCGAGTAGGCACCATCTTGTACGCCTTCGCGGGTAGTTGCGGGCGTTGGTTGTTCTTCTGAATATAAATGTTTTCCATTATTAAAATTTATCCTTGTACCTTACATTCGTATTTATTCTCGCTTTCTTTGGTTAGTATACCACAATTTATTTTTTTTCGCAACAAAATCGTTTATTGGTCGGGGATACCTGATACCTGCCTACGGCATCTCATACAACCGGTCCAAATGAAACTGCCAGCATGACTGCCCGAAATAATCCGCATTTTTATACGCCTCGAGACAGCCGCTTGGCACAAAAATCTTTAAATCCGCCAGTTTGCCGTATTCCGGTCCACCCGTATTTGCGATCCCGAGGGCGGGCGCAATCAACATAGGCGGTTTCAAGGCAAAAATATAGATGTTTTTAAGCTTAGAACACCCCTCAAAGGGCGTTATATCAAAAATAGATAACTCCGACCCACCCGCAGAGTTTCCAAAATACACGTCCGTTAACCCTTTACAGCCCATAAACGCGCCGCCGCCCACAATTTCGACCGAAGGCGGCAACCCGACTTCCATGAGGTCGGTTTGGGCAAACGCAAGCTCGCCTATCCTTTCTAAGCCGGCGGGGAAAACCACGGTTTTAAGCCCGCCCGCGCCCAAAAAGGCGTGTGCGCCAATGGCGACAAGGCTTGTCCACGATAAATCGACGGACGTCAAACGCGAGCAGGAAAACGCGCCCGCGCCCAAGCCTGAAAATGCGGCGGTGGGGGCAAAGACGGTGATTCCGCTGTGGGCAAATGCAAATTCACCTATACTTTTGACCGAATCGGGTACTGTGAAAGCGTCAGACAAAATGCAACCGAAAAAGGCGTACGCGCCGATTTCTATCGTACCGTCGGCGAATACCGCGTTTGCAAGGTTTGTACAGCCGTTAAAGCCACTCAAAACCTTTAGCGAAGAAGGAAATTTGACCTCGATTAACCCTGTTCTGTTTGCAAAGGCGTCCGTTTTTATCTCCTCAAGCGAGGTGTACTGCGTTAAATCCAGCGCCGCAATTCCGCTGCCTGTCGCCGAATCAAATGCGAACGCATTTTCGCCTATCATCTTTATCTGCGCAGGCAACTTTATCAAATTCAGTCCGCTTGCGCCGAAAAAACAGTCCTTGGGCAGTGATATCAGAGACGAACAGCCCGCCAAATCGGCTTGAATCAGCGCGGTATTATACATAAACGCACCCTCGCCGATATAAGCCAAACTTGCGGCGTCGGAAAAATCGACGGCAATCAAGTTCATGGGGGCGGCCTGACTTCCCGCAAAGGCATAATCACCTATGCTGACTACCTTTTCGCTTATTTTCACGACTTTTAGGGCGGTTTTGCCCATAAAAGCGCGGCTTTCAATCAGCTTAAGTGAAGCGGGGCAAGCGTAACTTTGGCAATCTATAAAAACGACAAGCCGCTCGCCGCCAAGGTCGTACAGGTGAATGTCTCCCCGCGCCGAAAAATAACGGTTGCCACTTTCAACGACAAATCCCCCGAATGTCGCGTAGTTAAGGTAATCGGAATTGACGAAATTGAGGTTTAAAGAATCGGATGGGATTGTGATGTTTTGCAAGCTTCCGCAATCCTCGAAAGCGCAAAAATCAAGCGTAGCAAGGAACATTGGCAACTTTATTCCCGTTAAAGCGGAGGAAGAAAAAGCGAATCCTTCTATGCGCGTCACGGTGCCCGGTAATGCGATGCCGGCAATCGCGGTGTTTTTAAACGCCGACGCGCCGATACCCGCCAAAAGCGATGCTTTTGCAAAAGTCACAGATGTTAATGCAGGACAATCCGAAAACGCACTTTCGGCGATTTGCAGCAAAGACGCAGGGATGTTTATCTTTTTCAGGTTGGGCATTTTCGCAAACACCGACGCGCCGATTGTGTCCACACTATCGGGCAGAACGATTTCCTCCAAAAGGCACAGGCTGAACGCCAATCTTCCTATTGTCTTAAGGCTCGACGGCAAAATCAAAACCCCTGTTATTTCCGCCGCGTAAAACGCCCTCTCCCCCATCGCCTCAAATTCGTCGAAGGACGCAAGGGTTATTTCCGCATAATAAAACACGCTGTCGGGGAGGTCAAGCCCGCAGTACCAGACCAATTCCCCGATATAGGCATAGGCAAACGCAAATTCCCCTATGCTTTTTATGTTATACATGTGCGCCCGCGCCAATATAGCGTACATAAACGCGCCAACCCCTATGCTTTCGACGTCAAGCGGAACAAAATCCGTCCTCACTCCCCTAAAGGCAAAGTCCCCGATGTAATGAACTTGCGGATTTTTTCCAAATTCGACCTCTAACTCCATATCGGACGCGCGACAAAAGGCGTTTTTGCCTATATAAACGTACGACGATGGGATAAAAATAAACGACACGCTTTTAAGCGCTAAAATACCGCTCGCAGTATCCGCAACACCCAGCACGGGCAATCCATCGTACTCTACCGGCAAAATCAGCCGATTTTCCATAGTAATGACCGAATTTATAAGGTACCCTCCCCTGTACGGAACATATCCGAAGCCGTCGGGGTCCGTGCTATCGTATACATACACAGAAAAACAGGAAACATTTGCGGTCACTCTTGACAGTGCGTCACTTTCCGTCCAATACGAAAAAGTGTAATATTTGACTGCCGGCGGGGTCGGCGGAATTACGGGATCGAACTCCAAAACCTTAACGCAAAGTAGCAAAACTTCATCGTGACCGAAAAATTTAACGGTAAAAATCGATTTTTGCCGCCAAGACGCAAAAACCTCCGTATCTTCAAAAATCGGCGCGTCAAAGTCAAAAAGTGCGGTCAATTCGCGGTCGGAATACCAACCCATAAACACACAAACCCCGTCCTCGGGGTTTTGCGGCGCCGTCACAGTTTGCCCCGCCTTTACCGTCGCGATTTGCTTAGTTCCCTCGCTTATGACAAAACGTACGGTAACAGTTATCCTTTTAAAGACCGCTTTAAGTGCGATGTCACGGTATATTAATACAGCAAAATCAAACGCACCGCAGCTTTCGCCAATTTCAAACCAGCCGATAAACTCGTGATAATCGGGAGGCGAGAGAGAAGCGACGGGTAAAATTATTTCGCCTTCGTCTACCGTAAAAACCGCGATTTCCTCTCCGCCTGCCCAAAACGATACCGTATAAACCTTAATAAACAACAAATAAACCGCGGTATCCTCAAAAATGCCAATGCCGAAAATAAATTCATCTTCACAATCGGGCGACGAGAACCAACCGCCAAACCTTGTTCCCGCGGGCGGCACAACGTCCATCGCATAAATAATTTCGCCGTCCTCAAGCAAATAACCGCCCAGTTTTTCCCCGCATATTGACATAAAAACTACAAAAAACTTATTGGGCGGTAGCGGCTCAAATTTGACATAAAGCGTAATATCGCAGTAAATTGGAGCAAAATCATAGGGCAGCATCAATTCAAAGTCCAAAAACCAGCCGCAAAAATCAAAACCGGGCTTAAACGGGGTGTCCAAAATGGGTTTCGTCCCTTCCTCCAACATCTCCCTGCCCATCAATTCGCTTCCGTCAAACACTTTCAGTACGTACAGCCGCACGAATCGGGCGTAGATAAATGTATCTTCGCAAATCGGGACCGCTTCGTAAATTTGAGTATATTCCGGGTCAAGACACCATCCTTTAAACACATGATTTTCTTGCGGGTCGGGGTTTACAGAGAGGTCGAAGGGCGGAACAGTTCTTTCTTCTAAAAAAATAT
>WRDI01000079.1 GCA_009783515.1 Bacillota bacterium | reverse complement strand
GTCTTTTCGCCGTCCAAAACAATGCCGCCCCGCAGCTTGTTCAGTTCGTCCTCGGTCACCTCGCCCTCGATTTTGGCGTGATAGGTTTTGTCCACGTCGTTTTTTGGGTGCGTTAGCCTCTGCGCAAAATCGCCGTCGTTGGTAAAAAGCAAGAGGCCCTCCGTGTCAAAATCCAGCCTTCCCACGGGGAAAATCCGCGCCCCTTCGCGGGTGCCTTCGAAATCTTTTATCAGCTCCATTACCGTCTTACGTCCCTTTTCGTCGACGGTACTGCAAATATACCCCTTAGGCTTGTTGAGCATAAGGTAAACGAGCCGCTCGGCGGGGGCGATTTTTTTGCCGTCCACCGTGACGATATCCGAGTCTTTGACCTCTGTGGCAAGCTTTGTGACCGGTCGGCCGTTAAGCCGTACCTTGCCGTCAAGCACAAGCTGTTCGCAGTTTCGACGGCTGGCAATCCCTGAGGAGGCTAAGTATTTGTTTATTCGCATAATGTTTGTCCTTGTTGTGCACTATTCTCCATTCGCCCAAACCACGTTTGAGGAACTCCCAATACGACATCGACCCCGCGTCCTCTATACTAAATAATTCCTCGCTAAAAATCAAGCGATTTTCAAGGTAAAATTCGACTTTTCCTAATTTTCTTCCTTTTTTAAACGGCGCACGGACTTTTTGGGCGTCAAAAACCGCTTCTACTCGCTCGTCAGCCCTCAAAGGGTAGTACAAATCACGGGCAATTCCCGCCTTAACCGTCTTACTTTTGCCGTCAAAAACCTTAATCTCGGTCAACGCATCCCCCGCCGCCGCGATTTTGGTCAGCTTATACTCGCCAAACGCGGCGTTAATAAGCGCGGAACACTCCTCAAACATCGGTCCGCAATTCAAGACGACGCTAATGATTTGCATTCCCTCGCGGGTAGCGGAGGCGACAAGGCACCGCCCCGCTTTTTTAGTAAAGCCCGTCTTGACCCCGTCAGCCCCCGCGAGGCTGTTTAGCAACTTGTTTTTATTGAGGATAAGGGTGGGCGCGTCCTCTCTTGTGCGCTCGATTCTGCGCGAGTTTGCTGCTGTGATTATCCTAAAAACCTTGTTTCTCATGGCGTAAGCGGTGATGTAAGCAAGGTCAAACGCGGTGGTGTAGTGCCTTTCGTCATGCAGTCCGTGCGGATTGATGAAATTAGAACTATTTGCCCCCGCTTTTTGTGCCGTTTTATTCATGAGTGTGGCGAAAGCGTCTATACTGCCGCCTGTCAGAATGGCGAGGGCAACGGCGCAATCGTTGCCCGACTGCAACATAAGCCCGTACAACAGGTCTATTGTGGAGATTTTTTCTCCCGCCGCGAGATAAATCGACGAGCCTTCTATCCCCGCCGCGCCCGCCGGGATTATCCGTTTTACGTCAAGATCTGCCGTGTTTTCCAGTACGGTAATGGCGGTCAAAATTTTTGTCACCGACGCCATCGGCCGCTTTTTATGCTCGTTTTTCGCGTATAAAATTCGACCGCTTGTGCTTTCAATGGTTATCATGCACTCCGCCGTGACGTTTAAGGGGGCGGTTGCGACGAATGGTGTCGGCGCGATTATTGCGGCAGCGGATTTTGTAGGGCGCGACGCCTCGGCGCGCCGTATTACCCCGGAATATTGCGGCATAAAAAAAAGGCACAGCAATATCGTAAGTGTAACAATCAATGCCTTTCTTTTCATATTTCTATCCTTTTTGATTTAGTACGTTGACATGGGGTGAGTAATTTCGTTAAGAGCAAATTTAAGATGAACGTCACCAACGAGGAGCGAAGCGACGTGGCAACCCAACTTAAATTTGCCAAAAACCGCTAGTTATGTCTTACATAGTACCACAAAACCCACTGCCTATGTCTGACATAGTACATAAAATCACTTCTTCTTCCCCTTACCAAACTTATCCTGAAACAAACTGTCCAAAACCTCGGGTATTGTATCAAGCGCCTTTTCCAGCAAATTTTTGTCATCCACGTGTACCAACTTAACACTGCGCCCGTCGCTAATCAAAAACCCCACGGGAGATACGGACACTCCCGCCCCGCTCCCCCCCGCAAAGGGGTATTGCGAATAACTCTCGCGGCTGAGGTCGCTGTATTCCCCGCCGCCCGTCAAAAAGCCCATGGTTACCTTGCTGACAGGGATAATGCTGACGCCGTCGGTGGTACAGACGGGTGTCCCAATAATGGTATCCGAGGCGGCAAACGCGCGGATTTTGCTCATGGCGTTGTCCATAATCCGCTCAATCGGGTGGTTGTTGTTCTCGATTATCATATCGATGACCTCCTTAGTCATGATAGTTTGGAGTGTGGAGTTAAGAGTTAATGTCTTATTTAAAAAAATCAACAACGTAATTGAGCATTGAGCATTATGCATTGTTTTAGGTACTATGTCTGACATAGGCAATGGCTTTTTGATGCCATATCTAACATAAATGGTGGTTTTTGAAAGAACAGTTGCGATGACAAACGCAGTCCATTTGCCAATGAATGATCTTTCAAGTATAGCTCTTTCTGACTTTTGCAGTCGCCAATTTCGCCACCCGCGCTTTCCGTAGTTTCTTGACTTTTCCGACCAAATACCCGTAGATAATATCCGCAATCGAGAGGCTAAATATACTGTGAAAATCGGCTTTGAATGTCCGCATATTGTACGCGGGCACAAATTCCTCGGCTATCGCGACGTGTTGATTGCTTTTCAGCACGCTGCAAAGCGAATAAAAAACGATTTTGACCCCGCCCAAAAGCATGGTGGTGGTCAGCGCGTCGTCCGCCCCGTAATGAATGCTTAGAAAAATATCCTTCACGTCAAGGTTGCCCAAAAACGAAAGGTCTACTTTTTTTATCAGCTCTAACGCCTGTGCCATTGTCTTGCGGTCGACGTCAAGGTGCAGCTCCCGCTTCTTTTTTTGTTGCATAACAATAAGGTCGATATGCGTCAGCGACCGGTTTTCCAAAAGGCCGCTGGCGCGGAAAAGGGGTATATAAAACACGGAGAAGGATATATTCCCCCGCCCCGCGTCCAGGTCCGCCCCGCCCTTAACCTTTATCCTGATGGGCAGGGACGCCAAATACAACGCCAAAATCGCCAAACAAATTAAGTAAATCATTCGTTTAGTTTTGGACAATTTTCGTAAATATATACAGAATAATGCACAATGCGCAATGCGGGGTGAATGTCGAGTTAGAGTTTGCGCGAAACCTTTATCTTATTTTGTCATTCAGAGATTTATTTTGTCATCCAGAGCGAAGCGAAGGATCTCAACCTTATAATAAAGCGGAATAGATCCTTCGCTGCGCTCAGGATGACAAAGAAAAAGAGGATACAACCTAAAAAACCTCTCTTTTTTAAAAAACGACGTAAAAACATTTGGCTTTTTGATAAAAATAGCGTATACTATACTTGCGGTACAACTTAACATCGACCATTTAGGCGAATTATAGCCAACCGGCTACGCTCCCCTAAATGGTTTTTGGTTGTACCGCAACAATCAGGAGATAGCTGTTGGGTGCCGTCTCTTGATTGAGGCGGTATTTTTTTATTTACGGGAGGATTTATTATGGCGTCAGTTAATGCAAAATGTATTTGTTGCGATAAAAACATTCAAGGAGAAGCGAATGTTGGATAAAACATATCTAATTGAAAAAACAATGGAATATTTTAAACAAAGAGAACTGATAAAGCGTGATGATGTATCGCTTATTGGTATTCAAATCTTAAAGCCCGGCGCAATTTTTTATAATCCTAAAAAATTACGCATGGTTTGTAATGGTCGCCAACAAAACGGAAATTCGTCTTTATCGTATTGACAGCATAACGCACGAGTATAAAGGTGATTTTATTCCTATTCCTCTCAATATTATCACAAAAGCCAAAGCAAAACGCACATCGGTTTTTTTTGGCGAACAATACTTTGAGATCAAATATGGCGGGTATATTAAAATCAATGCCCCCGAAAAAATCTACAATCTTAATCAAACATATAATGTCCAAAAAATGGTTGAATTTTTTGAAACAAATTTTTAGAGGTGTAAAATGCTAACAACTTTATTTCTTTATATATTTGGCTTTTTCTTTATAAAGATGAAAACAAGAATGGAGTCTATTATACGTATATGTATTTCAAGCGCACTTGGCATATTTTGTTTAGTCGGCGCAATCGCTGTGTTTGCGGAAGACGAAGCAGACTTTGCGGCTTTTTTCGCTATAATCCTTATGCTACTCTTTGCTTTGCGAGTTGCGTTTGACGGAAAGACTATATACAAAAATCAATACGAGGACTTAAACAAAGCCCCAAAAATACGATATAATACCGACAGAGCCGAAGAAACGTCCTTATGTTCAAAATGCGGTTTTAAGATATTTCCCGAAGATAAGGTTTGTCCGAGTTGCGGGCATAATGTATCAAATGAAACAAAGCCTTTCAAGAAAGTAGAAGTCGCGCCGATAACGGAAATAAAGTCAATGACACAAGGATATATGGTTAAACAAACAAAAGAACAAAAGTGGGAAGCACAGAAAAAAATAGATAAAGAAATACTTGACAGGGACGATAAAATAGCAAATCAAATGCTTGCGGCGGTTTCAACCATAAATGCCATGTGGGAAGCAAACACATACTTTGATAAAGAAAGTAAAAATTCGCGGTTTCACTCGGAATTATATTTGCGGGCGTTGAGTGCGGAATTATTTCTGCGCAATTACTATCTTTTCAAGATCGGTAATTATGACGATATAAAAGACAGCATATATACCGAAAGACCGTATATTGTGCTTGATACTTTAATAAAAATGGGGCTTTACATATTTCAGACCAACAACAATATTGCAATTTTAGAATTTATTATAAACAGCACGGAAGCGGATTTTGCGTCTGCAAAAGCCCTTGCCCGACAAATCCTTGCTCAAGAACAATAAAAAGACCACATCAACCCGGCACGGCGGGGTTGCCACGTCGCTCGTTCCTCGCTCCTCGCAATGACGGCCCCCGCCCTACTGCGGCACGCCGGGTTGCCACGTCACTTCGCTACGCTCCGTTCCTCATTGGTGACGTGTCACGCCCTACGACAATCAACCCGACCATCCCTCTCCCCTAAAACTCAACCTTCACTGTGCGCTGTGCGCTATACACTAACCCTCAAACCTTAACTCCACTCTCCAAATTCCACTCTCCACTCTCTCCAATTACTCCACCTTCATCGCCCGCACGTTATTCGTCTGCCCCGACACCCCAAGCGGAATGCCCGCCGTGGTCACAATCGTGTCGCCCTTTTTAAGCGTCCCGTCCGCCTTCGCCACCGCAAAACAGTCCCTAAATAATTCCGCCGCGCTAACGTACACCTGCAAACAGTACGGCGTCACCCCCCACGTCAGTGCCATTTGGTTAAACACCTTTTCGTTTGACGTGAAGCCCAAAATCTTGCAGCAGGGGCGGAAGTGCGCCACCATATTGGTGGTTTTACCGCCGACGGACGACGCAACAATAGCCTGCGCCCCGATATTGTGCGCCAAGGAAACCGCAGACATACACACGGCGTCCGACACGTTTTTATACGCTTTGTCAAACGCAAACTCCCCAAATCTCTTGCAATAATCTATGTCGCGTTCCGTGTACCGCGCGATGGACACCATCGTCCGCACGGTGTCCACGGGGTGCTTGCCCACCGCAGTCTCGCCGCTTAACATTATCGCGCTTGTGCCGTCGTAAATCGAGTTTGCGACGTCGGTAATCTCCGCCCGCGTGGGACGGGGATTTTTTATCATCGACTCCAACATTTGCGTGGCGGTAATGCAATGCTTGCCCGCTAAAAGCGCCTTTTTGATGAGGAATTTTTGGACGGCGGGAATCTCCTCGAAGTCAATTTCGACTCCCAGGTCCCCGCGCGCGACCATAATACCATCGGACAACGCCAAGATCTCGTCGATGTTATCTATGCCCTCGCGGTTCTCAATTTTGGAAATAATCAGAATATTGGGGTTGTTGCGTTCACTTAAAAGGCGGAGAAGGTCGCCCAGATCGTCTTTGGAACGCACAAAGGACGCGGCGATTATGTCAAAATCGTTGTCGATGGCAAATTT
>WRDI01000078.1 GCA_009783515.1 Bacillota bacterium | reverse complement strand
TTATGAAAAATGACGCCAAAAAGAGGGGACTGATTGCCGCCGGCTTACTGTTGCTGATCGTTATTTCCTTTGGTTTTACTTTCGGCTTTTTGCCCACAATATCGGGGGCATACGGCGACGTCACAAACGGGGATACGGAAGCCCGATGGATTTATAACGAGGCCGCTGGTTTTTACAATATTGCGGGGCAGGAAGACGTGGTGGATATTGATGGCCGTCCGCCATGCAAGAGCGGTACGGATTATACTGTTTGCAGCGAGTCGGCTGCGGTAGCCGCAAACAAGCCGGCAATGGGGGAAGAAGTAGGGCCATCGCGGTACAATGCCAAAAGCGCGTTGCTAATGCACTATGGCACGGGTGAAATTTTGCAAAGCCAAAACGAAAACGAGCGCAGGCCAATCGCCAGCATGGTCAAAATTATGACCTTAATCCTGATTTTTGAAGAAATAGAAAAGGGGAATTTAAGCGTGCAGCAGGACGTAACCGCAAGTGAAACGGCAGCTGGCATGGGAGGGTCGCAGGCGTTTTTGGACGCTAACGCCGAATACAACGTGGGCGAATTGATTAAGGCGATTGTCGTGGCGTCCGCAAACGACGCGTGCGTCGCATTGGCGGAGCATATCAGCGGCGACGTGCCCGTATTTGTCGCGAAGATGAACGACAAGGCCGTCTTTTTGGGACTAAACAACACGAATTTTGTCAACTGTACGGGGCTGCCCGCGCCAAACCAGTTTTCCAGCGCGCGCGACGTCGCTGTCATGATGCGCGAACTCATAAGGCACGAAATGTTTTTCGACTATTCAAAGGTATGGATGTTTGACTTCGCCCATCCCGGAGGTCGGGTCACCGGTTTAAGCAATACCAACAAGCTTGTGCGTTTTTATAACGGTTGCGACGGCGGCAAGACCGGCTTTACGTCTGAAGCGCTTTATTGCCTTGCAACCACCGCTAAACGCGGCGAAACGCGGCTTATCAGCGTGATTATCGCTTCGCCGTCGGCAAAGGAGCGCAACGCCGAAGTCAGCAGGATGCTAAGCTACGGGTTTGCGAACTTTGAGACGCGGCAGCTTGTTTTTAGGGGGCTGAAGCTGGACGCGGAGGCCGCGGTTGAAAATGGGAAGGCGGAGTTTGCGCCCGTCGCGCCGGAAAAGGACTTGTTTTATTTGCTTAAGAAGGGAGAGAAAGCGGAGTTTTCTTATTCGGTAGAAATGGGTAAGGTGAGGGCTCCCGCAGCGGCGGGGTCGGTTGTCGGGAAGTTAATGGTATTGCGCAGCGGCGAGAAAATGGATGAGGTGAATTTAGTGCTTTTAAACGAGGTGAAAAAGGCGTCTTATCTTGATATAATAAACAGGGTGATTGGGAACTGGTAGTAGTTGTAGTAATATCATAGTAAAATTTCGATAAAATTTAGGGGAAAATCCCGAATTTTGTGACGTACAAAAAACAATTCGGAGAAGACACGTATGAACGCCGTGATTATGGCGGGAGGGTATGGAAGCCGCTTAAAGCCGCTGACCGACGCTCTTCCCAAACCCATGCTGAATATTTGTAACCGCCCCATGATTGACTATTGCGTTGCCCAGCTTGCGTACTATGGGCTAAGGGACATTGTGTTTAGCTTGGGGTATAGCCCCGAAAGGATTATAGAACGGGCGATAGGTTATGTGGGTATCAAAACCCGATTTTTGGTCGAGGACATACCGCTTGGGACTTTGGGCGGGGTGAAGGCGGCGGTGGACAAGCTGTCCGACGTCTTTGTGGTAATCAGTGGCGACGGGCTTAACGACATAGATTTAAACGCTCTTCTTAACCGTCATTTAGCGGCAAAGGCGGAGGTCACCGTCGCGGTTAAGGAAGTGGACGATCCTTCTTTATATGGCGTGGCAAACTTAGGCGACGATGGGTTTATCAAGGGATTTGTCGAAAAACCGCACGATATAAAGTCAGCGGCGTTTGTGAACTGCGGGACTTACGCGATCAACAAAAGCGCGCTTTCGTATATAGCGCGCGCAAACTGCGACTTTGCCAAGGACTTGTTTCCGCTTTTGGTGGCGAGGGGAAAATTGGGGTATTATAAGCACCGTGGGTACTGGCGGGACGTAGGCGATTTTGCTTCATATTATCACGCAAATTTTGAGATGTTGGGCGGCGGCTTTTTCCCAAGTGTGAGGAATTTGTATGACGAGGGTTTTGGGTCGAGTTTTGTAGGCGGGGAGGATTTCCCCTTGGCGAAGGGTCACGAGAAAATTCCCCTCCCCACGGGTGCCCACGAAGGCTTCCTCGATAGGGGCGGGGTGGAAAGAAGCGACGGTGCTGATACAGAACGAAATAAGAGTGTCGGCTCATTAGTCGCCAATACGGCAAAAATCCACGGGCATATATCCGAATGTATCATAGGGCAGGGGAGCATGGTCGATTTTGGAAGTTCCTTAAGCCGCTGTGTGGTAATGCCCTACGCCAAGGTGTCCGGTCGTCACGACGGCTGCATTTTTGGCACCGACGGAGTACGCATTGACGTTTTGGACGCGGCAAATGCGCAGAGCGGGTACGGGACTGTGATCATGGAGTTGCGCAAGAATCGATAACAACAATCAATAATAATGTCATCCTGAGCGAAGCGAAGGATCTATTCCGTTTGATAAAAGGTTGAGATCCTTCGCTTCGCTCAGGATGACAAAATAAAAGATGACAAAATAAAAAAGGGATGACAAAAAAAGAGCGGTCAAAACCGTTCCCCCTCATTTTTGGGTGTTTTTAGGTACTATGTCAGACATAGGCAATAGGTTTTTGATAACAATTAATGTACCATAATAAAAACATCATATAAGTGTTTGTTCGTTTCCGGTTGCTATTCGCAGACGGTTATAAATTTCTAATTCATTCTGCTCATTTTCTATAAAAGAAGATAGAAGATATTTGTCTTTAAAAATATTTTTCATACAATTTATAAGCCTTTTTGTAAGCCTTTTTGCGATGCTATTACATAAATTCGCGCCATATTACTCTCAAATCCTGCCACATTTACCCTAAATAATACCGCACCACCCCTTTTTCACTTGCGTTTTCTGTTTTTTTGGTATATAATACTTTTCGGACGGATACATAACTTTTTCCGGAGGTTATTTTGAAAGTTAATAAACGGTTAGTCCTCAGGGTGATTTTCCTTGGAGGCGTTGGAGAGATTGGCAAAAATATGACCGCTCTTGAGTTTGGCGACGACATTATGGTCATAGACTGCGGCTCGACCTTTCCTGATGAACAAATGCCGGGTGTGGACTTAGTTATTCCTGACCCGGCTTACCTTATCGAAAATCGCGACCGCGTGCGCGGAATCGTGCTGACCCACGGGCACGAGGACCACATCGGCGCGTTGCCCTTTATTTTGAAGGATTTGAAGGTGCCTGTGTACGGCACAAAGTTGACATTGGCTATTTTAGACGCCAAGTTGCGCGAAGCCAAGGTGACGGGGGACTTGCGTCAAGTCAAACCGTCATCTGTAATCCAGCTTGGCAAAAACTTTAAAGCGGAATTTGTTAACGTCGGGCATTCCATCGCGGGCAGCTGCGCGTTGTCCGTTTCCACGCCCTTGGGGATCGTGTTCCACACCGGCGATTTTAAGGTGGATTACACGCCCATTTGCGGCGAAGTGATTGATTTAAAGCGCATTTCCAAGATTGGAGAGGAGGACGTGTTGCTTTTGCTTGCCGAAAGTACGAATGTGGAGCGCCCCGGCTATACCATGAGCGAAGCGACGGTGCGCAATTCCCTCAACACCATTTTCAGTGATAACCTTGACCACCGCATACTTGTCGCTACCTTCGCTACCAATATCCACCGTATTCAACAGCTTATCGATTTGGCAATAAAATATCGCCGAAGGATTGTTTTTTCGGGGCGCAGCATGATAAATATCGCGGAGTGCGCCACAAAGGTGGGCGAACTGAATTATCCCAAGGAAATGCTTGTGGACATCGACCAAGTGAGCAAGTATGACGACCGTGAGCTTTTGATTATCACCACGGGCAGTCAGGGCGAGCCCATGAGCGCGCTTTCGCGTATGGCGATGGGCGAATTTAACAAGATTAAGCTTGGATACAACGATACGGTTATTATTTCCGCGTCGCCCATTCCCGGAAACGAAAAAACGGTCAACAACGTCATCAACAATATTTACCGGCACGGGGCGCGGGTCATTTATGAGAGCTTGGCCGAGGTTCATGTCAGCGGTCACGCCTGCCGCGAGGAATTGAAATTGATACATCAGCTTTTGAAGCCGCGGTTTTTTATTCCCGTGCACGGCGAGCACCGTCACCAAAAGAAGCACGCGGAGCTTGCCGTGTCTTTGGGTATGCCGCCCACAAGTATTGTGATTACCGATATAGGAGACGTGGCGGAGATTACGACTAAAACGATCGAAGTCGGCGAAAAGGTGCCTGCGGGGCAGCTTTTGGTGGACGGTTTGGGCGTGGGCGACGTGGGTAGCGAGGTGTTGTCCGACCGCCGCCATTTATCCGAAGAAGGGCTTTTTGTGGTGGCTTTGGGCATTGATAATACCTTGGGGACGTTGCAATCGATGGAGGTCACGACGCGCGGATTTGTCTACATGAATGAGACGGACGAGATTTTGTCCGAATGCAAGGAGATTATCAAAAGGAAAATCGCGGGCATGGATTTGAAGTCGCAGGATTACGGGGCGATTCGCAGCGCGCTTAAGAAAGAGGTTAAAAACTATATCTTTAAAAAGACCAAAAGGAATCCCATGATTGTGACCGTGGTGGTGGAGTGCGGCGCGTCGTGTTAACAGTCGGGTAAGAAGATATATTTTTGGGCAAGTCAAGTATAAACCCACTGCCTATGTCTGACATAGCGTCTATTTTTTTAAATACAATGACGAATAAAAGGAATCATAGGGACATTACAGCATGGATATTTTAGAACTTATGGTCAGAATACTTTTTTGTTTTGGGGCGGCGTCCGTTTGTTACCTTATCGGCAACATAAACTTCGCCATAATCATATCAAAACTAAAGAAGCGCGACGTGCGAAAGGAGGACAGCGGTAACCCCGGCGCCATGAATATGCTACGGAATTTCGGCACCTTGTACGGCGGACTTACCTTACTTCTTGACGCGCTTAAAGGGGCCTTTGCGGCGGTCTTGGGATGGTTTGTGTTGGGTGGTTTCAGTTTTACGGAGGCAACGCGCGGGATTCAGCCTGCTTTGGGGCAGTTGGGAATGTATGTGGGCGGCGCGGCGGTTATTATCGGGCATGTCTTTCCTGTATTTTTTAAGTTCAAGGGAGGCAAGGGGATTGCAAGTAGCATAGGCGTGTGCTTTGTCCTTAACCCTTGGGTGATGCTTATTACTCTGGGCGTGGGTGTGATATTCATTCTTTTAACCAAAATGGGGTCGGTCACCTCTTTTATTATTATCGGCTTTCCGCTCGCTTTCAAGTGCCTTGATGTTGCAAAAGGTATGGCTTTCGTCCCGCCGCATATGTTAGACATAGCGTGGGCGAGTATCGGGCTGATGATTTTGATATTTCTGCTCACTCTTTGGGCGCACAGAAAAAACCTTAAAAAGCTGTTTTTAGGGGTCGAGCGTAAAACCTCTATCTTTTCGCGTTACAAATCCGTGGAGGGGGCAAAGAAGAAGGGCGCCGCTAAAGAGCGGTAAGCCGCATATTAGAATTCTTGATTTACAGATTGATTCAAAAAATTTATACTATTTGCCGTCTTTGTCTTTGGTATATTTGTCAGCCGCCTGCACGCGCTCCAAAAACTTCAGGTTGGTGATTTTTGCGCGTTTTAACGCGGGCAACAGCGCGATTATTGACACGTAGTTGACCGCGACCATAATCGGTTGCGGCAGTCTGTTGAATACAAAATATTCCCAATAGCCCATACTACTGAAATTTTGCGCCCAAATCGCCCAGCTGCTTATTCCTAACGTGCAGACAAGGGTGCTGATTATCATGCCTATAAGAATGTTCAGCCAATCCAGTCCTCCGATTTTTCGTAACGGAGAATATTGGTACATAAGCGCGGGAAACAAGGCGAAAAGCGTGTTGGATAAGGTTATAAAAGGGTTGAGTGAGCCAATCCCCGACGGCAAAATCGTCTGCCCCAAAACGTCGCCCACACAGGCGGTTACTATGCCCCCGACGGGTCCCAAAACTATGCCCGC
>WRDI01000077.1 GCA_009783515.1 Bacillota bacterium | reverse complement strand
GAGCCGACAAATCGCTTGCGATTTGCTATGTTTGCGTCAGCAAACATCAGAGAGGCGAGGTCATGCGTAGCCCGTATCAAGGTCGCTATTTGCCGCTCGCCTCTCCCCCCGGATACTTCAGCCTCTTATGGAAAACCCCGCCAAAGCTTGCCGCGATGGTGCTTTCAATAGTCGCCAGCTCTTTCAATGTAATAGGGCAGTCGTCGAATTGACCGCGGGCAATTCTCTCCCCTACGATTTCGCCAAGCAGCTTTTGCGCTTTTTCCGCCGTCGGCGCGTCTATTGCACGCAATGCCGCCTCTGCCGAATCGCAAATCATTATTATCGCCTCTATCTTGGAAGAGGGCGTGTCGCCGCCGTAAGAATAGTCCTTGACGTTAACCTCCCCGTCGGTCAGCGACTGCGCCTTAAAATAAAACACGGGGATGGGCATGGTGCCGTGATGCTGGGTTGTTATGCGCGCCACCTCCTCGGGGATATGGTGCTGCTTGCACAGCTTATATCCTTCAAAGGTGTGTCCCCTTATAATCTGCACGCTGACTTCGGGCAGGATATTGTCGTGCGGATTGTTGACGAGATCCTGATTCTCCTTAAAATAATATGGGCGGTTCAGCTTGCCTATGTCGTGGTAATAAGCGCAAGCGCGGGCTAAGTACGGGTTTTCGCCTATTGCGGTCGCGCACACCTCGGCAAAGCCCGCCACCGTCAGCGAGTGGTTAAAGGTGCCGGGAGCTTCGGCAATCAAACGTTTTATCAGTGGGGAATGGTGGTCGGTAAGCTCGATAAGGCGGGGATTTGTCAAAAGGTTGAATACCCTTTCCAACACGGGCTGCAAAAGGAGGACTAATAAAAGCTGTGCAAAAATTGCTATCGCCGCCCACTTTCCCCTGTCGATAAGGTATAAAAAACGCTCTCCGGCAGTAGCGGCGTCGCCGTGCTTTAAGACGGGATAGGAAAGTGCGAAAACAAGCACTATGCAAGCCGCGCAAATCCCCAGGCCCTTTACCAAAAAATCCAGCCTTTTGCGTTCATACGACAGCGCGAAAGCGACTATGGAGCCGCCGAATATACCAACGACAAACATGACAAGGTACGGAATGATTTCTCCCCCGCCCAAAAGGCTTTGCTGAATCGCTAACCCCACAGTCACGCACATGACGCAGATGATGTTTGCCATCAGAGTATCCCTGCGCTTTACCAAAGGGGAAAGCAAAAACGCCGTCAAGAATACAGGCATGAGGTAGGCGTCCAAAAGTTCGCAAAAAATACAGGCGGCAAAGCTTAACGCCATGCAGACGCAGATGAGCGCGAGTTGCTTGGGCTCTCTTATGATGCGCGTACGGGTCATAAAGCAGTATAACGCGTAAACGAATACCATAAGCATCAGTGCCGCCGCAACGCAGATATACCCCAAAAACATCTCGGTCTTAAATTCCGGCGACGGCAGCATAAACTTGACAAAAGTCATAGCTGCCATAAACAAAAACAGCAGAAAAAACAAGATTATCGACACGGCGTTTTTATTCTTAGTTTGTTTTTCTTTCATAATTTTTTCTTGTCCTTTGTCCATTAAAGAATAACGGTGATATAATGCTCAATGCTCAATGCTCAATGTCTGTCAATTTTTTCGAGCGCACAATACCTGCACCTCATGGTATATTACTTAAAATCTGTCCTTCATTGAGCATTTGGCATTAAACTTAAAATTTATCCTTCATTGAGCATTGCGCATTGAGCATTGCGCATTAAATTCCAACCATAACTCCTCACTCCCCATACGCCCTCACAATTCTCTGCACCAGTTCGTGCCGCACGATATCCTTATCGCTAAGATAGCACACGGAGATGTCGTCGATATCTTTTAACAGCGCCGCCGCCTGTTTAAGCCCGTTTATCGAGCCTCTTGGCAAATCGGCTTGGGTTTGATCGCCCGTCACCACCATTTTAGAACCCGCGCCTAACCTCGTCAAAAACATTTTCATCTGTTCGCCCGTCGTGTTCTGCGCCTCATCTAATATCACAAACGCGGAACTAAGCGTGCGCCCCCTCATATAGGCCAACGGCGCGACCTCGATGTCACCGCGCTCCATCAATCTCAGATAGTTTTCGCTTCCGAACATCTCGCCTAAAGCGTCGTATAAGGGGCGTAAATAAGGCGCGATTTTCTCGGTCAAATCGCCCGGTAAAAACCCCAATTTCTCGCCCGCCTCTAAAACCGGACGGGTCAAAATTATCCTTTGTACCTCGCCCGCTCTCAATGCCGCGTAGGCAAGCGCCACCGCCAGATACGTCTTGCCCGTGCCCGCGGGCCCAATCCCAAAAATCACGGTACTCTGTTTTATCGCCTTGACGTAGCTTTTTTGCCCCTGCGTCTTGCACTTGATTTGCTTGCCCTTAGCCGTGACGGTAACAATGTCACGCGCTATTTCCATCACGTCATCAGGGGTGGGCGAATTCAGAATATCAATAGTCTGACGAATTTTGGCGGCGTCGATTTCCTCTCCCGCCGCAATAAGGGCGAGCAGTTTTTCAATCAGCGCGTGCGTCGCGTTTGCCGCTTCTTCCTCTCCATGCACCTCTAACTTGCCACCCACAGCCCTTACGCTGACGCCGTAATGTCTTTCAATCAGCCTGACATTGCAATCAAGGGTGCCAAACAGTTTTTTGACTGTGTCCATGTTCAGTTCTATTTGTTTTGCCACTTTATCTCCCGTTTTTTTCGGTATCAGGTACAAGGTATCAAATACCTCTGATGTCAACTAATCAGTACCTCGGCAACCACATACACGCACACCATGTACATTCCGCCCTCAAGAACAGTAAGAGTGGTCGCCGTCTCAATCTCGCTGCCACCCGCCCTGATAACGTTTTTCAGTACCGCCTCGGCCTTTAACCGCGCGACATATTCATCCATATCCCTCTCGCGGCTTATTACCTCCGTCGCATAGACCTCCGTGCGCGTCACTTTTATAGGGATAAAAAACAGCTTTTCTTCTGTTGTGACGCTTTCGCCGCTTTTATCCGGCTTTTTGCCGATGTCAAGACCGAAAATGGACAGGTTGGTGTAGATTTTTTTTTCGCCCGTGCGGCATAGTATCTGCTCGGTTTTTGAAAATATGTGGGTCTCCTTGAACGCCACTCTGCCGTAAATACTGCCCTCCGCAGGGGTATATCCCATGGACTCGCCGATAGAACTGAGCCGTTCTGCCTTAATCAGCACCCCGCCCGCCGCCACGCGGTCACCCAGCTTAACCTGAGCGGTACCCGACACAACCGACATCCGGGTTATTTCCGCGTCGTACTTGCTTGTAATGTCGCGCGGCGCGCCCTTTTCGCCTTGCGGGATGTAGTTTTTTTCCTCCAAAAGCCGGATATAAACCGTTGTGCCTTTTAGTTCGGCGGAGGCTTCGGCGACCCCCTTGACCTCGCGTAACGCAGCGGCGGCGACGTCAGTGTCCACTTTATTCTTGAAAGAACCGACTTTGACGCCGCACTCCTTAAGGCTACGGGTTATCGTCAAATCGTCCACAAGGCTGTTTCCGCTAATGTCAATTTTCCACACCGTCTGCGATGCAAGCGCGATCGCCGCTCCGAAAACTAATGCGCCGATTAACAGTCCGACATGACGCAAACAGGAGGCAAAAACGGTGCGGACGCCACCCCGCCCCATTATGTCGTAAGTATAACACATTTTTTGCAATGTTGTAAAGGCTTTTTCGCTTTCTTTTTTAGAAATTGTAAACTCCAAAATTTTTGGCGAAACGCGCTTAATGTTTTTTAGTGTTACTTCCTTGTTTAGGACGTTTAAGAGGCGCGTTTGGTTGAGACCAGTAACGCGCAATCTGAAAGTGGCTTTAAAAAGCGGCAGGTTGTCCTTTAACAAAGTTTCCCGCGCATTTTTTTTCTCTTTTTTGTCCGTTTTGTTTGGCGTCGGTACGTCGCCACGCTTGCGCCATATATTTGACCATTGACCCTTGACCTTTGATTCCTGACCCACTTTACTTCTTCTTTTTTCTTTTCTCATCCTTGTTCACCTTTCCCTTATTCTCGTTCTTAACAAACCCCATTACCTCTACACGTCCATTGATTATCACCCCGTCGGATAACTCAAAAATATTCAGCCCTGCGCCGCGCAAGGTCACGACCGCCCCGCGAAGCTCAATAGCGATTTCCTCCTCCTCCACCCGCAAAAGCCGCCTGACTCCCTCGACGTATATCGCCTCGCCGTTATAATTAACCACGTTATAGCCGCCCGACAGGCTTAACTCACTCAGCCCCGCCCTTTTGGCGATTTCGGAAAAAAAGCTCATAAAAAAATACCCCGCTTTATAGTTTACGGGGCAGTTCGTGTATAAATGACTGTTTTAGTTACCAGGTATCAGTTATCAGGTAGCAGGTAATGGTCAAATTAAATTTTTAATCTGTTCGTCCCTCTACCCTTACCTGATACCTGATACTTCTTATTTCTTTCTCGCCTCCGCTATCCTAAGTTTATAGATCTCATCGGTAGCAAGCGACGCCTTGGTAATCACATCCCTCTTATTAAGCGGATAAAGCCAATAGCTCTCGTCCTGTGTCGAAATATCTAAGACATCCTCCGCCGAGCCCAATCCCTTTTTATACGAATATTCGATATGTAGCCCGTCGGTGGAAATCCCGTCCCAATGCACTGTTATGGGCTCGCCGTAAGCGTTGCAGGTGAGCGTAAGTCCGTCCACACAGTGTACCAAATGTCCCGTGCCGTGCGCGAAAAACCCATTGGCTCCCGGCAAGGTTTCCACTCTCACCTCGTCCTCAAAGTGATAAGTACCCTCCAAAACCTGTTTCTGCACGTTTTTGCGCTGCCACTCGAACCAATCGGGGATATGCTCAAACTCCGTTTCGCCACCTACGGCGTGAAGTTGTCCGAGTTCGCTCAACATCCATCTTTTGCCGCAAGCCTCACAGTAAATCTCCGTACTCTCGCTGTACATTTTGTGCTCGACCCCGCACGCCGCGCATTGGTACAAAAGCTTGTTAAGCCCCCGCGCCCTTTCAGGGTGGTTGATAATAATATTGTTGTCCTTTTGCCATTTAAAGTCGTCGTATACAAACGCCTTTTCGATACGCTTTTGCAGCTCGTCCTCGCTTAAAGCCCTCACTTCGTCAAGGCTCGCTACAAGCTTCATCTCGCAGTGCAGGGGCACCTTTCTTTTGCCCGATTTCTTTTGCGCCTTTGTCATGACGTTCCACTGCGGCTGGGCGACGTAATCCCCATGCAAAATCGTGACGACGACGGGGACGCCCATAAACTTAGCAAGCTTCCCTAAGGCAAGCGGCAGGAAAGAGGTGGCGCCTTGAATACTGTATTTTGCTTCGGGATACAAAATCACTGTATTGTTAAGCTTGCTTACGCTGTGCTTCATATTGCGAAGCAGGTTCAAATCCTTGATGAACTTACGCTTGCCGATAACGCCGACTTGGCGCATCAGCCACTCGCCATAGTCGTTGATTCCGTCCAGCGCACATACGTTGTTGGCGCCGTACGGCCTTGTCGCCCTCGCCATAACACTGAAGTCAAAGAACGACATATGCGAGGTCAAAATCAGGTACGGGGGCTTAAGACCGTCCATGCCCTCTCTTGTCACTTTATATTCGCCCCCAACGGCGATTTTTGATATGACGCCGATGAGCCAGCGGAAAAAGGCGTTGGGCTTTTTGGGCCTTTTTACAAAATCATACCTTTTGACTGTCTGTTTTGTGCGTTTTTTCATGTTTTTCCTTCCCGCTATTATCTTAAATGTATGTAACGACAATAACGACAATAAATAATACGAAGTATATGGTAACAAAAAATCGCCCCGCCGTCAAGGATAATAAGGCGTGACAGGAAATATTTATGATATCCATAACAAATGTGTTTTGCAATGCTTAATGCTCAATACTCAATGTCAGTTTCGGTCGCGTTTTTTTGAGCGCACAATAGCTGTTGTTTAAAGCACATTACTTAAAATTTGTCCTTTATCGAGCATTGCGCATTTAGCATTGAACATTAAATAGTGAAGTCAGCTACAGGCCGAAGCCTAATGAAATAAGTAGCGCCCTGTCCGCCTTTAAGAGGGTCGCCTCGTCAAGTTGCCCTATTTTTTCCTTCAGCCTGCGTTTGTCAAGCGTGCGAATCTGCTCTAACAATATCACGGACGCCTTCAAAAGCCCGAACTCCCCCTCGTGTATCTGCACGTGGGTGGGAAGCCGCGCCTTGGTAAGCTGGCTGGTGACGGCGGCGGCAATAATCGTGGGCGAAAACTTGT
>WRDI01000076.1 GCA_009783515.1 Bacillota bacterium | reverse complement strand
TGATTATCACCATCATCAATCAGGGGTGCAGCAAGCAGGTTATGGATGCGGCGAGGGCGGCAGGGGCTACGGGCGGCACCGTGATGAACGGCCTTGGCACGGGTAGCCAAATGGAAAAGCTGATGGGACTGAATTTAGGAAACGAAAAGGAAATCGTTATGATTGTTGCGGAACTTAACAAAACCGCGGAGATTATAGCGGCGATTAAGCGGGACGCGGGGGCGGGAAGCAAGGCGCAAGGAATAACCTTTTCGCTACCCGTGGGCGATTTCACCATGTTATCGAATATGTTGGACGGTGGCGGGAAGTAGGGCGCGGAGAAGAGTGGTCATGGAAGGTTGGGTTTTAGATAAAAGGGTGCTCCAAAAATTCCCCTCTTGAGGGGCGCCTATGAACGCTTCCGTGGTAGGGGCGGGGTGGAAAGAAAAACTTGCTAAAAAAGGCACTGGGAATCATTAATGGACTAAACGGCCCTTTTGCGGTCGGCTGTAGCGGCGGGGCGGACTCGATGTGCCTTTTGTCGCTGTGTTTGACGGCGGGACGGAGGGGCGACCTTACCGTAATCAACGTTGACCACGGGATAAGGGAGAATTCTGCAGCCGACAGCGCTTTTGTACGTGGGTTTTGCGTCAAAAACAGGGTTAAATTTATCGGACATAAAATCGATGTGCCCGCGGCGGCAAAGTTAAGCGGACGGAGTATCGAGACAGAGGCGAGGATAGAGCGGCACGCGATATTCAAGGAATTTTGTGAAAAAAACGGGGTGCCCTTGTTCCTTGCCCATAACAAAGGCGACAATGCAGAAAGCGTACTTATGCACATTTTTCGCGGTTGCGGCATACGAGGTCTTGCGGGAATAGGAGAACGGGACAGATATATTGTGCGCCCGCTTATTTATACCGAAAAGGGCGAGATTTACGAGTATCTGCGGCTAAACGGTGTGCCGTATGTCGAGGATGAAACCAACGGCGACTTAAATTACAGCCGAAACCGTATCCGCGCCATTATATCCGAGGCGGAAAAGAGTTTTGCGGGAGCAGTGGGGGCGGTCGCGTCCTTGTCCGATATTGCAAAAGGCACGTTGAATTTTATTGATTCACATCTTGACGAAAGTTTTTTTAAGGTTGACAGCGGGGCTGTTTTATTGGATAAGCGTGCTTTGGACGGGTTTTTGGCGGGGGAGTATGTTTATAAAGCGGCTAGAATGGCGGGTTTGGCGGTTGATTTAGAGCAAAAGCATATTGCCGCCGCAATAGGTTTGGCGAAGTTAAAGACGGGAAGGAGGCTTGATTTACCGCATGGGTTAAGGGTTTTTAATGAACGTGAGGTTTTGGCATTTGAGTTTTATTCACCAATAGAGGGTATTATAAAGGACTTTGCCGCCGATTATGGAGAACAAGAGTTTTTCGGGATGAAAATAAAGGTTTTGCCCGTGGATTTGGATTTATTCGGCGTCGCTTTGGATTCTTCCGGAGAATTACACGCCTTCAAACCGCCGAAAAACAGACTCTTTGCGGATTTGGACAAGCTTTGCGGCGCGAAATTAAGGCTGCGACAGGAGGGCGATAGGTTTCATGCGTGCGGCGGAAAAAGCAAAAAGCTTAAAGAGTTTTTTAACGAAAAAAGAGTGCCGCTAAGAGTGAGAGATAAGCTACCGTTGATTGCTTCGGACGACGAGGTTTTGGCGATTTTGGGACATAGAGTGGGCGAAAGGGTGAAGGTTACGGCGAAAACGGCAAGAGTGGCGGAAATAGTTTTACAATACACAACGCACAATGAAGTACAATTTTAGCCGCCCCGCCCCCTAAGTGAGGAAGCATTCATGGCTCCGCTACAAACATAAAACCGTGCCATGAAGCGTTTTGGGCCTTACTTCGTAAGCCAGTGGGTATATTTGCATTACGCTCTGCCCCCCGTTTGAAAGGGGAATTTATTCGGTCATTTTTTATTATAAATCCGACCGACATTGAGCATTGGAAACGAGGATGGATTTAGTGGAAAGAACCGACGACCTAATGACCAATAACCTTAAACTGATTCAGGACGACGAGCTGTTTTGTTTCGGGCATGACGCAGTGGAGCTTGCCAACTTTGTCGAGGGCACTGTGACCGATTATGCCGCCGATTTGTGTAGCGGAAACGGGATAATTGCCGTGCTGCTCTCGGGGAAAAAAGGGATTAGGACTACGGCGGTGGAGATTGACGCGAAACTTGCCGCGCTTGCCCGAAGGAATGTCGAACTCAATAATCTGTGCGGCATGACGGACGTGATTAACCTCCCTATTCAGCGTATTTCCGAGGTTTTGGAGAGGGGTAGCCGCAGCATAGTGGTTTGCAATCCGCCGTATTTTAAAAAGGGTAGCGGGTTTTCGGCAAAGGGTGTGGCGGCGGGCGCAAGGGTCGAGCTATACGTGACGCTTGACGAGGTTCTTGCTTGCGCCGAATACCTTTTACCCCACAAGGGGCGGCTTTATATGGTGTACTCCGTTTCCCGCCTTGCCGAACTGATGCGCTTATGCGGAAACACGGGGTTAGAGCCCAAGGAATTGGTTATTTTTGGTGTCAAAAAGCCGCGTTTGTGTCTTATAAAGTGCGTCAAAGGCGCGGCGGCGGGGGTGAGGGTGGAGTGCAGGGAAGTAAGGGATTATTAAGAATGCTAAATGAGCAATGTTCAATGCTCAATGAAGGATAATTTTTAGAAATGTGCCCTGAACATTCAACATTTACACGCTCAGAAAAACTCGACCGTCATTGCGCATTGCGCATTGAGCATTAAAAAGACGCATTTAGAATTTATAGGGAGCCGCTATGCTATACATCGTCGCAACGCCCATAGGAAACCTTGACGAGATGAATTTTAGGGCTGTCGAGGTCTTAAAAAACGTAGCCTTGATTGCCGCGGAGGATACAAGGCACTCGTGGATTTTGCTTGACCGCTTTGGGGTAAAAACGCCGATGATGGCTTATGAAAAATTCAATGAGAAAAAGTCGGCAGAAAAGATTGTTTCAATTTTGAGAAAAGGGAAGGACGTCGCCTTAATCAGCGACGCGGGGATGCCGCTTATCAGTGACCCCGGCGCGGTTTTGGTGGGAGAGTGTTTGAGATTGGGCTTGGAATACACGGTGGTCAGCGGTCCCTGTGCGGCGGTGAGCGCAGTGGTTTTAAGCGGTTTGAATGTGGAGAATTTTGTGATGTTAGGCTTTTTGCCCGACAAGGCGAGCTTACGCAGAAAGCTGATAGAGCCATACCTGTTTGTGCCCGCTTCGCTGATTTTTTACAGCCCGCCGCAGTCGGTGATTAAGGATTTGGAGTTTTTATTTAAGACCTTGGGCGCAAGAAATTTTGCCGCCGTTAAGGAAATCAGCAAAATCCACGAAAAAATAACAAAGGGCGTTTTGGGCGAGGCTATTGATATAGAACCGCGCGGCGAATACGTTTTGGTAGTCGAAGGATATAAAGAAAAAGCGGAGGAAAAAGACGCCGCCGCGCTTGTCGAGGAATACGTCGCCATGGGACTTGAGCGAATGGACGCGATAAAGCGGGCGGCGCGGGACAAGGGGATAAGTAAGTCTGAAGTTTATCAATGCACAATAAAACAACGCGAATGAATGCTCAATGCTTAATGCGCAATGCTCAATGATGGTTGGGGTTTGTTAAATGAGTTTTGCACGTTGGTTTTTCGATGGAAATAAAAATAACATACAAGAAAATTTATTATATACTTCAAATCAAAATTTACCTTCATTGAACATTAAGCATTGCGCATTGAGCATTAAAAACGAAGAAATTATTACAAGGAAACAACAAACCAAATGCAGTACCAAAAAGAGGACGTGCGGAACAAAATCATGGTAGCGGGCGCGGACGAGTTTTTAGAAAACGGCTATCGCGGCGGCAAAATCGGCAGTATCGCGGCAGCGGCGGGGGTGCCCATCGGCAACCTTTATCGCTATTTTGACGGCAAAGAGGGGCTTTTGGATGCCATAGTCAGCTCGACCTACAATCTTATCCCGCGATACGTCGCCGAAATCGCGGCGGTCAGCGATTTGTACGGGCAATCTTTAGGCAACCTCGCCGCTGCGCTTACCCGCGTTATAACCGAGCTTTTGGACCGTTGCGGAAAGGAGCTTCTTATATTATTGGACCGCTGTGAGGGCAGTAAATTCGACGATTTTAAGCTTAAATTATATGCGTTAGTCAACAAATACATGAACGAGAGGCTTTTTAGGGCGGAAACGAAAGAGGACGAGGTTTTTTGCTACGTCGTCAGCAAGGCGTTTTTGGATATGCTGTTCGATATTTTACGCAAAGGCGAACGGGACAACTACGGGAATTTGATAAACCGCCTGTTGGTTTTTTGTTTTTACGAGGCGGAGAAGAGATCATAATAGCGGACGGCGCGCAGAATTTGGCGCTTTGCGGCTACGGGATTTAAGAAGCCGGTTCTTTAATCATACCCGTTTTGTATTTTATGTATTTTTTACGGCGTTTTACGGTTTTATATGCCGATACGCAAATCTTTTAGGCTTAAAACAACCGGCGCGCCAAACTCTTGCGCCACGTACGTCGCGAGGTCGGCTTCAAGCAACGCCTCTATAAGCGCGTTGGTTTTCGCGCTTGTTTCGTTGCCCGCCTTTACCGCAATAACGTTTACATAATTTGCCGCCACGTCCGCATTTTCTACGGTGATGGCGGTTTTAAGCCCCGCGCCAAGCGCGTAATTGCCGTTGATTACCGCTATGGCAAGGTCGGGAAGCTGTGCGGGAAGCTGCGCCGCCTCTATTTCGACAATGTCCACATTAAAAGGGTTATCTAAAATGTCGAGTTTAGAAACCGATGCGCCTGCCGCCGCATCAAAGGTTATCAACCTCTCGCGTTCTAACAGCCTGAGCGCCCTCGCGCCGTTGCTGCTGTCATTGGGAATCCCTATCTTTGTGCCCTCCGTCAGCGCGTCAAGAGTGGCGGTTTTTCCCGCGTATATCCCTAACGGCTCGTAATGCACATTGGCTATCGGCACAAGTGCGGTGCCGTTTTTGCTGTTAAATTCGTTGAGATACGGGACGTGCTGGAAAAAGTTAGCGTTGATATCTCCGTTTTGCAGGGCGGTATTGGGTAGAATATAATCGTTAAATTCCCTGACGACTAACCGAAAACCCTTCTCTTCAATCTTTGTTTTTAACTGGTTGAGTATCAGGGCGTGAGGGGTTACGCTTGCGCCCACCGTGATGGTTTTGCCGTCGTCACAGCCCGTCGCCGCGAAGCCAAAACCCAAGACCGACGCCGCTATGACCAGCGTCAATACAAAAGCAAACAGCTTTTTCATAATTTTTTCTCCTTTTTGCCTATTTGAGGCTATTAAATTTGTTTCGCATATATATGCGACACGGAAAGAAAACAAGTTGAGTATTATACTGCAGCTAAATAGCCAAGCTTATTTTCCTTCTGCGCCGATAATTGTTGTCCTAACTCTTGTTGATTTTCTTGGCGACCTTAAGCCCTATCTCTTGTAAAATTTGCAATATTACAATCAGGATTGACACGCAAATATAAAGCACTGTTGTTTCGTAGCGGTAATAGCCGTAATTGATTGCCACCGCGCCCAGGCCGCCGCCGCCGATTATTCCCGCCATCGCCGAATAGCCCATGATCGTCGCCGCCGCTAAGGTCAGCCCTAATAGTAGTGAGGAACGGGCTTCCGGGAGCATTACCTTGACAACAATACCAAAATTGCTTGCACCCATCGCCTTTGCCGCCTCTATTACCCCCCTGTCCGTTTCTTTAAGCGAATTTTCGACTATGCGGGCGACAAAGGGCGCGGCAGCCACGACAAGGGGAACAATCATGGCTGTCGTTCCGATTGACGTTCCAACAATAAACCTTGTAAGGGGAATCACCATGACCACCAAAATAATAAACGGCACCGAGCGCAGGGCGTTGACGGTGAAACCCAAAATTTTATTCAGGGGGAGTATGGGTTTTAATCCGCCTTTGTCGGTTATCGTCAAAACCACACCGAGCGGCAGCCCGATTATGTAAGCAAAAGCCGTAGAAAACAGGGTTATGTAAAGTGTGGCAAAGGTGCCGGTTAATATTTCCAACCAAATACCGCTCATGCTTGTTCCCCCTTCAGTCTTAAATAGGACTCCAGCCGCAGGTCAAATTCTTCCTTGTAAGAAAAAAGAAGATTTCGAGCGGCTTTGCTTTTAGGCGCGGAAAAAACATCGTTGACCGCACCTGTTTCAACGATTTTTCCCTCGTCCATTACCGCAACGCGATTACAGAGTTTTTCTACAACCTCAAGCTGGTGGGTTATTAAAACGACGGTAATGCCAAATTTTTGGTTAATGTCTTTTAGCAGGCTTAAAATAGAATCGGTGGTTATGGGGTCGAGCGCGCTTGTCGCCTCGTCGCATATCAAGACTTTGGGGTCGAGCGCTAGCGCGCGGGCGACGCCAACCCTTTGCTTTTGTCCGCCG
>WRDI01000075.1 GCA_009783515.1 Bacillota bacterium | reverse complement strand
TCAGGGAGATGGGGCGGCGGCGTGCGGAGGCGGCGCAGAACAAAGACGAGTGAATAAGAGGCGATTAAACAGACCCGCCGGGAATACTTAACCCCGTTTTTAGAATATAAATAGGAGTGTGCCAAATTTGTGGAATACCGCAAAACCGTAGGGGCGACCACCGGTCGTCCGCGTAGGAGCTGCTGTTGGTTGTCCTAATTAAACAATATAATCATTTTTCATTATTGCGGGCGACCGATGGTCGCCCCTACGGAACGGCTGATGCCTAAATCCCGCACATTAATAAAGCAATAACACTCAACAGAAAATAAATATGAGGACATACATTATGCGTTGTTTTTTTGTTTTGATGAAGATTATCTTTTTTATCCCTTTGCGGATAATTTTTCCGTTCAGGCTTATCGGAAAGGCGCGCCTACCTAAAAAGCGGACTTATGTGACCGTTACCAACCATTTGGCGGCGCGGGACGTGATAATTTTGGGGTTGTATTTACCCGGTTTTAGGTATTTTTTGGCGAAAAAGGAGCTTGCGAAAAGGCGGTTTATACGTTTTTGGTTAAGGATGTTCGGCGCAGTATATATCGATAGGCAGGGGCTGGATCTGAGGGGGATAAAGGAGTGCATAAATTGTCTGAAAAACGCGCCGCTCGCCATTTTTCCGGAGGGCACACGCAACAACGTGAGCGAGGAAATTCAGGAGGTCAAGGGCGGAGCGGCTATGATAGCGGTTAAGGCGGGCGTGGACGTCGTTCCCGTGATAATCCACCACCGTTTGAAAGCTTTTAGGCGCAATTTTATTTATGTGGGAGAAAAGGTTGAGCTGCCGTACGCCAAAAACGACAGGTTTAATACGGAAGCGATGAGCGTCTGCACCGCCCTTATGACCGAGAGCATGGGAGAAAGCAAGGCGACGCTATGCAGGCTGGTGGCGGAGAAGGGGTGGCGGAAGTACAATAGGGAATTAAAGAGAAAGAAGAAGGCGGAGAGAAAATGGGAGAAAGAAAAGGGAGAAATTTAATAATCAAATATGACCTTAAAATCGTTGCGAGGGGTGTCCGGAGGGGGATATAACCGCCAACTCAAAGGGAACAGAACCACTAATGCCCCCTGCCCGGTCTTAAAGTGTTCCCCATTGGTGCCTATTTTCCACCCAAAAAATCTTGATTTTTGGAGACCCCTGGCGACACTTTTTGGGCATTCCAAAAGCGCCAATATATTGATAATAAAGGATATCGATTGGAAATCTTATTAGCAAAAAACATAGGGCTATGTCCGGGGGTGCAAAATGCACTTTCTATGGCGGAGGTCGCCGCGAAGGGAGCGGAGGCTGTGTTTTGTTTGGGTTCAATCAGCCACAACGCGCAAGTTGTTGCGGATTTGGAGAAAAAGGGCGTCAAAACGGTTTGCAGAATTGAGGAAATCGAGGACGGGGCGACGGTGATAATCCGTTCGCACGGAGAGGGACGGAATGTTTTTGAAAGGTTGGAGCAAAAAAACTGCAAGATGATTGATGCGACTTGTCCGTTTGTCAAAAAGATTCATGAGATTGTAAGCGAATATAGTGGGCGAGGGTATCAGATTATTATTGTTGGGGATGCAAACCACCCCGAGGTGATAGGCACGTTGGGCTGGTGTGAGGGTGACGTTAGCGCAACAGTTATCGACGAAAATACCGACCTGTCATTTTTAAAAAAAGCGGAAAAACTGTGCTTACTGGCTCAAACCACATTTTTATCGGCAAATTTGCACGCAATAGTGAAAAAAATCCAAAAATATCAACCAAAAACAGTTGAATTTTTCGACACAATTTGCTATACTACCATAGCGCGTCAAAAAGAAGCGGGGGAAATCGCCAAAAAAAGCGATATTGTGCTTGTGGTGGGTAGCGGGGAAAGCTCTAATACCCGCCGCTTGTTGCAGATATCAAGACAATTTTGCGAAAGCCTGTTAGTTTCCGATTTGAACGCGCTAAAAAATATAAGGTTAAAGCCGGGCGGCACGACAGGCGTGCTTGCCGGCGCGTCGACTCCCATAGAGTTGATTACGGAGGTTGTCACACACATGAGTCAAAACGTAGGAGAGGTAGTCGTCTCCGAAGAGATGAAGGCGGGCATCGAGGAAACTCTCATGAGCTACCGCGAGGGCAAAAAGGTCAGGGGCACGGTCATAACCGCCGTCGATAAGGGTATTAGGGTAAACATCGGCGGAAAGTACGACGGCATTGTCTATGCCGCCGAAGCGGGCTTAGGGGAATATAGCCCCGCGGATTATCCCGCCGGCGCGGAGGTCGAGGCGATAATCGTCGGCAAAAAGGACGAAGCTACAGACTGCATCCTGCTATCTAAGCGAAAAATCGACCTTATCAAAGAGGGCGACAAGGTTATCGAGTCCATTCGCGGCGGCGAACCTTTCGAGTTACTTGCCAAAAGCGCGACAAAGGGCGGTCTTTTAGGTAAGCTTGGGACATACACTGTCTTTATTCCCACGTCGCAAATCAAGGAAAGGGGCTTTCCAAAGGACATAGACGCCTATGTGGGAAAGAAAATGCGCCTTACCGTTTTGGACGTGGATGACAACAAGCACAAGATTGTCGCCAGCCAAAGGAAAGTAATCGAGCGCGAACGCGAGGAACGCGAGGAAATATTCTGGACTCACGTCAAGCCTAACGTCATCGTACACGGCACTGTTAAGCGCATGACTAATTTTGGCGCGTTTGTCAGCGTGGACGGTTTCGATTGCTTGGTGCATATCGTGGACGTTTCATGGAATCATATTAAGAACGTGGAGGAGGTTTTGAAGAAAGACCATTCGTATGATTTTATAGTTTTGGCGGCGGACAGGGAAAGGAGCCGCGTTTCCTTGGGATATAAGCAACTTCAGCCGCATCCCTATACGGTCGCGTTAAGTAGCCATCCTGTCGGCAGCGTTTGCAAAGGCAAGGTGGTCAGCATTGTGCCGTTTGGGGCGTTTGTGCAGATAGAGCCGGGCATCGAGGGGCTGGTACACGTATCCGAGGCGTCGAATAATTACATCAAAAGCATTAACGAGGTGGTAAAGGTGGGCGACGAGATTGATGTCATGGTGCTGGCAATGGACGAAGGGTCGCGGCGGATTACGTTAAGTATTAAAGCATGTTTGCCGGAAGGCGAGCCCAATAACGACACCGACGCGGTCGAAACCCCGGAGGACGGACGGAAACCAAGGAAGGGGCGCGAAGGTCGGGAAGGCAAGGATGGCAGGGACGGCAAGGACCGGACGGACGAGAAGAATAGTTGGAGCGAGGAAAACGCCAACAACCCGTTTGCAAACTTATTGAAGGACGTCGAGGTCGGCGGGAAAAAGTAATATACGATGATCATACGCGTCTCTTTTTGGGACGCGTGTGTTTTAATCAATGCGCAATGCGCAATTCTAAATACGCAATGAATTTCGGGGTTTATAAAGGGAAGAGGACAGAGCGGAGAGGGGTGGTAGGGGTTAGAATGTCGTAGGGTGCGGCGCCTCGCCCGAATCCGTTTTTGGCAGATATTTCCATATGAGTTAGCCGGCGAAAAACAAACAGCCCAAATACCGTTTTTTAAGGATTTGGGCTGTTTTGTATAGACATCGCATAAAAAACCCGTTATTTATGTCTGACATAATATCTGTTACATACTCAATGCTCAATATTAACACACGATTTATATTGATAAATTATCTTTACCTTCATTGAGCATTGGTTACGGCATCGGTCGCCCCGTCGAGCTAAGCAGCGCGCGCCAAGTAATCGGCCCCACAATCCCGTCCGCCACTAAGCGATTTTCACGCTGAAACGCCAAAACCGCATTATGCGTGCGCGGCCCGAATATCCCGTCCAACGGACCCGGCTCGTACAAAAAGCTTAACAATAATTCCTGCAAATACAGCACGTTGCTTGTGCGGCTGCCCTGCCGCACCGTCGTCGCCGCTGGAAACAAATTGAGTAAAGCCGTCCAAGTATTGCGCCCCGCAATGCCGTCGACACGCAAATTATTGTCGCGCTGGAAACGCATAACCGCCGCCTGCGTAAGAGGTCCAAAGGTGCCTTCGGGCGGCAGGTTCGCCCCGTATTGGTTCAAAAGCCGCTGTAAAAGCTGTACTGAATTGCCCCTTTGCCCGAGCGACAACAGCGGATACGCGCTTAAATTGTCGCGTCGCACATACGGCACACCAAAGTATTCGCATACGCCCACACAGGCGCGCTCGCCCGCCGCCAAAGTGTAATTGGGGTTGACCATCAGCTTAGCTTCCTCAAAGTTGGTCATAAACCCCGCCTCTAGAAGAGTGGAGGGGCAGTTGACGCTTTGCAAGACCCCTACGCCGCTTAATGTTGAGACGCTGCGGGCGGGGGTGTAGCCGTTGTTAAGCATCGCGTCGAACACCTTTTGCGAAAGCTCGCGGCTTGCCGACCCATAGCGGGTGGTAGGCGCGTAATAAACGTAATAGCCCCGCGCCGAATTGAAGGTGTTGCCGTCCCCGTATGCGTTATAGCCGAAGTTTACCAAAACCCTCACGCCCGCCGTGTTGACCCGCGATACCCTTGTGCTTACGGGGACGTCGGTGACCTCCGGTTTTACGTCAAAGACGTTGAAACCCGTGCGCAGGCACGCCTCTAAAAAGCGGTTTTTGGCGCGGACGTTGAACTCGTTTTCATAAAAACTGCGGTTTATGTAGGGCATTACGGGGCTGCGCTTGCCCGCGGTCGGCGGATTGAGCCCGTGCTCGTCGTTGCCGCCAATCAAGAAATTTGACGCGATAGCCATGATTTTACCTCGTTGTTGATTTTTTTGCCGCTATTATGGGGTAGTGATTATGTAAGGCAGGGGATATGTAAAATAATAATCGGCAGACGTGATACTCTATAATATGTAACGAGGGTAAAAAGTGCTAATAGTTTTCCGGGCTTTTAGTTGTATTTTCCGCTGCTGTTGCAAGGTTTACATAGCAGTCTCGCGTTGTCCAATATAGTCCGTCCGCCGTCACTCCATTTTGTGATATGGTCAATTTCCAATTTTTTATAGTTTTTTTCTCCGCAATTAAACCCCGCACATTTTTGTGACCTTGCGTACAAGGCGTCTTTGTCTTCATCGGTAAAAAACCTTTTGCCGTCGCATTCTATATCATGATTTACCAAATTGTTAAGCGAGGCTAAACTGCTCCATACCCCAACGCTTTATATCGTTTCTATTTCGCGTCAGTCGTCTGAAATAATCGCAAATATTATCCTTGCCATAACATTTTCTTATTATGAATGAAGCGACACCCAACGCTTTTTCGTCGCCGACACTTAATATTTTTGATATTTCGCTGAATATGCCGATTATTTCCTCCATTTTATACAAATCGGGATCAAACGAGACATTCCTCACACCCCTTAACGCCGTCCTTATTTTTCTGTCAATAACCTTTTCGCCCAATAAATCAAAGCAGTTATTTTATTATTTAGCGGGCTTGATTGATTATTGAGAAAACGCAAAATCATTGTTGTGTCAAGTATAAAAAAGGAACGCGGCAAAGTGCCGAGTCCCTTTTTGTCGAAAGTGTTACAGTACCCGCTTTATTCGTTATTTGTCGAATATTTGAAGTATTGTGCGGGTTTCGCAAACTATCACAAAATGATTTTTTATAATAAGAACGAAAAACTCTCGCCTAAACCCTAATTTTCGATAATCACCCCGTGCGAAATGCAGGGGATGGTTTCGCCCTGGTTGCTGGTCAGCGGGCTCATAAGCGCGCCTGTGGCAAAATACGCCACACGGTTGTATTGTCCCGCCGCCATTTTGTCAAGCACAAACGAGTTGACCACCACCGCGCTGCACGCCGCCCCGCTGCCGCCCTGATAGCAGTGCTGGCCGCTGTCATAAATTATGTTGCCGCAGTCGATGTACTTGTTGCCAAGCTCGAACCCCCGCTCACGCATAAGGTCGCGCAGTATGTCCGAGCCCAATTTTCCCAAATCCCCGGTCAAAATCAAGTCGAAATCGGCGGGAGAAAGGTTGTTTTCCGCAAAAAACGCCGACATGGTGTCCATAGCGGCGGGGGTAGATGTCAATTTAACACCATGGGGTATACAAAAATATTTTTCGGCTTGAGGATATCACGGCTGATTTGCGGTACAATCGCATAGCAACCAATATATCGTCGGAATGCACCCATATATATTTTTGCACTGCGAAGTCAAGCATATATGCAGATTATTTGCGGAAAGTTATACCGAAAGTTGCAGATTTTTGTATTCTATAACAAAATCTGGCGTGGACTGCTTAATTCCTGTCAAACTCCTATAAAATCGTGTCAGATTACGATTTCTTTTTGAGAAAATGGGAGAGCGACGGGTTGGGCGATAATTTCGGGCAATTTTTCTACGAGCATTCTGTTTGCGCCAATGTATTCGAGTGCTTGCTCGTAAGCGTCCTTGAACCGAAAATCGATTTCTAAGCCGCCGCCTTCGTGGACATAGATATTGTTGACAAGTTCGACTAATACTTCCCGCGTCAGCGAACCGATATTTTTGTACTTTTTGAAATTGCAGACAAACAAATTAATTCCCGTGATACCATCCTTTTCTTTTTCTTGTTTTTCGCGCAATTTTACCAAAGTGTTATCTATGTTGATAGCTTGCGAATCGTATTTTTCTTTTAACGCAAAGTATTGGTCTTTGCTAAGAAGCCCGTCCTTGTAGTCGGGATACAAATCCATAATCAGCCGACCTATTCTGTCCTTCTCACGCTCGTTAGATAATATCGCTTGCTTAATCCTGTTTGACAAAATGTTCCGCTGTGGCGCGGCGTTTATTTGCCATATTAAGGCGTCCATATCGACAGCCATATCGATAAATTTCTGAATTACGGTCAAAACCG
>WRDI01000074.1 GCA_009783515.1 Bacillota bacterium | reverse complement strand
GGTTGGCTATGAGTACCTCCGCCGCGGACTTCCACCGCTTAGATTTGCGCCATGCCCGGCGCACAGAAAAAGGACTTATGCCTTACATTGGTACGCATAAGTCCCTGTTGGCGGAGGCGAAGGGATTCGAACCCCTGTGTCCTTGCGGACAAATGGTTTTCAAGACCACCGCGTTATGACCGCTTCGCTACGCCTCCTTATTGTTGTGCAAAAAAAGTTAAAAAAAATCCTTTGCAAAAAAGGCCGGATTGTTTTATAATTAGTATGCTTGCTAATGATACCAAAAATTACGGCGGTAGTCAAGTGTAATTTCAATACTCATGAGCATTGCATAATGAAAAAATTTAGGAGGAAAATGAACATGGAAAAAACTATTCGCTGGGCCGTATGCGGGCTGGGGAAAATTACGAAGCGTTTTTGCCGCGTTTTACAGCGTTTGCCGGGAGTTAAGCTTGTCGCGTGCGTTTCTTCGTCTAAGGAGCGCGCCCTCGCTTTCCAAAAAAAATACGGGCTTGAGGCGGCATATACCTACGAAGAATTTGCCGCTAACCCCGGGGCGGCGGACGCTGTTTATGTCGCCAATAACATGAACATGCACCGTCCTACGGTTAACCGCTTCTTAAACGCCGGAATTCCCGTGTTGTGCGAAAAATCGTTCTGCCTTAATAAAGCCGAAGCGGAGGAAATGACTGCTTGCGCCCGCAAGAATAACGTCCTGCTTATGGAAGCTATGTGGACGCGCTTTTTGCCCTCGGCCGAATATGTCCGCGGGCTTTTTGAAAAAGGGGAGCTCGGCAAAATCAAAGCGATACGGGCGTATTTCAAAGCGGGAATCGGGCACCCGCCGGGTTCGCGCGTTTTCCGAAAAGCCGTTGGCGGAGGCAGCGTACTTGACCTCGCGGTTTACCCCGCGGGCTATACGCATATGCTGCTCGGCGTGCCGGAGAGTATTTCCGCCTCCGGCACGCTCAACAAGGACGGCGTAGACCTCCGCTGCAGTACGGAATTTAGGTACCCTAATAACGTTACCGCCAAGTTTGACACCTCGCTGCTCTTTATGCAAATCAGAGAGGACTACAATATTTACTGCGAAAAAGCGCACGTCAAAATTTACAGGTTTTATCAAAGCAAAAAAATAAAAATCAGTTACGCCGACGGCAAAAAAGTTATCAAAAAATTCGAGCGTTCCGACGGCTTCGAATACGAAATACTGCACTTTAACAACCTTATCCGCGAGGGCAAAACTGAAAGCCCGATAATGACCCACCGCGCCACCGTCGAGATTATGGGCTTGTTGGAGGAGATTAACCGTCAATTAGGGGTAGTGTTTTGAGAGTTAGGAGAGTGGAGTTTGGAGTTAAGGATAAGTTGTCATTGCGAGGGAGCGAAGCGACCGCGGCAATTCGGAAAAATTCCCCTCGACAGAGAGGCAACTAATATTGCTACCAGATTACTGCGATATATATGAGTGAAATGATTAAATGAACCGAACTACTCGTTGACAAAACCTGTGTCGCATATAATAAGTAGAGGTAATCAAAATGAATGCTGAAAAAAAATTAGTAATAACATTTTATTATAAATTTTTAGGGCCGCTGGTATTTATTGCTGTTATAATGGGATGCGTTTTGGCAGCAACAATTATAACTTATATAAATAATGAAGAAGCATTAATGTGGCCTGTTTTAATAGTTGTTATGTTTTCAGCATTTATTATTTGCGTCATATTAGGCTCAAAATCATACCTGCAAGATTATTCGGCTGTAAGAAAAAGACAGTTTGAAATAATAAAAGGAACAGTGATAAAGTATAACAAAATAAAGGTTTCTGGCGGTGATGCTACTACTTACTATTACCACCCCGTCGTAAGCGAAGATAACACAAACAGAGAAATTGAACTCAAAGTTAACGGAACAAAACTAAACGAGCATTACACTTTTATTTACCTAAAACACACAAGGCTCGCAAAAATTAAAGAAATTGGATTGACGAATTGAGCAAAATTTGAACACGAACATAATGCAAAGTGACGGAAAATTTTGTAATCTCGCCCTTTATCTTAAAGATATAACTTATAAATATACGACGGATAAGTAATGTCCGTGTCGGATTTTTGGAAGGAGCTTTCTTGAACAATTTGAAAACCGCATTTTTGCATAATGCGGTTTGAGGCATAATTTTCTTTTGCAACGGTACCGATAACGGCCTGCGCGTTATGTTCGCGCGCAAACTCTATCAGCATACGCACCATTTCGCAGGCGTAGCCGTTGCCCCAATGTTTCTTTCTTACCGTATATCCGATGCCCCAAGTTGACAGGTCGTCATCCTCCGGCCCGATACTGCAAGTCGCCATGATTTTTTCTGTGCCTTTTAATGACGCGGCAAAATAATAAACGGGCGATTCGTGAATATCATTAAGAAGCTCCGACAACTGTTCCGCGCTTTCGTAATAAGGGTCGCATAAATATTTTCCGTTTTCTTTGTCGCCCCAAATAGTAACGACCTCCGCGGAATCCTCCTTTCTAAGCGCCCTCAAAATTAATCTTTCGGTAACAATTTCGTGTACTATCAAGTAAACACTCCGGCGCTCCTCGCCTCTCTGAGGGTTTGCATATGGCAAACCCTCGCAGTCCTATGGACTGTCGGCTCGGACGCCACCCCTCCGTTGAGGAGAATTAAATTACTGCTTTATAGCAGCTTCTTGATTTTATCTTTTGATGCGGCGGATTTTTTGGACGGTGCGGAGGCGTTCTTTGCTTTCGCGGGCGCGGACTTTTGAGAGGCTTTTTGTGGAGCTTTCGGGGCGTTTTTTGTATATGTGGATTTTTTTGGACTTTTTTGGCGTAATTGAGGGGTTGCCGCGGGTAAGGGGAGTGTAGCTGCGGCGTTAATGATAACGTCTACGGTCTCGTCCTCGGAAAACACCATCGCAACATAGGGCGCGTCGGTTTTGTTGTCGAGGTAACAGCTCGCGGAGTTGTAGCGCGCGCCGCGCGCGCCGGAGCCGGAGCGTTTGGCTACGCCGTCCAGGATTATTCCTGCCCCGTAACACCGCATTTGCCGGTCGATAAACAGCGCGCCGTCGACGGACGCGAGGTTTTTGACTATGCGCAGGTTTTCGACCAAATCCAAGGGGCTTATCGCAAAACCGCGGTTGAAACCCGAAAGCCTGTCGACCTCCTCTTTTGCCTTGTCGGTAATAATAAGGAGCGCGCCGTGCTTAACGCTTGCCAAAATACTTGTAATATCCGAAAAAGGCTTTTCAAATTTTTTGAGGATAAAGCCCTTGGGCATTTCGTTAAAAAATTCGTTATAGCCGCGGTCAAAAAAGAACTTCCCGCGCGAAAAACGCAGGATTTCCTTTTGGTTAATGTTGAGCGTCCAGTTTTGGTGGCCGGAAAACTGCACCTTGCGGTACAGCGTGTCTTTTGCGCCTAGGCCGACGACCTTTTTTTCGTACACAATAAGGGAGAGGTTTTTGTCGGACATTTCCAAAAACTTCCTAAGCATTCGCAGGTTGTCGAGGCTGAATTCTATTTCTTTTGCAAACCTTATCTTATACTCGGCGTCGCGGCGGTTCTTTATATAAATGATGCTCCCGACCGAATCGCGCTGCTCATACCTGCTGCCCGCCAAGGTGAGTATGATGTCCAAATCTATGTACTGCCTCACCGCGTCGTTAAAAGCGTCGTATTTTGTTTTTAATAAGTCCGCAAACTGCCCGCCGTAGCCGTTAAGGTGCTGCAAAATTAACCGCTGGTAACGCCTCAAAAAATTGGCCAGAAGCGAAGTCACCTTGTCCTTGAAATCGAATACGACGAAATAATGCAGTTTTTTGGCGCAGGTTTCGTCTTCGGCTGGCAGGGTAGATTCGACGATGGCCGTTTCGGGGTCCGCTTTAAGGTAATTGAGGACATAGCCGTCGGAGCAGGAGGCGGATTTTGCATTTAGCGTTTCTTTTATAATGGAATCTTTTTCGGAATCGAAATACGACAGCGTTTTGGCGTCGGCGTTGGCGTACTCCAGCACAATCATGCGAAAACTCAAGTCGTCGTATTTAAGTTCCGTTAAAAAGCCCGCCAAATCGTTATATAAAATTTTTAATTCGTCATAAGAGTTTTTTGTTATTTTCATTAGTTTTTCCGTTAAGTCGATTTTATATCCTCGCCCACAGAATTTTGTAATACCGGCAGGCCGGAAATCTCAAATTGCGAGGAGTTGATTTTATATTTGCTTGCGCCGCTGTCCTCTAACTTTAGCGGGTTGGTAAAATACAGTTCTATCCAGCCCTTTACGGCGACGCCCAAAAGGCTTTGCATCGTTACACTGATTTTAATTTTAGAAAAAGGCACGATTTCTCCAGCCCTAAAAAAATCGCTCGACTTTTTCATTATGAGGTTGACGACGGCCTCCGCGCGGTTGTCTTTTTCGTTGTTGATAATCAGCGAATTATTCTGGCCGCCGCAGGGCACAAAACGGTGCTCGCCGTTGCTTTTGACAAACTTGAAGCGGGCGAATTTGATTTTACCGATTGTTTTGCCTTCGACTGTCGCTATCGGCAATTTAATCGTGACGAACTTATAGTCAGCGAAATTTTCTATGATGTCGTTTACGTCGACGTTGTCCTCGCGCAGATAGAAAGTAAAATCCTTGGTTTTCTTTAATATTGCCTTGTAATTATCCGGCTCCTCATAAATTAGCATATAATCTACAAAATCTATTATTGTGTAGTTAGACGCTATAAATTGCAGCGTGCGGAAAGCCTCGGCGCGCGCGTTTGCTTCGCAGCTGTTTTTTTGGATTTCCTCGTTCATATTGCGGCTTGTGGCGTTGTGGTTAAGAATCGCGAGGCTGAAAATCGAGGTCGCCGTAAAGGTCGCAAACGATATTATCAGCGTCACCACATGAAAAATCGGACTCATATCAAAGTCCTGCACCGTGTTCATTATTATAATGAAAATAATGATAACGCCGACTATTAACGCGAGCAGCGACACCCAAATAATCATAAGGATGCGGACGTTGACGCTTCTCTTTTTTTCTTTGGGCGTTAAGTCGGGTTTCTGAATTTTTTCGGATTTTTTACCTTTCACGGTGAGCCCTCTTTTGCGTTAAAAGGTTCTAATTTGCGAGGAGCGGCACTAGTGTCCTTGATACGGGCTACGCTTGCCTTGCCGCCTCGGTCACGTATGTTTTGATACGCTCCCTCGGCGGCGCGGCAACTGTTGCCCGTCTGAAGAACACTTATTACCGCACCTTAATTTGCTGCTTGTTATATGCCCGTTTCGGCGGGCTTTTCCGGCGGGATATATTTTTTGAACATCCCTTTATTAATATCAAACCACAGCAGGATTCCGCCCGCAATTATTAATCCGATACAAATGAATTGCGAGGGAGAGAGAACGGTTATAACGCCGCGCGCCTCGTCGTCCCCGCGGAAAAATTCCAGCACGAAGCGGAAAATGCCGTAGCTGAAAAGATATATTATAAGCGATTTGTCCATAAACAAAAAATAGCAGATAAAGAACATTCCAAACAAGAAAATCGCTTCTATAAGCTGGGTCGGGATAACTTCTACGGCGAGGCCGCCGTTAAGCGCGTTTGCCGCAATAGAGTGGTCGGGAGCAATCATACCCGGGAAGCCGTGGATTTCTTCACCGTAGCAGCAGCCGCCGAAAAAGCAACCTATACGCCCGAAAGCATGGGCAATCAATACGCATGGTGCGAAAGCGCGCAGGATTATCCAAAACTGGGCTTTTGTCTCGGGCTTTGCGAAATACCTCATTCCGATTATAAAAGTCGCGGTACCCGTAATCAGCCCGCCTAAGAATGTCATTCCCGGGTTGTAGCCGTCAGGGAAATCGAAGCCGTACTTAATCGCGTCATAAATAAACTGAAAAAGTATAGCCCCGCCGATACCCAGCCCTATCGCAATGAGCGCTAGGATGGAGTAGAACATATCGGACTGCTTGTCCATACCGTATTTTTTGGTAATCTTGGGCAGCACCAAAAAAACACAGACAAATAAGCCGATAACTATAAAAACATAATAAAACCATTCGAGACCGCTAATCATAATAAATGCATTTTAACACCGTTTATTATGATTGTCAATGATTTTTAGCTCTCAATTCTCAATTCAACTCATCCGCCCTTCCCACAACATACCCCTTATCCGCTATCTTCGGCAATAAAATCCTCAGCATTTCGGGCGTGCCGGAATTAGTTATGTGAAAAAGTATTATCGCCCCCGAATGCAGGCGGGAAGCTATCTTTTCGGCGCTTGCGGCCGCGTCGATAGGGTTTTTAGCCCAATCGACTATGGCGATACTCCATAACATCGCCCGCAACCCCTCGGCAGCGGCGATTTTAAGAACTTCTTCGTTAAACCTTCCCTGCGGCGGCCGGAAAAATTTCATCCTTACGCCGCCGTAAAGCCCGATGAAACTGTTCTGCAAGGTTACTATGTCCGTCTTAATTCCCTCCGCGGACAAAGCTGGCAAATCCCTGTGCCTGTCGGTATGGTTCCCGATTTCGTGGCCGTCCGAGAGCATTCTCCTTATAAGCGTCTTTTCTTTAAGGTAATTCCCGCATAAAAAGAAAATTCCCTTAATCCCGTTTTGTTTGAGAATGTCCAAAACCTCCTCTGTATACCCCGCCTCATACCCCAAGTCGAAAGTAAAATACACCTTTTTTTCCTGTGTTTCAGCGACAAACAGTCCGTTGTTTTCGGCTAGAATTTTCGCGCCATGAGCGGGCGGTTCGGGCGTTCTGCCTTGCGTGTTAGGCCTCACCCCCCACGAAACAATAGGCGAAGTCAGACTGCGCAAAAAGGCGTGATTGGTGCGCCTCGCCTCTTTGGCGGCCTGCGGTGTGCAGCTCCTCGCCCTTGCAGTCCGCAAGGCGGACTGTCGGCTCGGC
>WRDI01000073.1 GCA_009783515.1 Bacillota bacterium | reverse complement strand
AGGTTTTAATGCCCTTCTCGTCATACTTAACCGCCTCGCCGTTCTTTATAATAATCAAGGAATTTTGGCCGCATTCCACCGTTTTTATGGCTTCCTTAATTGTTGTATCTTCAAAAATAATCATTAGTGTTACCTTTAAATTAAATTTTTTCTCTTTACTCAATATAGCTAAACGGACTTTCTAGACTTTGCGCTTAAACCACTTTTCCAGTTCTGCGCGCGGGAGGGTAATTATTGCAGGTCTGCCGTGCGGGCATAGCACAACGCTCATTCCCGCCATTTTTCTTAAGAGGGCGTCGATTTCGTTATCCGAAAGGTCGTCACCGGCCTTGACCGCCGCCTTGCACGACGCCATAATTATCCGCTCGCGCATGGGGCGGGCAGAGGATATTTTGCCGTCACGTATCATATCCGTTAATTCTTTAATAAAGGTCTGTTCACTAAGGTTTGAGGCAATTAAGGGCACTCCGCAAAGCAGGTAATCGCAGCTTTTTTGATTATACTGCTTGTCCAGCAGGTTTTTGTCCAAAGCCGATTGATTATCCAAAAGCCCACTGTTTATGTCTAACATAGTACCCAAAAATCCGTCAATTTCGGCAAGATCTCGACTATTTTGTTTGTTTTGACAGGGGCTGTTTTCCTTGGACTTTTGGATAATTATTCCGCACCGCGCCAGGTCCTCCAAAGCCCCGTCTAAGCCCGCCGCATCCGCGTATGTAAGCGAAAAAAAGTACGGGATAAGTAGCGACTGCACCGCCGCCGCCCCCTCTATCGCGCTTTTGTACATCTCGTCGTAAACAAGCCGCTCATGCGCCGCGTGTTGGTCGATTATGTAAGCATTTTCCCCTTCTTCCACCAAAATATAAGTATCGAACAGCTTGCCCACCCGCTTTACGCCGCAACTGCTTAAAAATGACAAGGGGGTGTTCCCTATTTGTGACTCGTCGGTAGCGAAAGAATAGTTTTCATCAAAAGATCCTGTGCTGTCTTGTTGAAAGGACGTATTTTGACCGAAACCTTGATAGTGTGTCTCTCGACTTATCATATCACTTTTTTCCGCCACCTTAAACGATTTTTTATCGATACCTGCCACATAACTTTTTTCCTGTTTTTCCCTCATTCCCGACAAAAATAATCCCGGCATTTTTATTGTGGTAACGCCAAAGTTGTTTGCGGCACAATCACCACCCGTGCAATTTCCAGTATCGCCGTTAAAGCCGACTTTGTCGCCGTTAAATTCAATCTTTTTGACCCTCTCCCCATACAGCGACTTGTTTATTGCCTCCTTAATTACCACGTTCACGCGCGAAAGAGCGGCAAACTTCGCCTCCGTCTTGGAGGGGTGGACATTGACGTCCACCATGTCGGGCGGTAGCTCGATAAACAACACAAACATGGGGTACTGCCGCGTCATCAGATAGTCCTTAAAACAGCCGTAAACCGTGTAAGAAATATCTGCATTTTTGATGTACCGCCCATTAACCATCAGCGTTTGATAGGAACGGCTGTATTTTGAATGGCCCGGACGCGAAACATAGCCGAACACCCTTGTGTCGCCCCCGTCCGCGTTGACCTCCGTCAGGTTTTGCAAAGTTTCCCTGCTATAAACCGCATAAATCGCTTCCGCTAATCCCTTGCCAGAGGTATAGAAAACAGTTTTTCCGTCCGCGATGTACTTAAATCCGACCGTGTTGTTGGCGAGGATTAACCGTGCTACAACGCTTGTGATTTCCGCCTCCTCCGCTCTGTTTTTTTGCAAAAATTTTTTCCTCGCAGGGACCTTGCCGAAAAGGTTTTTGACCGTTATGTTTGTGCCGTACGGCGCGCCCACCTCTCCGCGCCCGCTCCGTTTGCCGTGGTCGATACTGATAAATTGCGCAAGTTCGGAGGATTTTGTGCGCGAAGTGAGGGTGACATCTGACACGGCGGCGATACTGCAAAGCGCCTCTCCCCTAAAACCGAGCGTTATAATGCTGTCAAGATCGCTCGCATACTTGATTTTGCTGGTGGCATGGGGCAAAAACGCCTTTTCGACGTCATCTTTTTCGATTCCGCAGCCGTTGTCGCTTACAGTGATAAGGATCGTCCCGCCGCCTTCTGTATTTATGGTAATGATGTCCGCGCCTGCATCGATACTGTTTTCAACAAGCTCCTTTACGATGGAGGCGGGGCGTTCAACTACCTCACCGGCGGCTATGCGGTTATATATGGCGCTGTCTAAAATGTTTATTTTGCCCATTGCTTTTGCGTCCTTATAAAGAGGAATTTATTTGTAATTATTGTAATGCCTTTGTATGATTTTTAATACTATGTCTGATATAAACAATGAGTTTTTTATCAGGCATTAAGTACTATGCCTGACATAAGCAACGAATTTTTGAGTATTTAGAAATGCGCTTCCCTTTACTCTATACCTTAATCTTTTCTTTAAGGTCGCACAAAATATCAAGCGCATGGCGGGGCGAAACGCTGTCCAAATCTAATTCCGATAAAATGGAAACAATCTCGTTTTGCGCGTCGGTGGCAAACAGTGACATCTGCTCCCCCGCCACCTTAGCTAAGTCAATCTTGGTCTGCTTTGCCAAATCGATTTTCTCTAATTTATTCAAAAGCTCCTTCGCCCGCATTATGACGGCGGCGGGCAGTCCGGCAAGCCCCGCCACCTCTATCCCAAAGCTTTTGTTTGCGCTCCCCCTGAGTAATTTTCGCACAAACACAATATTCCCATCCGTCTCACGCGCGGTCAGCTTATAGTTTTTTACCCCGTCAATCACGCCTTCCAATTCGGTCAGCTCGTGGTAATGCGTCGAAAACAGCACCTTGCTTTTGAATTTTTCCGCCAAAAGCTCGATAATCGCCCACGCGATGGACAACCCGTCGTAGGTCGCCGTCCCCCGCCCTACCTCGTCAAGCAAAACCAAACTCCGCCCTCCCGCGTTCTGGATGATAGACGAAACCTCGCTCATCTCTACCATAAAGGTACTGCGCCCCGTGCGTATGTCGTCGCCCGCGCCCACACGCGTAAAAATCCTGTCGGTCACGCAAATTTCGGCGCTCAAAGCGGGGACAAAACAGCCCGCCTGCGCCATAATCGTAATCAGAGCGACCTGCCGCATATACACGCTTTTGCCCGCCATATTCGGTCCCGTTATCACCATGATTTTGTCCGCGCCGTCGTTTATAAAAGTGTCGTTGGGCACAAAACTTTCTTTAAGCAGCTTTTCGACTACCGCGTGCCGCCCCTCCTTTATTTTAATATGGTTAAATTTTGCGGCGATAGCGGGACGCGTGTAGCCGTTTTCCTTCGAAGCCTCCGCAAAGGACAAAAGGCAGTCTATGCTCGCGACGGCTTTGGCGGCGGCAAAAATCCTGCCCAAAACCTGTTTGATTGCAAACAGCAGGCTCTCAAAAATCTCGATTTCCCGCCTTATCGCGTTCTCCTGGGCGGACAAAATCTCGCGCTCAATCTCCTTTAATTCTTCCGTAATAAACCTTTCGGAATTGAGCAAAGACCCCTTGCGTTGGTAGCGGTATGGGACCTGCGACAGATTGGACTTTGTAACCTCGATAAAGTAGCCGACAATTTTATTGTTACTTATGCGTAAATTTTTGATTCCTGTGGCGTTTTTTTCCGCCGCCTCCATACGCCTGATAAATTTTTCCGAGTTTTCCGTAAGCTCGATATAGCGGTTTAATTCTTCGTCAAAGCCGCGGTTTATTACGCCGCCATCCCGTACAAAGTTCGAAGCGTCGGGACGTATTGCGTCTTTAATTAAGTTAGAAATGTCCGAAAAGTCGCTTAACTGCGCAGCTAAATTCTTAAAAATCGGAGCCGTCAAACCGTTTGGAGTTACTTTTGAACCACTATTAAGGGCGTTTTGGGCGTTTGTATTTTCCCGATTTTTACCCTCTGTCGAATCGTTCAGCACGTCTAAAAGCGATTTTAATTTTGTTACGCCGTCTAAGGAAATCCCTAAGCTAAAACAGTCCTTAGGCGAAATTCCTCCACACGATAACCTCCCCGCGATACGCTCGACATCCCTAATTTCGCTCAAAATATCGGCAAGTTTTTCGGCGGTAAAGTCCTTGCCGTCCATCAATTCCCCCACCGCGTCCAGCCTTTGGTTGATTAAATTTTCGTCCAAAAGCGGCCTTTGCAGCCAGTCACGCAACGTCCTCGCTCCCATCGCCGTCTTGGTTTTATCAAGCACCCAAAGCAAGGACCCGTGCTTTTTGCCGTCCCCCAAACTAGCGAACAACTCCAAATTCCGCCGCGCGTTATAGTCCATAAGCATATATTCGCCGTTGCCGTCATGGGGCGCCAAATGTTCTAACCTATGTTTTTGCGTGTAATTCAAATACTTTAATAGCGCGCCTACCGCGATTATACAGCTTTCCTCTCCTCGTAAGGTCCCCAAAAACTCCCCGCCAAGCTGCGCAATTATCCCGTCCCGCGATGCAGAAAATTCGAAAGCGGTCTCGTCAAAAATCGAAAATGGGCAAACCGCGCCGTATTTTACCGTGGACAAATTAACGCTTTTAAGCTGCATTGCTGCGTTGCAAATTATCTCTTTGGGTTCTAAGCGGCTCAAAAGCTCGTTTAGTTTAACCAACGATTCGCAGGCGCAAAACCCAAGCTCCCCCGTCGAAATATCCGCCCACGCCGCGCTAATAACCTCGCCATCCTTAAAATCGCCGCAAAAAACGCAACACAAAAAATTGTTTTTTTCGCGTTCTAATATGCTGTCCTCGGTGACAGTGCCGGGTGTAACGATGCGCACAATCTGCCGCTCAAGCAGCTTTTTGCCCTTTTGCGGTTTTTCGACCTGCTCGCAAATCGCCACCTTATAGCCTTTTGAAACAAGGCGCGCTATGTAAGAATCAGCGGTGTGGAAGGGCACCCCACACATGGGCACCCTGGTTTCGCCCGCCCACCGCCCCGTCAATGTCAGGTCCAATTCGCGGCTGGCGACGGCGGCGTCCCCGTCAAACATCTCGTAAAAATCGCCCAGCCTAAAAAATAGCAAGGCGTCTTTATGCTCTGCCTTAATCCTTTGGTACTGCTCCATCATTTCCATTTTGCTCATAGTATCTCCGCTCGACATTTATTGTATTGTTGTATTTAGATTTTTGGTTTTTAGGTACTATGTCTGACATAGGCAATAGATTTTTTCAAGGGTACTTCGCAAATTTCTATGTATTATGCCAAATGCTCAATGCCCACTCAATTTGCAACACTTCGCTAGACTTAACCACCCCGCCCAAAGCGAGGAAATGTTCGTAGGCACACGTTGGGAAGGGAAATTTTCGCCGCCCCATTTTATACCAAATCATGATCTTACCCGCTACAAAGCAAGAGCACGAACGCTTTCCTGTATGGTCTTATACCCGATCCCCTGATTCTAATCCAAAATCTCCCCGAACAGCTTGGTGTTTTTCGACGACGCCACCCTTACCTTTACAAACTTTCCTATAAGCTCCTTCCTGCCCTTAAAATAAACGGGTCTGTCCTCCCACGATTTGCCATAAATAAACCCTTTCTCCGCCCTCTCGCAAAGCACCTCGAACACCTGCCCCACGCACTTGCCGGCGTCCTCCGCCCCGATAGCAAACTGCACCTTAATCATCTTCTCTATCCGCTCGATTTTGACTTTTTCGTCAACTTGCCCTTCCATAAGATCCGCCTTTGTACCGCTCCGGCGGTTATAAATAAAGGTATACAGATTGTTAAACCGCACCTCCTCCACAAGGCGCAGGGAGTCCAAAAAGTCCTCCTCGCTCTCGGACGGAAAACCCACCATCAAGTCGCTCGATAACCCCGCACTGGGCATATACTTCCTTATCAACTTAATCAAATCAATGTAATATTCCCGCGTGTACGGGCGGTTCATAAGCCTTAGAATCCGGCTGCTCCCAGACTGCACGGGCAAATGGATACACTTCGCGAGATTATCCCCCTCCGCGATCACCTTAATTACTTCCTCGGACAAATCCTTGGGGTGCGAAGTCATAAATTTGAGCTTAAACCTGCCGTTTGTACCACTTTCGTTCAACCCGCCCGACCCGCCTCCTCCGTCGCCAAAATCACCACCGCCTAACCCATTCAGTCGTCGCAGCAAATCGGCAAAGCTCGTTCCTCCGTCACGGTAAGAATTGACGTTCTGCCCTAATAACGTAATTTCCTTAAAACCCCTGCCAATCAGCCCCCGCACCTCGTCCAAAATAGCGGCGGCGGGACGGCTCCGCTCCCTGCCCTTGACGTAAGGCACGATACAGTAAGAGCAAAAATTATCGCACCCTTCGATAATATTGACAAAGGCGGACAGCGAATTATTGCGGAGTACAGGGACCTCGCAAACCGCCCTTTCGCTTTCCCAAATCTCATAATGCCCCACTCCGCCCTCTCTCTCGTCTTCGATTTTGTCCAAATATTCACCCAAAAGGTTTAGGTTGTGTGTGCCTATAATAACGTCGATATAAGGAAAACGCTTCTTCAAAGGCCTAAGCGCGTCGGGTTTTTGCGGCATACACCCGCACAAAACCGCAATCAAATCCGGGCGACTCTCCTTAAGCTTTTTCACCTTGCTTAGATGCCCGTAAATTCGCTGCTCCGCCGTTGCCCTGATACAGCAAGAATTATATACGATTACGTCCGCGTCCTCGATTTTTTCCGCGGAGCAAAGCCCACGAGCCTTAAGTATCCCCGCGATTTTCTCCGATTCGTGCACGTTCATTTGACAGCCGTAGGTATTGACAAAATATTTTTTCCTCATATTATCCCAAAATTGAAAATTTTTGTCTCATAATGAACAAGACCAAAACTGTCCTGTCCTAATTGCGAGTTAATTTACAATGGATTTTTGTGACCGACAATCGGTTTTGACGAAACCGTAGCGGAGCCGCCGAGCCGACAAACCGCAAGAAGCGGTTTGCAAGGTTT
>WRDI01000072.1 GCA_009783515.1 Bacillota bacterium | reverse complement strand
ATATTGTGCTTGACCTGCTTGTCCAATTTTTCCACCGGGATATCCTCGTCAAGCGAGTAGACCTTGCCGTCAACTTCCACACGCGAGTACCCGCTTTTCTTAAAACTCTCTAACAGCTTGACATACTCGCCTTTCCTTCCTCTCACAGCGGGGGCGTTAATCAATATTCTTTCGCCCTCGTCCATCGACATGATTTTGTCAACGATTTGGTCGACGCTCTGCTGTGTAATTTGCTTGCCGCAGTCGGGGCAATACACCGTGCCGACGCGCGCAAAAAGCAGCCTCAAATAGTCGTAAATCTCGGTCACAGTGCCCACGGTAGAGCGCGGGTTGCGGCTTGTCGTTTTTTGGTCGATAGAAATGGCGGGAGAGAGCCCCTCGATTGACTCCACGTCGGGCTTTTGCATCTGCCCCAAAAAAAGCCGCGCATAACTGCTTAGCGACTCGATATACCGCCTTTGCCCCTCGGCAAAAATGGTATCAAAGGCAAGCGACGTCTTGCCGCTCCCCGACACCCCGGTAAAAACTATTAACTTATCGCGCGGTATTTTAAGGTCGATATTCTTAAGGTTGTTTTCCTTCGCGCCCTTTATTGTGATAAATTCGTCCATAATCGTACCTTTTTCAGCAGTCGGCGACCAGTGGTCAGTGACCGATGGCGTCCAAATTTGAGTGTGGAGTTAAGGTTGTTTTTAATCATCAAATGGTGTCGGGCAAATTCCCCTCCCTCGGAGGGGTGGCGCGAAGCGCCGGGGTGGTTTGTGGGTCGGGATGGTTCTCATAGGGGAGAGCTGGCTTTATTTCCCGTTACTCACTTCGTTAATTATCGAAATTTTTTCCCAATACCTTTTCAATGATTTTCCTTTCTTTTTCGTTGTAAGCAATTCTCTTTTGGCTGTATTTAGAGAAAAGATAGTATATTTTTGCATCGCACCTTGTTCTTACATGGTAATTCTCACAATAAATAATAAGAAATATATGACTACTCCCATTCCCCCTAACTTCGATTTTCATATCATATTCGTGCCATTTGTTATTGAAAAGGAATTCGTCTTTTTGCAACAAAAACCCGTTCTTGTCAATGGTAATTTCCCATTTTTTATATATAGGCTTTTTTTGTCTATAAACGGTTGCCCATAAATCGTAAGAAAATGTGCCTTGCGAGGTATCAAAGTTTTTGTAGTAAGAGATAACATACTTTCTTGCGTTTTTCATTTTCTTATAGTTCGTAAGGGCAACAACCATAATAACTAGAAACGTAGCAAAAAACAAAACAAAAAATATCACAAAAACTATGGGATTTCGTTAATCAGCCCATGCAAGTACAATCGCGTTTGCAATCAGCACAAAGGGTAGGATTGTCATTATTATTGTAAGTCTTTTTAGATATTTTTCTTCTTTTAACATAACTTTCCTTGTCTCGCCCGATACGGAACCACCCCGCCCCCTATCGAAGAAGCATTCGTGGAGCACCCCTCCGAGGGAGGGGAATTTGCGTTGACACTCTTTTCATTAAACTCCACCTTCCCTCTACCCGCTACCCCTTAAACCTCGCTTGTACCTTCTTTAGCTTCGCCATCTGCTCCCTAAGCTCAATCGCAAGCTCAAAATCCAAATTCCCCGCCGCCACGTTCATAAGCCCCTTCAGCTTCTCAAGCTGCTTGGGAATATCCTGTATGTCCACGTTGGTTTCGGGCTTGCTGCTTATTAATATAGTGTTTTTGACGGGCTTAATAATCGTTTGCGGCACAATCCCGTGCTCCGTGTTATACCGCACCTGCTTATCTCTCCTGCGCTCCGTCTCGTCCATAGCCCGCCGCATAGAATCCGTGACCTTGTCCGCATACATAATCACCTTGCTCTCGCTGTTTCGCGCCGCCCTCCCGATGGTCTGAATAAGCGACGACGTACTGCGCAAAAACCCCTCCTTGTCCGCGTCCAAAATGCACACCAATCTCACTTCGGGCAAATCCAGCCCCTCGCGGAGCAAATTTATCCCCACAATCACGTCAAACTCGCCGCTGCGTAAGCTGTTTACAATCTCTATACGCTCAAGTGTGTCTATGTCAAAGTGTAAATACCGCACCTTGACGCCGTTTTCCGCCAAATATTTGGACAGGCTTTCCGCCATTTTGCGCGTCAGCGTGGTGACCAGCACCCTGCCATTGTTTTTTACCGCCAGCCTTATTTCGTCCAATAAGTCGTCAATCTGCCCTTTTATAGGGCGCACCTCGACGGGCGGGTCGACAAGCCCTGTGGGGCGAATTACCTGTTCGACAACCGTCCCCCCCGCCTTTTTAAGCTCGTAAGGGGCGGGCGTGGCGGACACATATACTGCCTGCTTTATCCTTTCGTTGAACTCGTCAAAGTTAAGCGGGCGGTTGTCGTAGGCGGCGGGCAGGCGAAACCCATAATTCACTAAATTGGTTTTGCGCGCCAAATCGCCCTTGTACATGGCGCGTACCTGCGGCAGCGACATGTGGCTTTCGTCCACAAACAACACAAAATCTTTGGGGAAATAGTCCAATAAGGTGAAGGGCGGCTCCCCCGCGGCTCGCCCGTCAAAATAGCGCGAATAATTCTCTATTCCCGTGCAGTAGCCCACCTCGCGCATCATTTCCACGTCGTATTTTACGCGCTGGCTTAATCTTTGCGCCTCTATCAGCTTGCCGCAATCGGTGAAAAACTTTAATTGCTCCTCCAAGTCACTTGAAATCTGACTTGTTGCCGCCTCTAATTTTTCATGCTCGACTGCGTAATGGCTGGCGGGAAAAATCGCCGCATGGCTTAGCCGCGCCACCGTTTTGCCGTCGACGGGGGAAAACTGCGCGATACTCTCTATCTCGTCGCCGAAAAACACGACGCGGATTGCGGTTTCACTCTCGGAGGCGGGAAAAATCTCCACCGTATCGCCGCGCACGGTAAAATGCGTGCGAACAAACTCGACGTCGTTGCGCTTATAATTGATTTCGATAAGCCGCCGTATCAGCTCGTCGCGGGAAATAACTTGATTGGGGCGAAGCGATATTGACAGGCGGTAATATTCCTCCGGCGCGCCAAGACCGTATATGCAGGACACGGACGCCACCACAATCGTGTCCCGCCTTTCCTGCAAGGACGACGTCGCGCTGTGCCGCAGCTTGTCAATCTCGTCGTTGACCTCTAAATCCTTTTCGATATATGTGTCGGTGGAAACGATGTAGGCTTCCGGCTGAAAATAGTCGTAATACGAGACGAAAAACTCCACGCGGTTATGGGGGAAAAACTCGCGGAATTCATTGCAAAGCTGGGCGGCAAGCGTTTTGTTGTGCGCCAAAATAAGGGCGGGGCGGTTGACCCGCTCTATGATTTTCGCCATAGTAAAGGTCTTGCCGCTGCCCGTCACCCCAAGCAACACCTGATGCGCCAAACCGTCCACAATGGCGTCCGCGATTTTCTCTATCGCCGCGGGCTGGTCCCCCATGGGCGAAAAGTTAGAAACTACCTTAAAATCCGGCATAAAGGTATTATACAGTTTTTCGGGTGGGTTTGGCAAGAGTTTTTATAGTGCGCAGCGCACAGTGAAGGTCAGATATAAGATTTAAAATAAACCAACCTTCACCGTGCGCTGCGCGCTATGCGCTGAGCACTGATATATAAACAAAGCCACTCGCAATCGTCACTGGTAAAATCCACCCTGTGCCTTTCATGCGCCCTAAAATGATAGTAATCGCCCGCATTAAGGGTCAATTTGCGGTCGCCGAAATCAATCACCGCGCCCCCTTTTGTTACAAACGCGATTTCGCTTTCCTCTTGGTCGTACCACTCGTCTGCCCCGCTCTCTACGCCAAAAGACTTGATAATTTCCACCCTTACGCTTTCGTTTTCAAAAACAACATCGTGCGTTTCTTCCATAGATTCCTCCTTGCCTGAGTTTATTACCTTTTGCCGCCTTAGAAAAAAGAAACGAGCCAAAGCAAGGCGGCTTGCTTGGGCTCGTTACTTTTGGCGACCTGGAAGGGACTCGAACCCTCGACCTCTAACGTGACAGGCTAGCGTTCTAACCAGCTGAACTACCAGGCCATTGGTATGGGACGGGAGATATGGGATAGGGAACAAGGAATAGGGATCATATATCGGATTGGAGGATAGAGGGGATAAGAAAAAGAAATAAAGGTGTGTGGTGGGCCTTCAGGGACTCGAACCCCGGACAAGCCGGTTATGAGCCGGCTGCTCTAACCAACTGAGCTAAAGGCCCTTGGCGGTCAAAAACAGAGGGAAAATTCCCAATCCAAAACTGACTTGACCAAGTATACTATGGATACGCACAAATGTCAAGGAAAAAGCGTGGAAATTGCAAAAAAATTTAGTGTGGGTCGATCAAAAATCAAATTGTCGCAGTTTTAAGAATTTTAAGCGGCATATTTTTGGTATCTGTCTTACATACAGAAGGGCACGTTTATTCGTACGTTACCTTAATATTCCTATCGATTCTATAAAAAGTATCAATTCTACCGCACATTTTGCATAAAATAAGACTATTAGGAGTCTGTAATGGGTTAGATTGGGATTCTTTGCGATAAATTGATAAATTCACAAAAATAGGTCGCGATAGGCGCAAAATGACTTGCAAAAAGCGTAATTTTGTGCTATAATTCGCCTCGCGGTCAAATATGGGAGTTTAGCTCAGTTGGGAGAGCGTCTGCCTTACAAGCAGAGGGTCGTAGGTTCGAGTCCTATAGCTCCTACCATGCCGGGGTCGTTAGAGAATGCCGGTTATATTTACGGTACCATAGCCAAGCGGTAAGGCAGAGGCCTGCAAAGTCTTAACCCCCGGTTCAAATCCGGGTGGTACCTCCAAAACAGGACAAAAACATTCTTTGTTAAGGGTGTTTTTTCTTTTTATGGGTTTTATTAAAGAATAAAAAGGCATTGAACAAGCGGCAATATTATTCGCTTGCCTTTTTTTTCCGTATTTTATATAATAATCATCGCGGGGATTTGGGGTTTGTATTATTTGCAAATCTGTCCTTTCGAAGAACATATTTCAAAAATATACCAAGGGATGCGTATAAAACATGAGAATTTTAGTGACAAACGACGACGGCATAGAATCCGTTGGAATACACGTTTTGGCGAAGGCGTTATCGCAAAAGCATGAGGTTGTTTTGGTAGCCCCCGACGGCGAACGCTCCGCGTGCTCGCAAAGCCTTAGCAGCATGTACAGCGTGACGTACAAAGAGGATTCGCGCTTCGGCTTTACAGCCTACAGTATGAGCGGCACGCCCGCCGATTGCGTAAAGCTGGCAACACTTCATCTTATGCGGCAGCCCCCCGATTTGGTGGTTTCCGGCATAAACAACGGCATGAATTTGGGTACCGACGTAATTTACAGCGGTACGGTCGCCGCCGCCTTCGAGGGGCTTTATATGGGCGTCAGGTCAATCGCCGTCAGTACAGGTTATCACGCAAGCGAGGAAAAATTGGAAGAAGTCGCGGCGTTTGTAGTTGATAATTTAGACAAAATGCTTGCGCTTGATTTGCCGGGAACCTCCGCGCTTAACATCAATTATCCCGCAAAACAGCCTGTCAAAGGGGTGAAGATAACGGGCTTGGGGGACCACCGTTATTTTGACGGGTTTGTGCCGCACGGGGAGGGTCACAGGCTGACGGGGACGCCTCAGCCTCTGCCGGAGGACGGTCGGGACTGTGACATCCATTGGTTCGGCGAGGGGTACGTCACCCTTACGCCCGTGCAGAACGACCGCAACGATTATGTTACTTTAAAAAGAATTAAGGGCGAGTTCGTAGGGGCGAACAATGTTCGCCCGCATAATTAAAATCCGCATTAAGTTACACGGTATACTATCTGTTTGATTTCGGAGGATTATGAAAATAGTTGTAATCGGCGCGGGGGCGGCGGGGCTGATGGCGGCGGCAAACATTTGCGCCCCCACGCTCACACTTGAGCGCAACGAAAAAGCGGGAAAAAAGCTGTATATCACGGGCAAGGGGCGGTGCAACCTGACCAACGATTTGCCGCCCGACGAGTTTTTGAAACGTGTGGTAAAGGGCGAGAAGTTTGCGCGGGGGATGATACACCGCTTTCCGCCCGCTTTCGTCATGGATTTTTTTGAAAAACACGGACTGAGGCTTAAGACGGAACGCGGGGGGCGGGTGTTTCCGCTTAGCGACAAGGCGAGCGATGTGACAAAAACCTTGCTTGCCGCGGCGGTCGGGCAGGGTGCGGAGATTATATATGATACATTTGTCAAAGGCGTGGAAAGGTGCGGAGAGGGGTATAGGATTATCGTTAAAGACGGCGCGGTAAACGATGAAAGGGTTATCGACGCGGATATTTTGATTATTGCGGCGGGCGGAAAAACCTATCCCGCAACGGGCAGCGACGGCAGTATATACGGCGTTTTGCGCGCTTTGGGACATGAGATAACGCCGCTTTATCCCTCGTTGGTTCCGTTTGTATTCAAAGAGGACACGGCGGCTTTGCGCGGGATTAGCCTAAAAAACGTCGGAGCAAAGGTGTGGAATACGAGCGCGGAGGGCGAGATTTTATTCACCGATAACGGGGTCAGCGGACCTGTAATACTTACGCTTTCCGCTTTATGCGCGGGGCATGACAACCTCAAATTGCAAGTTGACTTTTTTCCCAAAAAAACGCGGGAAGAAATCGACAAAAGATTGGCCGCCCTGCTTGCCGACGCTAGGGCGGGGGCGCTAAAAAACACCCTTGCAAAACTATTGCCAAAAAGCCTTGTATGGTATATAATTAATGGGCTGGGGATAGGGAATAGGGCGGCGGCGGACGTGACGAAGGTCGAGAGGGCGGCGATTGCGGGGGCTTTGAAGGGCTTGGAGTTCACCCTTTCGGGCACGGGTGGTTTTGACGAGGCGGTGGTGACCCGCGGCGGCGTGAGTTTGGCGCAGGTTGACCCCAAGACAATGGAGAGCAAGGTGTGCAAAAATTTATTTATTATCGGCGAAATTTTGGACATGGACGTGTTGACGGGCGGGTTTAATTTGCAATTAT
>WRDI01000071.1 GCA_009783515.1 Bacillota bacterium | reverse complement strand
TTTTAACTCGTTGATTCGCGCCAAGGCGGAGGCGGTTAATTCCTTCTCCGTCGCATTTTTTGTGGCTTCGACGGACGCGGCAATCCCTCCGCCCGCCTGCATAATGTCCATGTACGACATACCCTTTTGCCGCATTATAAATTCGTTTGCGCGATACCCGCCAAAGACCAAGTGCGTGTGGCTGTCCACAAATCCGGGGATTACGGCGTTGCCTTTGCAGTCGATAACGGTATATTTCGCATTGTCGTATTTCGCCTCGTCAAAGTCTTTTTTGTTGCCCGCGTAAGTAATCATCCCGTTTTCCGCGGCGATAACAGCGTCGTTAAAAACCTTAACGGCGTCCATTTGTTTGCCCCGTGCGGGGATTTTGCCCGTGGGTGTGACGAGTTGTCCTATGTTCTTTAGTAATAAATTCATGATTGATTTTGTCCTATTCCGTCATTTTTGTTTCTAAAACCTGACTTGGCGAAAAGTTTTCAAGCTGTAAATAATACTCCGCGCAGTCGATAAGCGCCTTTTGCGGCACTAAGCCCACTACCTCGCAACCCACGACGTTGACGCCATAGCGGCGCGCCTCAACCCTCACCAGTTCGACGGCGAAGTAAATGGGGGTTTTGTTAAAATCGGTCAAATTCATTGAAACTTGGGTTTGCTTCCTGTCCGCCAAGTCGACGCCCATCGCCTTGCAATAGCGCAGGCCGCCGCCTATGTGGCGCACCTTTTTGGCTATGGCTGTGGCGATGTCCAAATTGGGCGTATCGAGGTTGACGTTAAACGCGACGAGGGGAGCGCGGAAGCCCACCGCAGTCACTCCCGCCGTGGGGTGCGGGTATGATGGGCCGCAGTCGGGGCGCCATTTTTCGTCCTTCATTTTTTCCGCCATTCCCTCAAACTGCCCTTTGCGTATGTCGGCCAAATTTTCGCGGTGCGCTGCGCTTGCCGACCTTTCGTAGAAGAAAATAGGGATATTATAATCGCGGGCAATCGCCTCGCCGACCTCTTTTGCAAGGGCGTTTGCCTCGTCGTCGCTTACATTTTTGACGGGGATAAAGGGGACGACGTCCGTCGCGCCCATGCGGGGATGCTGCCCCTCGTGCTTGGTCAAGTCAATCAGCGTTTGCGCGACGCCCACCGCTTTTATTACCGCGTTTTTGACGGCCTCAGGCTCGCCCGCCACCGTGACGACGCTGCGGTTGTGGTCCTTGTCAAGGGAGTAGTCAAGCAGCTTTACGCCCTCTACCCCGCGAAAACAGCCGACGATTTGTTCGACCTTGTCCGCGTCCCTTCCCTCCGAAAAGTTTGGCACGCACTCGATTATTTTGTTAAAGTTCATGGTTTTTCTCCTTGTTTTGTGAACGGACGGGCATATTTATTTATGTTCACATGCCCAACTATTTTCCACCGCTTTGGCGACTTTTCCCATATCTGCCGCAAACGGCAAGGTGACCGTCCCCGCGCCCCTATCATTAAACTCCTCACATACGCCCAATGAATTCGTATTTTTCGCCCATGCCCGCCTGCTGACGCCGCACATAACGTCCCACACCATCGCCGTTTTCAAAATCTTATCAACCCGCAAACTGCCGTCCAAAACCATGCCAAAACCGCCGTTTATGGCGCGTCCTATGCCCGTGCCGCCGCCGTTGTGCAGGGCGACAAGGCTCATGCCCCGCGCCGCGTTGCCCGCGAAAACCTGCGTCGCCATGTCCGCCATAATGTTGCTGACATCCTTGATGTTGGAGGTCTCGCGGAAGGGCGAGTCCGTGCCGCCCGTGTCGTGGTGGTCGCGCCCAAGCATTATCGGCCCCACCTCCACATTCCGCACCATTTCGTTGAATTTGAGCGCGATTTTAAGCCGCCCCTCCGCGTCCTGGTACAAAATCCGCGCCTTGCTGCCCACAACCAAACCGTTTTTCTTGGCGTCTTTAATCCAGTTATAATTATCCGCATCCTGAAAGCGGCGCGTGGGGTCGATACATTCCATCGCCGCCTTATCCGTCCTGTCCAAATCCTCGTTTTTGCCCGATAAACACACCCAGCGGAAGGGTCCGTAACCGTAATCGAAGCATATCGGCCCCAAAATATCCTCGACATAAGAGGGGAAAACAAAGCCGTCAAGCTCGTTTTCGCCGTTTTTGCAGACCTCGCGCACTCCCGCGTCGAATACGGATTTTAAAAAGCTGTTGCCGTAATCGAAAAAATACGTCCCACGTTGTGCTAATGTTTTTATCGCCTCGTAATGCGCCTTTAAGGACTGATCGACCAGCTTTTTAAAAGCGTTTTTGTCGGTTTTTAGCATTTGGGTTCTTTGTTCAAACGTAAGGTTTTGTGGACAGTAACCGCCGTCGTATACCGCGTGGCAGGAGGTTTGGTCGGACAATAAATCTATTTTAATGTTGTGCGTAACGGCGTATTCTAAAAGGTCGACAATATTGCCGTGAAAGGCGATTCCGATAGGTTTTTTCTGTTGTAAATGTTTTGCCGCCAAATCGAAAGCGTCTTTGGGAGTGGAGGAAACCGCGCCCACCCAGCTCTGCTCAAACCTTGTTTTTATGCGCGACTGATCCACCTCGGCGATAATACCCACGCCGCCCGCGATTTCCACCGCCTTGCTCTGTGCCCCGCTCATGCCGCCCAGGCCCGACGACACAAACAAAATATTGTCGAGTTTCTGATTTGCTTGCAGGTTGAATTTGAGCCGCGCCGCGTTCAAAAGCGTGTTGTAGGTGCCGTGGACTATGCCCTGCGGCCCTATATACATCCAGCCGCCCGCCGTCATCTGCCCGTAATTCGCCACGCCAAGCGCGGCGGCGCGGTGCCAGCTTTCCATGTTGTCGAAATAACCCACCATCAGCGCGTTGGTGATGACGACGCGGGGGGCGGTTTTGCCGCTTTTAAAAAGCCCGAGGGGATGGCCGGACATGACAGTCAGCGTCTCGTCGCTTTTCATTACCTCCAAGTATTTTTTGATTAGGACGTACTGCATCCAGTTTGCGCAGACCTGCCCCGTCTCGCCGTAGGTCACTAATTCGTACGGATACAGGGCGACGTCGAAGTCAAGGTTGTTGTCAATCATAAGCTGGAAGGCTTTGCCCTCAAGAGTGCGCCCTTTATATTCGTCGACGGGGCGGGCGAAAATCCTGCCATCGGGGCGGAAGCGGTAGCCGTAAATCCTGCCCGTGGTGTAGAGTTCGTCCAAAAACTCGGGGATTAACTCGTCGTGCCACTCGTCGGGGATATAGCGCAGGGCGTTTGAAAGCGCAAGCTGCGTGTCGGCTTTCGACAGGTTAAATTCGCGTTTTGGCGCGCGGCGAATACCCTCTATGAACGGCTTTTTGGGGGGCAATTCGGTGATTTTTACGCGCATGGCGTTGTTTATGAGTTTGTTTTGCATGAAGTTTACCTCGTTTTTAATGCTCAATGCGCAGTGCTTAATGCGCAATGAAGGTCAAATTTAATCTTGAAGTTGACCGCTTAAATTCCCCTCCCTCGGAGGGGAATTTAAGCGGGCGTTTTTTATTTTAGTTTGCCGACAATACTCTCAACAATTTTCACCACATTCCCGCTACGTACCAAATCGGTGCATTTTTTGATTAGTGGCGACATATAGACATCGTTGTCAATAAAAGGCACAACATTCCTCACCAAGTCAAAAACAGCTTTTCCCGCCATCGACAACTTTTCAACCCCCCTCAACTCCGCCGCTTGGCAGGCGCAAAACAGCTCAATTCCCAATACATTTGTCACATTTTCTATCACCGTCCGCGCCTTTCTTGCAGCCGTCATCCCCATGCTGACGTGGTCCTCTTGGTTCGCGCTGGAAGGAATCGAATCAACGGAAGCGGGGTGGCAAAGCACCTTGTTTTCGCCTACGAGTGCCGCCGCAACATACTGCGGAATCATAAAGCCGCTGTTAAGCCCGCCTTCGCGCACCAAAAACGCGGGCAAACCGTTTGACAGTTGAGGATTGACCAGACGCTCGACCCGCCTTTCCGACACATTCGCCAAGCTTGCCGCCGCGATCGCGAGATAATCCGCCGCCATGGACAGGTATTGCCCGTGGAAGTTTCCGCCCGAAAAACATTCCTTTGTATCGTGGAATATAAGCGGGTTGTCGGTGACGGCGTTCAGCTCCCTTTCCACAATTTCCGACACATACGAAAGACTGTCCCGCGACGCGCCGTGTATTTGCGGAATACAGCGCAAAGTGTACGCGTCCTGCACCCTTAATTCACCTTGGCGCGAGGTCAAATTACTCCCCGCCAGCAGCTTTCGCAAATTGTCTGCGACTGAAACCTGTCCCTTTTGCCCTCTTAAATCGTGAATGCGGCAGTCAAAAGCGTCGGTAATACCGGTCAAAGCCTCAACAGTCAATGACGCGACAATATCGGCGGTTTTCAAAAGATTAAGCGCGTCAAACGCCGCCAAAGCGGAAATAGAACACATCGCCTGCGTGCCGTTGATCAGCGCAAGCCCCTCCTTCGCCGTCAATTCGACGGGAACAAGTCCCGCTTTTGCAAACGCCTCGACGGTCGGCGTTATTTTCCCTTTGTAAAACACTTCGCCCAAGCCCAAAAGAGGCAGAGCCATGTGCGAAAGCGGCGCCAAATCCCCGCTTGCCCCAAGGCTCCCTTTTTCAGGAATGATGGGGATAATATCTAAATTCAGCATTTGCGCCATTAACTCGAGTGTATCGGGTTTTACGCCCGAATGCCCGCCGACAAGCGCATTAATCCGCAGGGCAAGCATACCGCGTACTATTTCCTTGTCAAAAGGCTGCCCTACCCCGCAGGCGTGCGAAAGCAGCAAATTCTTTTGCAAAAGCTTGACGTCCTTCTCGTTGACCAAGACGTCCGAAAACTTGCCGAAGCCGGTGTTTATCCCGTAGACGGGGGTTTTTTTTGCCGAAACATTATCGACGTAGTCTCTCGCCGCCGTTAGTCTAGGTAAAGCCGACGGGTCAATCCCGACCTTCGCCTTCTCCCTCGCTATTTTTACCGTCTTTCCGATAGTTAAGCTATCGCCGTTTAAAAAAATTTTCATTGCTATATAGTATAACACTATTCATTTGATTTGACAACTTTTTTCTAATAGTATATTATAATGGTATTGAATATATAATGGGTATTTTTGGCATTTGACAAGTCCCTTTATAAAAAGGAAGTAAAAACTATGAGCGAAAAACTTACGATAAGCGAGGGACAGAAACGGCTAACCGACATAGAAATCGCGAGCGGCGTAAAGCCCCTGCCGATTACCGAGGTGGCGAAAAAGCTAAACATTCCCGCCTCCGCTTTAGAGCCATACGGCAAAACAAAAGCAAAAATAGACTTTTCCGATTTTAAGCAAAACGGCAAACTGATTTTGGTCACAGCAATCACCCCCACCCCCGCAGGCGAGGGTAAAACTACCGTGTCAATCGGCCTAACCGACGCGCTGTGTCATATCGGCAAAAAGGCGTGCGTTGCGCTTCGCGAGCCCTCCTTGGGTCCTGTGTTTGGGATAAAGGGCGGGGCGGCGGGCGGGGGTTATGCGCAGGTCATTCCCATGGCAGAGATTAACCTGCATTTTACGGGCGACATCCACGCGATTACCGCCGCCAATAACCTTTTGTCCGCGCTTATCGACAATCATATTTTTCAGGGCAACGCGCTTAAAATCGACCCTAAGGACGTGGTGTGGAAGCGCTGTATCGACCTTAACGACCGCGCGCTGCGCAGTGTCACCGTCATGCTTGGCGGTGCGGGTGGCGATACATTCCGCGAGGACGGCTTTTACATCACTGCGGCAAGCGAGGTTATGGCGATTTTGTGCCTTGCCGAAAATATTGCCGACCTTAAAAAGCGCTTGGGGAATCTTTTAATCGCTTATAATTACGCGGGAGAGCCCGTATATGCCCGCGATTTAAAGGCGGAAAACGCCATGGCGATATTATTGAAGGAGGCGGCAAAGCCCAATCTTGTGCAGACGCTTGAGGGCACTCCAGCGTTTGTCCACGGCGGGCCATTCGCCAACATCGCTCACGGCTGCAACAGCGTTTTGGCGACTAAAACCGCGCTTACCTTTGCCGATTACGTGGTAACCGAAGCGGGCTTCGGGGCGGATTTGGGGGCGGAAAAGTTTTTGCATGTCAAATGCCGCGAAAGCGGGCTGGCGCCGTCGTGTGCCGTTATTGTCGCTACTGTGCGTGCGTTAAAAATGCACGGCGGAGTGGCAAAAACCGACTTGGGCGCGCCTAATAGTGAAGCGGTGGCAAAGGGATGCGCGAATTTAGCCAAGCATATCGAAAATATTACCATTAATTTCGGGTTGCCCGCCGTGGTCGCCGTCAACAAATTTGCCTCCGACACGGCAGAGGAATTAGAGGAAGTTTATAAGGCGTGTGGGGCGCTAAACATAAAAGCTATCCCCACCGAGGTCCACGCTAAGGGTGGTAAGGGCGGCGAAGAACTGGCAAAGGAAGTCGCGGAACTATGCGATAATAACAAAAACCCCGCCATAAAGTTTTTGTACAGCCTTAACGAGGGGCTACGAGACAAGATTATCAAGATTTGCACAAAGAATTACGGCGCGGCGGAGGTAGATTTTTCACCAAAAGCCGAGGCTAACATTGACGAGATTTGCCGTTTGGGCTATTGCAAGTTGCCCGTGGTAATCGCCAAAACGCAGTATTCCTTCTCCGAAGACCCCACGCTTGTCGGACGTCCCACCAACTTCACGATTCATATCCGCGAAGTGCAGCTACGCGCGGGCTCCGGTTTTGCGGTAGCGATTGCGGGCGACATAATGCTTATGCCGGGACTCCCCAAAACCCCCGCCGCCGAAAACATGAAAATATTTGACGACGGTAGTATTTTGGGGCTGTCGTAAGGGTTAGGGATTAGGAATTAAGTGAGGAATGATTCTATCTAGTTGCTTGACACAATTAGATTTTCGGGTATAGCCATTTTAGCTTTCCTCTTGCGTTGTCGGTAGTAAAGTGCCACTGCACATTTTTTGTGGAGTTATTTCGGTCTTTTTCCCAAGCGGAA
>WRDI01000070.1 GCA_009783515.1 Bacillota bacterium | reverse complement strand
CTGGGCGTTAAGGTTGTCGCCACCAACGACGTGCATTACCTTGACCGCACCGATGCCGAAATGCAGAAGGTTATGCAATGCATAGCCTTCCGCCGCACCATAGACGATCCCGCGCGCTCCGCCATACAACATATAGTGCCTTTTTCATTCTCACCGGGTTGATACCTCGCGGTCTCTGCCGCGTTGACCGATTTAATATAAAAAAATCTGTCCACGGTGATATCTCGCGGTCTCTGCCGAGGGGTTATTCATTCCTATGCCACATATGGCGGTTTTTAATTTTTTGCTACATATTATTCGAGCGATATGGAAAATAACTGTAAATTATCATAAAACTTATTTATTATATTAAGCCTCCGGCAAGCTCGGGTTTTTTGCATATAATGATGCAAAGCATAATTCTCTAATTCTTATCTATCACAACTTAGCGCGCATTGCGCGCTAAGTTGCATAAAAATGCTTGCGGTTTGTCCGGCGTTATGCTAATATGATAATTGGTTGAGGTTAGACTTTTTTTAGCAAGGAGAACATATATGGCACAAGGACTTACAAAAAACGCAAGTGTTATTAAATTCGTGAACGATTCCGTCGCACTTACCGCTCCCGATAATGTAGTTTGGATTGACGGAAGCAAGGCGCAGTTGGATGAACTCACTAAGGAATCTATCGCGCTCGGAGAGATTATTAAGCTTAACGAGGAGCTGCTGCCCAACTGCTACATTCACCGCACGGCTATTAACGACGTCGCGCGCGTTGAGCATCGTACTTTTATTTGCTCCAAACGCGAAATCGACGCGGGGCCTAATAATAATTGGATGGAGCCGCAAGCGGCCTATGACAAACTGCGTTCGATTTTCAAAGACAGTATGAAAGGCCGCACGATGTACGTCATACCTTTCTCGATGGGGACGATAGGTTCGCCGTTTTCTAAGATAGGTGTGGAGCTTACGGATTCTATTTACGTCGTGCTTAATATGGATATAATGACCCGTATCGGAAAGCCCGTTTTGGATGTTTTGGGCGACAGCGACGATTTTGTGAGAGGATTGCACTCCAAGGCGCAATTAAATGATGAAGAAAGATATATCTGCCATTTCCCCGAGGACAACGCCATTTGGAGCGTGAACTCCGGCTACGGCGGGAACGTCCTGCTCGGCAAGAAATGTTTTGCTCTTAGGATTGCATCGTGCCAAGGCAAAAAAGAAGGCTGGATGGCGGAGCATATGCTTATTTTGGGTATCGAAAATCCCAAAGGTGAGGTAAAATACGTTGCGGCGGCTTTCCCGTCTGCGTGCGGTAAAACCAACCTCGCCATGCTCATCCCGCCCGAGGTTTACCAAAAGAAGGGCTATAAGGTTTGGTGCGTGGGCGACGATATCGCGTGGATTCGGAAGGGCGCGGACGGTAGGTTTTACGCCGTCAACCCCGAGAACGGCTTTTTCGGCGTTGCGCCCGGCACTAACGCCAAATCCAACCCCAACGCTCTCGCCGCGACCCGCAGGGACACGATTTTTACTAACGTGGTGCATAACCTCGACAATAATTCCGTTTGGTGGGAGGGCTTAGACAAAAATCCCCCGGCAAACGCGCTGGACTGGAAAGGGAACCCGTGGACGGCTTCAAGCGGCGAAAAGGGCGCGCACCCGAATTCCCGTTTTACGGCTCCCGCTAAGAACTGCCCCTGTATCAGCAAGGAATTTGAGAACCCCGACGGCGTCCCGCTGGACGCGATAATTTTCGGCGGCCGCCGCGCGCGCACCGCGCCGCTTGTTTATCAAGCGCGGGATTGGAACAACGGCGTTTTCGTCGGCTCTATTATGGGCAGCGAAACCACTGCGGCGGCAATCGGTTTGAAGGCGGGAGTTAGGCGCGACCCGATGGCTATGCTGCCTTTCTGTGGCTATAATATGGGCGATTATTTCCGTCATTGGATAGAAATGGGCGCAAATAGCCCCAACGCACCCAAGATTTTTAACGTCAACTGGTTCCGTACCGACGACAGCGGCAATTTCATTTGGCCCGGCTACGGCGAGAACCTGCGCGTACTCGACTGGATAATCAAGAGGTGCGAAGGCTCGGTAGACGCCGTCGAAACCTCTATTGGCTTCCTCCCCAAAGAAGCCGACATCAACATTGAAGGGCTTGACCTTAGCGTAGAGGACGTAAAAGGTCTTCTCACGGTAGACAAGGAAATGTGGCTCGATGAAACCGCCGGAATCGAAGAGTTTTTCGCTAAATTCGGCGACAAGCTCCCTAAGGAATTAAATGACGAGCTTGCAAAATTAAAAGAAAGATTGGACGCTTAGAAACTATTGCAATTAAATTGGCGCGTCCGAATCGGACGCGCCAATTTAATTGTTATTGCGAGGAGCGTAGCGACGCGGCAATCCAAAATCCCCTCTGCGGAGGGACATCACTTTACTTTCAGTTTTATAATGCAGGCAGCTGCCAGTTCCGCAGTCAAGCCCTTTGACAGTTCTGTCCGAATTAAATGCTCTTTGTCGTATTTTTTCAAATCAAGGTCGTCAATTATGACGTACTCTTTAACCCGCTTTTTATCTATATATTCCTTGATTTCTAACCAACGTATTTCCATATCGGTATAGTATATCGAGCTTTGCACTCTTAGGTCGGCAGTTTGCCCCACGATGCGGTAGGCAAAAATGCCGTATTCCTTAAGCTGCTCTTTAAGAATATTCATATGGCACTCATGCCGCCGCCACGTTGAAGTTACCACAATAAACGCGCCCGTCGAATCTAAAATTTCTTTAAGCGCAATACAACAATCAGTATTTAAGCGTACGCTGCTATCCTAACCTGTACTGTTTTTCGGGAGGTTCAATGCGCCGTCTATGTCCAAGAAAATTATTTTATCATTCACCTTATCCTTGCATTCTTTCTCTGCTTCGTGGATTTCCATTTATTTATCCAACTTGTTGTTTGCGTTTTTTGCAAGCAATTTTTTCGCCATTTCTTTAATAGATGACGAACTAAGTCCAAGAGTATTTTTGTTGAGATTATCGTCATTCATGTATAATACTTGTTGTAGCCAATAATTATGCATGTTTGTTGTTCTGTGATATACAGAACTCCTGCTTGCTGCCGTAGAAATTCTATTCCAATTTCTATGAGTTCTGTCCAAATGCTGATAATAGCTATATGAAACAAACCAACCCGCGCCCATAGTTGTTAATTCCTCGCCGCCGTCGAAGCTAAACGTATGCCTTGCCATAAATTTTCCTCCTAATATTTTATTTGTTTGATTAGATGTTTTGCAAAACAATAACCGCTTCTATTGTCGCGAAATGAATTGTCATTATACATAATTTGTAAATCTATCAGCCATTCCTTATCGCTCCTCGGCGTTAATTCGGAAGCATTGATTGAATTTGCGGGAATGAAAAATAAATGCAATTCTCGTTTTATCCAGTCGTTGAACACGATGAACCAATCGTCTTTAAGCATTCCAAATTCCGGATTTGCCCAATAATTAAAAGCTGTCCTGTTTTTTGACGCGAAAGTAACGTTTCTGTTAAAATTCACTCCCGCGTTTCTAAATAACGAAAGAGCCTTACTTTTGGTCACATCGCCTTTTTCGCCTTGCTCGCGTACTTTACTATGCGGCATTTGAAAATTGTCTGGAACCCTTTCGCGGTTTGGTACACCTGTTTGAGATTGAGTGTTGCCTAAAAATAAAAAGGAAAGACTTTGTTCCCGTGCTAAGCGTGTAATAAAAATCCTTAACGCTGAATGTAAATCCAACCCGATTTGCTCCACCGCTTGTATAGCATCGTATAGCAAGGAACTGTCAATGCTAATAGTTAAATGTTCGTCCATAAAAACCTCCAAGGTTGTTTGATAGTTATATTATATCATGAACAAAATAGTATGTCAACAAGATTTTTAATGTTTTTATATGTTTTACAATATCTATTTTTGTTATAAATTTTTAAGGAAAGTAGACTTTTTTGATATACATTTTTTTGACATAGCGGTTTAATTTTCTTTACTTTTATGCTATAATACCCCTATGACCCTAAAAGACATAAAGGGCTTAGGCGAAAAGCGCATTCAAAACCTTAACGGGCAGGGGATTTATACCCCCGCCGATTTGCTGAGCATCACGTCGTCGGCGTATTTCGATACGTCCGTAATCAGCGGGGCGGATTCCGTTACGGGCGGCGAAAACGTACTCTTAAAAGGCGAACTCGCCAAGGAGCCGGAGGTAAGGTTTATCCGCCGCGGGTTTAACATCTGCCGCTTCAAATTTAGGTGCGCGATGTCCGGCCGCGATTTTTACGCCGTTTATTATAACCAACCCTACCGCAAGGCGGGTTTTACCGTCGGAGAAACCTACCTTTGTTTTGGCAAAGCAAAGTGCGACAAAACCGTCTCTCTCCTCAACCCCCTCATAGAAGCCGCCGCCGAGCCCAAAAGCCTAAGAGGAATTTTGACGGTATACCCAAAAGTCGGCGATATTCCTCCTACAATTATTAAGGAAGCCGCCGCCCAAGCGTTAAAAATCGCGGACGCAAAAAGCGTCCTGCCCGAGGAAATCATTTTTGAATACTCGCTTTTGCCCCTAAAACAAGCGTATACGTCACTTCACGCGCCGCAAAGCCTCGCGGAGCTTCCCGCCGCGTTACGGTCGGCGGCGGCGGAAGAGCTTGTGCAACTTTTAATAGCCTTTGAAATAATCAAAAAGTTTAACTCAACAGGCAAAAAATTCTCCTACGCGGACAAATCGCTCGTTTGGGAGAGGGCGCAAAAACTGCCTTACTCCTTAACTGAAAGCCAAAAAAACGTGCTGTCCGAAGTGCTTAGCGATATGTCGTCGGGCGGCGTGATGAACCGCCTTATTCACGGTGACGTGGGCGCGGGCAAAACCGTAATAGCCTTTTTGGCGATGTATTACGCGGCAATAAGCGGCTTTCAGGCGGCGTTAATGGCGCCGACGGAGATTTTGGTGCGTCAGCATTACCAAAATTTCTGCAAGCTGTTCCCCGAAATCCCGTGCGTTTTTTTAACGGGTTCGCAAAAGAAAAGCGTCCGCGACACCGCGCTGTTTAACCTAAAAAACGGCACGGCCGACGCGGTCATCGGCACGCACGCCTTATTATCCGAGGGGGTGGAGTTTTGCAATCCCGCGCTGATAGTCACGGACGAGCAGCACCGTTTCGGCGTGTCGCAGCGAAGCGCATTAGAGGATAAGGCTGGCAGGCAGGACGCTTTGCACCTTTCTGCGACGCCGATTCCGCGCTCTATGTCGCTCATTATTTACGGTGATTTGGACGTGAGTTACCTTTACGGGCGCGCAAAATCCGAGTTTAACGTCTCCACCGCTTTTTGCCCCGAAATCAAGCTCGGCGATATGTATAAGTATATCGCGGAACGCGCCGCCGCGGGTGTTCAAACCTACATCGTCTGCCCGCGTGTAGAAAACGACGAAGACGGCGAGGAGGAGGAACTCACCTCCGCTAAAAAGCTTTACAAAAAACTATCGGCCGGTGTTCTGGCAAGCGCGGGGCTTGGCTTGCTGCACGGAAAAATGAAAGAAAGCGAAAAAGCCGCCGTTATGGACAAATTTGTTTCGGGCGCAATAAAAATTCTCGTTACTACCACGGTCATCGAGGTCGGTGTGGACGTGGAGGCGGCTAACATTATGGTGATATTCGACGCGGAGAGGTTCGGCTTAGCGCAGCTTCACCAGCTTCGCGGCAGGGTCGGCAGGGGCGCGGAAAAGGGCTTTGTTTTCTTGGTAACCTCGTCGAAAAATAAAGAATCCTTAGAACGCCTGCAAATCCTCAAAAATAACACCGACGGCTTCGAATTAAGTGAATTCGACCTTGCGGAGCGCGGCGCGGGCGATTTTATCGGCGTCCGTCAGCACGGCGCGGCGGGCGTTCTGTCCCACCTGCGGCTCGACAAGGACATAATTTCTCTCTCAAAAGAAATCTCCTCCGTCCTCAAAGACAGGTACAAATACGATTATGAATATTTTATCAAAAGTTTCCTTAAACGCCGTTATGCCGAAATGGTGAAAGACGTGACCCTTAATTAATGCCGAAGATGCAATTAATGGCGAATGGCATGAGCTGTTCAAGTTTCGCTGTCCACACTCCCGTATAAATGGTTGTTAAGCTGCGGTAGAATGCATAAGTTAATATCGGATGTGGCAGAAAAAATCTTAAAAAGGTTTGCTCTGAGTTATCTAAAAAAAACAGATTCTTACAAAATTAATAATACTATGTACATCATAAATTTCAATGTGATATAATGTTTTTGCGAATATTTTTAAGTGTTGCACTTGGGGTGTTTTAATGGACAATTCAAAAGATAAATTAGACGTAATATTCAGTTTGCAACAGCAGCTTAACGGGCATATCGCCAAGACGCGGGGGCTGGATTTTTCGGATAAATCTCTGTGGCTTCAGCGTGAAACGCTTGCGATGCTCTCCGAAATGGCGGAGCTTCTTAACGAGGTCAATTTTAAGTGGTGGAAAAACCATAAGCCCGTCGACGACAACGCCGTCAAGGAAGAAATCGTCGATATTTTCCATTTTTTTGTCAGTATGTGCCTTATCGCGGGCATGGACGCCTCGGAGCTTTACGAAATTTACCTCCAAAAAAACGAAGAAAACTTCAAGCGCCAATTCGGCACTTCCCTAAAAGAGGGGTACTCGTTGGAGAATAGGTGATTGGTGGCTGGTAGTTGGTAATTGGAGAGAGTGTGGAGTTAGGAGTTGAGGGCGGAATTAGTGCTGCACAAACCCGACAACAAACCCCACCACAAACCCCGCAAAGTAAAGAAAAGAAAAGTATAGTAAAAGAGAGTATAGAAAAGGAGAGGGAGAGTAAAGAAGAGCGGCGAAACCACCCCGCCTCGCAAGCTCGGCACCCCTCCGAAGAGGGGATTTTTACGCCCTCTCCCCCGCTGCTGAAAAAGAGTGTTTACACACAAGAGAGGGAATTACCCGCCCTTAACTCCATACTCTACCCAGTCGGTGGTGCTGCAAAAGTTAAGACGGCAACAAATGCTTTCATGTCATGCCGAGCGCAGCCGAGACATCTATTCCTATTAAAATATTGAGATTTCTCCGCTTCACTTCGTTTCGGTCAAAATG
>WRDI01000069.1 GCA_009783515.1 Bacillota bacterium | reverse complement strand
TGTTAAAGATCAATTCATAATAGAGGGTGAGCCGTTCAGATTAGATACGGTTGCGTATGATCCAAACGCGAACGCATTTGTCATTATTGAATACAAGAACGTAAAAAACGCAAGTCTTGTCGATCAAGGATATACTTATTTGCAAGTCTTGCTCAAACGAAAAGCCGATTTTGTTCTTTTATACAATGAGCAGATGAAAGCGACAAAAACGGTAAAGGACTTTGACTGGTCGCAATCACGCATCGTTTTCGTTTCTCCTAAGTTTACCGATTATCAAAAGCGAGCGGCTACTTTTGAGGATATGCCGTTTACTCTGTTTGAAGTTTCACGCTATGATAATGATATTATCGCGGTTAGTGCCGCCGGAAAAGTCCCCGTGCGTATAGACCAAGTTTCACGTTTACATACCGAAACGAAGATTCCGACAGCATTTGATATCGTAAGTAGCGAAATTGAAGTTTATACTGAAGAGATGCACTTAGAAAGAGCAAACGAGGTTGTAAGAAATCTTTATGAAAGGATAAAGGAGACTTTTTTATCGTGGGGAGATATTACCGTCGATGTAAAAAAAGTGTATATTGCTTTCAAGGTTCAAACAAATATCGCAGATATAACAGTGCAGAATAAAGCATTAAAAATATTTATAAATATGCGCAAAGGAGAATTGAGTGACCCGCAAGGATTGGCGCGGGATATATCGGCAATTGGTCATCACGGGAACGGGGACTATCAAGTTCAGATAAGTACCGACGATGATTTGGAATATGTGTTAAGTTTAATTAAGCAAGCATATAAGAAACAAAAGCCATAAATATATAAAAATTTTTCTTTCTTTTTTGTTACTTTTTTCTTTCCTTTTGCAAAAAGAAAGAAAAAAGTAAGCCCAACAACACATAACACAAAAAAGGGGGGCGGGCGGTGATAAATATACCCAAAGGGACGAAGGACGTACTGCCGCAGGACAGCCACAAGTGGCAGTATATCGAGGCGAAGGCAAGGGAAATTTGCCGGCTTTATAATTTGAAAGAGATAAGGACGCCGAGTTTCGAGCATACCGAGCTGTTTTTGCGCGGCATAGGCGAAACGAGCGACATCGTGGGCAAGGAAATGTACACCTTTTTGGACAAGGGCGGGCGGAGTATTACGCTAAAGCCGGAGGGTACCGCGCCCGTCGCGAGAAGCTATATCGAAAACGCGCTTGACAGCCTCTCCCTGCCGCTTAAAATGTACTATTTTACCCCTGTTTTCCGCTATGAACGGCCGCAGGCGGGGCGATTACGGCAACACCACCAGTTTGGCGTGGAGATTTACGGCGACCCTACGTCTTATGCGGACGGTGAGACAATCGAGATTGCGCATAGCTTTTTGACGAGCGTCGGCCTCCGCAACTTTGAGCTTAATATCAACAGTATCGGGTGCGACGACTGCCGCCCAAAATATATCGACGCGCTGAAATCGTATTTGGGCGGGCGCGAGGAAAATATGTGCGGGGTTTGCCGCGACAGGTTTGTGCGTAATCCTCTGCGCATTTTGGACTGCAAGGAGGACGGCTGCCGCTTTATCGTCGCAAATGCGCCGCTTATTACCGACTATTTATGCGATAATTGCGCCGCGCATTTTTCCGATTTGCAACAAAACTTGAAGGCAAGAAATATTGAATACAAGAAAAATCCGTGGATTGTACGCGGTTTGGACTACTACACGGGCGCGGTTTTTGAATTTGTGAGTAACGAATTGGGGGCGCAGGGCACGGTTTGCGGCGGCGGACGTTACGACAAGCTGATTAAGGACATCGGGGGCAAGGATACGCCGTGTATCGGCTTTGGGCTTGGTTTGGAGCGGCTTTTAATGCTTGTCGCGGCGGCGGGGGTGGAAATCACGTCGCCTAAACTCGATTATTTTGTGGCAGTTCAATCGCCAACCGCCAAGAATTTTTGTTTGGATTTAGTGCGGAAGCTGCGGGGCGGGGGCTTTGCCGCAGACACGGACAATCTTTCCCGCAGCTTAAAGGCGCAATTAAGATACGCGGAAAAGCAAAACGCGGAGTATGTGATTGTGGTGGGCGAGAGCGAAATCCAAAGCGGCGAAGTAATGATTAAAAGGCTTTCCGATGGGGTTGAAAAACAAATCAATATCAAAGATTTGATAATCAGCAATATGATAACGAGGTAGATAAAATGAAAGAGGAATGTGTGATTACTAAGGTCAAGGGCGGCACGGCGTACATAGCCTTGGCTCAACAGGACAAGTGCGGCGGGTGCAGGTTGTGTGCGTTTGGGCGGGGAAAGAAGGTGGTTTTGCCCGCCATTATGGACGCCCCCTGCAAGGCGGGCGACACGGTGATAGCCGAAATGCCGACAAAAGAGACGGCGTTTTCGCTGTTTTTATTCATTATCCCTTTAGTGTTTTTGGGTTTAGGCTTCTTTGTGGGCGGGTTTATTCACGACATAGCAAGGGTGGCAGGAGCTTTAGTTTTTTGCGCCGCAGCGGTCGCCGTTTGCGTGCCTATCGAGCGGGCGTTTAGGCGTAGGCGCGAGTTTATGCCGGTGATTATTGAGGTTATCGATAATACGAAACCCGTAGAAAAAGCGGAAAATGCGCAAAAAAGCGAGTAAAGAGGGTAAAAATCCCCTGCCTATGTCAGACATAGTAGTTAAAAACGAGTAAAAACGCGCCATTTATGTCAGATATGGTGCCCAAAAAGCAGTTCAGATTCTTCGCTGCGCTCAGAATGACAATAAAAAGAGCGACGAATGTCAAAATATTTACCCGACAAAAAAAAGGAGAAATAAAAGGAGAAATATATGATAGACCTAAAACTAATCAGGGCCGCCGACCCCGAAGTGGCGGCGGGCATGGAAGCCGAGCTTAGGCGCCAGCAAAACAACCTCGAGCTTATCGCCAGCGAGAACTTTGTAAGCCCCGCGGTGATGGCGGCGATGGGCTCGCACCTGACGAACAAGTACGCGGAAGGGTATAGCGGCAAGCGGTATTACGGCGGCTGCCAGTTTGTCGACGTGGTCGAAACATTGGCGATCGAGCGCGCCTGCAAGCTGTTTAACTGCCGCTTTGCCAACGTGCAGCCTCACAGCGGGGCAAGCGCGAATATCGCCGTTTTTTTGGCGTTGCTGAACATCGGCGACACCGTTTTAAGCATGAGTCTGGCGCACGGCGGGCACCTTTCGCACGGCAGTCCGGTCAATTTTTCGGGCAAAAATTACAAAATTATCCCTTATGGGCTGGACGAAAAGACGGAAACAATCAATTACGACGAGGTCGAAAGATTGGCGATTGAACACCGTCCCAAGCTGATTTTGGCGGGCGCCAGCGCGTATTCGCGCAAAATCGATTTCGCGCGTTTTAGGCAAATCGCGGACAAGGTGGGCGCGCTTCTGATGGCGGACGTCGCGCATATCGCCGGTTTAATCATTGCGGGCGAGCATGAAAACGCCTTCCCGCACGCCCATGTCGTGACCACCACTACGCACAAGACGTTGCGCGGCCCCCGCGGCGGGCTGATTCTTTGCGACGACGAGGAGATTGCCAAGGCCATCAACAAAGCCGTTTTTCCAGGGATGCAGGGCGGACCTTTAGAGCACGTTATCGCGGGCAAGGCGGTATCTTTTGGCGAGGCGTTAAAGCCCGAATTTAAGGATTATCAGCGGCAAGTGATTAAGAATGCCGCCGCTCTCGCCGCTAAATTGGTGGAGGAGGGTATTGACCTTGTGTCGGGCGGCACTGACAATCATTTGATGTTGGTAAAATTAAACAAGTTCGGGCTGACGGGCAAGGATATCGAGCATTTGTTGGACGAGTGTAACATCACCGTCAACAAAAACTCTATTCCAAACGACCCGCAGTCGCCTTTTGTCACCAGCGGCATACGGCTCGGCTCGCCTTCGGTCACCACGCGGGGCATGAAAGAGGCGGAAATGGCGGTTATCGGCGGCTTTGTGGCGCGTATTATCAAGAGGGGCGAGGCGGCTTTGGACGAGGTGCGGGAAGGCGTGAAAAAGCTTTGCGCCCGCTTCCCCGTTTATGAGAACGACATAGTTATATAAAATGTTTGCCAAATAAAAATAGCATAATGTTGCTATCTTCCCGCTTTATAAGTTTTTGCAGGGACAAAAATCTGCGCTTTGTACGCTTATGTAATTTACGAAAAAGTCTGTTGTCTAACGTTTTTGCCGCATTATGTTTTCTTGACAAAAAATAAAGTATTGTTTATACTATGGCCGGTGTATTTTGTAGTTAAGAAGCAAGTCTATTATCGGCAAAACATAAATTTAATGGCCGCAAAGGATACGGACGGTGGAAGACAACCCACAGCAAAAGATAAAAATAAGGACGGATGCCATAAATCTGTTTTACGGCAATTTTCACGCGCTTAAAGACATAAACATGGGGATTCCCGAGTTTGCCATAACGGCGATAATCGGGCCGTCGGGTTGCGGAAAATCCTCGCTGCTGCGCCTTTTTAACCGCATGAACGACCTTATCCCCTCGGCAAAGGTGTCGGGGGGGGTATTTTTGGACAACCTTTCGGTATACGACAAAGGGACGGACGTCACCACGGTGCGCAAAAGGGTGGGTATGGTTTTCCAAAAGCCTAACGTATTTCCTTTATCGATTTATGAAAACATGGTAAGGGGTCTTAAAAGCCAGGGGATAAGGCGGAGGGGGACGCTTGAAGAAATAGTGCAAAATTGCTTGCAAAAGGTGAGCTTATGGGACGACTTAAAGGATAACTTAAAAAAGAACGCGCTGAGCTTGCCGCCCGAAAGCCAGCAGCGTTTGTGCATAGCGCGGGCGCTTACGATACAGCCCGAGGTTATACTGATGGACGAGTCGTGCAGTGCGCTGGACCCCGAATCGACCATGAAAATAGAGGAATTGATGTTAGAGCTGTCCGAAAATTATACGATAATTATCGTCACGCACAACATGGAGCAGGCTTTGCGCGTTTCGGATATGTCTGCCTTTATGATGATAGACGAGAACAAAGCGGGCGGGCTGGTGGAGTACGCGCCCACTACGGAGATGTTTTCACGCCCGAAAGACAGACGGACGGAGGACTATATTACGGGACGATTTGGGTGAGGGGCGGCATATAGCGGGCTTGATACGGGCTACGCTTGCCTTGCCGCCTTGGTCATGTACATCGAGGTACACTCCCGTCGGCGGCAAGTCAACTGTTGCCCGTCTGAAGCCCGCTATATGCCGCCTCTACGGATAGTATGCATAGTATGCACTGAAAAAAGACAGGAGAATACCGCGTGTTTAAAATACATAAAAAATTAAAAAATAAGCCAAAAACCTTAACTCCTCACTTCCCACTCCCCACTCCCCACTTAGGAATGGTAAGCCTTATTCTTGCTCTCACTATGGCACTAACCGCCGTCGTCTGGGGCGGAGGTTGCAACAACCCGAATGAAATCAAGGTTTTGGGGTCTACTTCCGTTCAGCCATACGCCGAGATGTTAGCGCAGGAGTTTGAGCAAAACAATCCGGGAAAGAGGATAGACGTTTCGGGCGGCGGGTCTTCGTTCGGGATAGGGGCGGCGATAGACGGCACTGCCGACATCGGAATGTCCTCGCGGGAGCTGAATGAAAAAGAAACGGACGCCGTCAATTCGGTAATCGCGATAGCAAAGGACGGGCTCGCAATCATAGTGCATCCCAAGAACCCGGTTCGCGACCTGTCGGTGGAGCAAATCCGTCAAATGTACCTAAGGGAGATAACCGACTGGACGTATTTTAACGACGATTTGGACGCCGATTGGAATAAGGACGTCAAAAGCAAAACCACCGAAATCCATATCGTCACGCGCGAGGCGGGTTCGGGGACAAGAAGCGTTTTCGAGGAGCTTATCATGGACAAGCGGCAAATCAGCAGCAAAGCGCTTGTCTATCACTCCAACGGCACGATGATGAATTACGTTTCAATCAATCCAAACGCCATAGGCTTTATTTCGATGGGTCTTGTTATTCACGATAACGGAGAAAGGGTTAAGGCGGTAAGCATCGACGGGGTAGCGGCTTTGCCCGACAACGTCAGAGACGGCACCTATAATCTTTTCAGAGAATTTTATTTTGTCTTTAAAAACGAGCCGACGGGGCTGACAAAGGATTTTATTGATTTCGCGCTTTCGGAGCAAGGAAAGGACATATTGGAAAGAAGAGGACTTGTAGTAGAGTAGGGCGGTAAAATGTGGAGTGTGGAGTGTTGAGTGTGGAGTTGAGGTCGGATTTTAGTGCTCAGCGCACAATGAAGGACAAATTTAATTAAAAATTGTACCTCGTTGCGAACTAAATCATTATTCGTTGAAATTCTACCTTGACTCCACACTCCACACTCCAAACTCCACACTAACTTATATAGGACTTATAGTAGGATGAAAAAGCCGGACATGAGAAAATTTAAGGAAAAGCTTTCGGGCAGGATATTCTTCGTGCTCGCGCTTTTCGCGCTGTCCGCGTTGTTACTGATTACCGTATTCATAATTATCAAGAGCGTGCCGTTTTTTAAAGAAGTCGGCGTATTTAAAGACTTTCTTTTCGGCACAGACTGGAACCCTACGGCGAAGGAGCCCGGGTTCGGAATTTTGCCTATGATGGTGGGGACGCTGTCCGTGACCTTGGGCGCGCTTGTAATAGGAGTGCCGATAGGGATTTGCTGCGCTATATTTTTGTCGGAATTTGCGCCCGGCAAGGTCAGAAACGCCTTCCGGCCGGCTATTCAGCTTTTGGCGGGGATTCCGTCCGTCGTTTACGGATTTATCGGAATGCTTTTTATCGTTCCGTTTATAATAAACAACATAGGCGGGACGGGCGCGAGTATGCTTGCCGGCTCGATTATCCTCGCCATAATGATTTTGCCTACGGTTATCAGTATTTCGGAGGTTGCTCTGTTATCGCTGCCGCGCACGCTTAAGGAGGGCGCGTTGGCTTTAGGGATGACGCACTGGCAGTCGATATGGCGGGTACAGCTTCCGGCGGCAAAGTCTGGAATAATCGCCTCGGTCATCTTGGGGGTTGGACGCGCCGTGGGTGAAACCATGGCGGTCATCATGGTAATTGGCAACGCCACCGCCTTACCGGACTCGATTTTAAGTTCCGTCCGCACTTTGACCGCGAATATTGGCATAGAGATGGGTTACGCGACGGGGTTGCATCAAGGCGCGCTGTTCGCCACCGGCGTCGTTCTGT